>PWDW01000160.1 GCA_003553225.1 Halanaerobiaceae bacterium
ATTGTTACTTTTATAGTTTTTTGGGTTACAGTATATTTAAGTAATTTGGAGAATTCACTTAAAGAAAACGATTGTGAATTGAAAGTTATATCTTCTATAGAGAAAATTAATGAAAAAATTGATACACAACATAAATTCATCATAAAAAATATTCTAGAAAAAAATATAGAGAAAAATCATATATTTTATGAAAACAAAAAAGAAATATTAAAAATGTTAAGTACAATTGATAATAAAACTAATAATGAGGATGAACTTATTAAGTTAAAGGGAAATTATAAAACTTTTATTACAGAGGCTGAAGAATTTTTAATAAAAGAAAACGAAAATCAAAATAAAAGTGATTATTTCCAGAAAATATATCAATCATATAATAATCTAAATGAAAGTATTAGTATATTTTCAGCCCAAAAAATTAATCAATTATATAAAAATCAAATAGATACCATTGATATATTGAAAGAGGCTAAATTAGTTATAATACTAATGTCAGTTTTATCAGTTGTTTTAGGAATTCTATATATTATGTATATTACTAAGTTTATTAAATAATAATAAATTGTTTTTATAAGTTAATAAGGAGGATATTAATATTCTTATGAAAAATGATAACAACATTTTGTTTTTAAATATATTTTATCAATTGAAAAATAAAATATATAAATTACGACATTTTATAAAAAAATCAAATATGACTGGAATGATTGTTTTAGCAGCTTTAATTGGAGTGGTTGGGGGGCTGGGAGCAGTAGGATTTCACTATTTAATTTCAATATTGAAAAATATATTTTGGGGAGCAGGCGCTGGTGAGAGTTTTCTCCCTGCAGTTAGAGCATTACCCTGGTATTATCGTATTGGAATTCCTGCTTTAGGTGGTTTAATTATAGGGCCGTTAATTTCTTTTATTGTCCAAGAAGCAAAGGGGCATGGTGTACCAGAAGTTATGGAAGCAGTAGGTTTAAATTCTGGCATTATTAGAGTACGAGTAGCTCCTTTAAAAGCTTTGATTTCTGCAATCACTATCAGTTCTGGTGGTTCTGCTGGAAGAGAAGGGCCAATTGTACAAATAGGAGCTGGTTTTGGATCTGCTGTAGGACAATTTTTTAAATTGAATTCTGAAAAAGTGGAAACTTTACTGGCTGCAGGAGCAGCTGCCGGTATTGGTGGTACTTTTAATGCGCCCCTGGCTGGTGTTATGTTTAGTCTGGAGGTTTTATTAAAAAATATTAAATTAACCAGTTTTTCTCCTATAGTAGTTGCTTCTGTAGCAGGAACCGGGGTGGCAAATTTATTTTTTACAGGAAGAACAGCTATTTTTGATATCCCTGTTTTCGAAATTGTGAGTATTTGGGAAATTATATTTTATTTAGGATTAGGTATTGCAGCAGCCTTAGTAGCCCTCTTATTTGAAAATTCGTTGTATTCAATGGAACATATTTTTGAAAAATTATATTTTCCTAAATTTTTGAAGCCGGCATTAGGAGGATTATTTTTAGGTTTACTGGCGTTTTTAATACCTGAAATTCATTCTACCGGGTATCCAGTAATGGAAAGTGCTTTACATGGTAATTTGTCTCTGCAGATAGTTTTGATTTTAATGTTCGGGAAAATATTAGCTACAAATTTTACTTTAGGAAGTGGAGGTTCTGGTGGAATATTTGCTCCTTCTTTATTTATTGGTGCAATGATGGGGAGTAGTTTTGGAATGTTAGTCAATATAATATTTCCTAACATTAGTGCAGGGCCAAGTGCATATGGAATGGTAGGTATGGGGGCAGTGTTTGCCGGAGCTGCTCATGCTCCATTAACTTCTATTATAATATTATTTGAGATGACTCGAGATCCAAAAATATTTCTTCCATTAATGTTTGCCTGTGTTATTAGTACAGTATTAACTACACTTATTCAAAAACGTAATATATATACTACAAAACTTTTAAACAGAGGTGTTGATATTGAAGCTATTGGAGAAGCGGGAATTTTAAAAAATATAAAGGTGAAGGATGTAATGAGTACTGAACTAATTGCTTTATTAGAAAAGGATACCATTGAAAAAGCAAATAGATTATTTAAAAAAGTATTTCATTCTTATTTACCAGTTGTTAAAAATGAAAATAATAAATTTATCAGTATGATTAGCTATAGAGAAGTCTTAAATTATTTAGAAGAAAAAAAAGGCAATCAGAAAATCGAAAATTTTATTACTCCCTCTTCGATTTCATTAAATGAAGAAGATAATTTATTAAAGGCTATGGAATTAATGAATAATATAAAAATAAAAACAGTGCCTGTATTGGACAGTAAAGGAGAAAAACTTATTGGACTTATTAGTCGTAGTGATATATTAGAAGCTTATTACAGTAAAATTACTACTAATACTCAAAATGATACAATTCTTAATTATTCTCAAAAAGTTTCTGTTGAAGTAGATGATTTAATCAATTTTGCGATTGATAATATAAAAAACCAGGCTGAAAAGGAAAAAATTAAAATAAAAAAAGAATTAGAAAATGATTTACCATCTGTTATTGCTAATGCCAGTAAAATCAGCTGGGTTTTAACAAATTTACTGGGAAATGCTCTTCGTTACAGTAATAAGGGAGATGAAATTATTATTTTTGCTAAAAGTAAAGAAGAAAAAGACCAGGTATTAATTGGAGTTAAAGATCATGGTCCGGGTATTCCAGAAAAATATCAAAAAAAGATATTTGAAAAATTTGTGCAGTTATCTGATAAATCAGAAGTGGGCGGTTTAGGGTTAGCTATTAGTAAAGAAATAATTGAAGCTCATGATGGTAACATCTGGGTAGAAAGTGAAGTAGGAGAAGGAGCAACATTTACAATTTCGTTAAATGCCTTTTATAATAGCAAACTAGAAGTAAATTAGAAAAATAGATTGGCCTGACAGAAACCTAAAATTTAAATTATTGGCAAAATCATTTCAAATATATTATTATATTAATAGATGAATACAGAATTAATAAAGTCATTCTGTTTTTAAAGTATGGTTGAAAACAACAATATACTACATGAGGGGGATAAAAAAATGAAAGCAATTAAACCTTTTGGACCCAGGAACCTAAAAATGGTGGAAGTTTCTGATCCTGAGCCTGCATCAGATGAGGTGCTGATAAAAATAAAAGCCAGCGGGATCTGTGGCTCTGATATGTGGGTCTGGCGGGTTGATGAAGCTGTAGATGAAATTGGAGGTCATGAAATAGGGGGTAAAATTATTGAAGTTGGTTCTGATGTAAAAAATCTGGAGGTCGGGGACCGGGTTGCCGTAAATAATGTAGTAGGCTGTGGCAGCTGCAAATACTGCCGCACGGGACGCTTTGTGCTCTGCAGCAGCAGGCCGGGTTCAGATGTGAATGGTGGTTTTGGAGAACTGGTAACCGCACCGGCCAGAAATTGTTTGCCCTTAAAAGAGGGAGTGAGTTATGAGGATGGAGCTCTTATATTTGACAACTGGGGAACACCATATGCTGCTCTGGAGAGAGTAGGGGCTTCTGAGAAAGATGATATAATTGTGTTTGGCTGTGGTCCTATCGGCCTGGCCGCCGTGGCTCTTGCCAGAAGAAGGAATGCTTTTGTTATTGGTGTTGATCCTGTTCCGGAAAGAAGGCAGGAGGCTCTAAAGGCGGGAGCCGGTACAGTACTGGATCCCCGGGAAGTTGATATCGAAAAGCAGGTTAAAGAGATCACCGGGGGCCGGGGAGCAGATATAGCAGTTGAATGTTCAGGTAAAGGAGTTTCTTACGAAAATGGATTTAAGGCCCTGCGGGTGAAAGGAACATTTATTGCCGTTGGCGAAAATGCCCGGTATGAATTAAAACCCAGTCAGCTATTAATTCGTAAAAATTTAAATCTTATTGGGTCCTGGTATTCAACAATGCGGGAGGGGCTTGAAGTACAGGATTTAATCAAGGCCGAAAAGATTGATCCCACCCGTTTTGTGACTCACCGAATTGACCTGGAAGATGTCCCGGACCTGTTTGAAGATATATTTAATTACAATCAGGGTATAATCAAGGTTCTTATCAAAATGTAGAAATATTGAAATCAGGATTTAATTAGTATGGAATTTGTATAAATGAATATAATATACTGATATTAAAAAAATAAATTTATAAAATTATAAGCAAATGTAAGTAAAATTAAGCTGCAGTTATAATTACTTGTTGTAAGGCATTAAAAAACCAGTAAGCTGTGCTGAAGAGATGCAAAGCTCTTAACAGAGCTTTAATTAGAGTTGATGTATAATAAGTAATAGTATAAAATATGGATTGCATTAAAGAAGAATCAGGCTTTACTTAACCAGATTTTAAATTACTATCACTTAATAAGAAGATAAGGGTGATTAATGATGTGTGTAAATAAGAAAAAATCAGAAATTACGATACTGGATCCTGAAAATGTGGAAATAAGGCTTAATGAAGATGTACAGGAAGTAAATCTAAGATTAAAAGAAGAAGATAAGACATATGAGAGAGTTGAAGTTAATCCTGCTTTTCCTCTCAGTCAGATTGGCCGTTATATTTCTTTCAAAGAAGATGAAGATGATGAAGATGAAATAGGTATGATCAAGGATATTTCTGAACTGGATAACCAATCCCGGCAGGCACTGGAAAAGATCCTGGAAAAAATGTACTTTATGCCCCGGATCATTAAAATTCATGAGGTAGAGGAAGAATTCGGTGTTACCCGCTGGGAAGTTGAAACAGAAAAAGGTTCACGTTCTTTTGATATTAAAAGCAGGAGAAGAGATATCCGGCCCTATGAAAACGGAAGAGTTATTTTCCATGATGTTGATGGTAATCGATATGAGATAACGGATTTTAACAAACTGGACAAGAAGAGCCGTAAATTGTTAAGATCCGAAATATAAAAGCAGCCCAGCAAATTATGTGACAGATAACCAAGTAAAGAAACTTTCTAAAGGAGTTTTCGTTTTGAAGCTGATGATCATAATTCCGGTCAGGAAAAGGGTATTTTTTCTGATCGGTTTTTTAATTGTATCAAAACCGGGTTCCGGTCCAGTTATATCAAAATAGCTTAACTTATCTTTCCTTTATTAAAATTAAATATAATTTTCAGGATCCGGCAGGTTACTTTTGGCAGGGGCAAAATGGCAAAGAGGAAGTAAAGTGAAAGGAGCGAAATACTGAGGTGGAACAGGATAAAGGGGAACATAAAAGACATAATGATATAATTATCAGAAAAATTGAATATGGTTCTGATGAATACCATCAGGAGCTGAAACTGAGAAATGAAATTTTAAGAAAACCGCTCAACTTAAATATACATAATGAAGATCTTGCTTCAGAAAAAGAACAGATCCACTTTGGAGCTTTTCATGAAAAAAAGCTTATTGCGGTACTGGTTATCAAAAAGTTAAATGATAAGGAGGTCAAAATACGTCAGGTGGTGGTCAGAAAGAAATATCAGGGTTCCAAAATAGGGACCAGAATTATGAACCGGGCTGAAGAATATGCCCTTCAGCAGGGTTTTGTCAGGATCAAGCTTAAGGCCCGCAGACGGTCGGCCGGCTTTTACATAAAGCTGGGTTACCAGCGGACCGGAGAAGAGACCTGGGAAGTTACTCTCCCTCACTGGCCGATGTTCAAAGAGCTTACCTGAAATATAAAATATGTTCATCAGTAAAATAACATTTTAAAAATCAAAAAGTTTATGATTATGCTGGCCCTCCACATTTATTTTAAAAATAGCAATTTTGAAAAAATAATAACAAATAATAATCGGGAGATATAATACTTTAAAGCAATACAAGTATCCAGAAAGCAATACAAGTATCCAGCGAAAACAAGCAGGTTAAAAACAAAAGGCCCTGTATAAAACAGGGCCCTGACGGTTTTAAGCCTTAATTTTAAGCATCCAGTGTGGATACCGTAGTCTGCATATCCCACAGTTTCTTGAAAACACCATCTTCTTTTTCCAGCAGTTCATCATGAGTTCCGGTTTCTACTACTTTTCCTTCCTCAATAACAATTAATCTATCCGCATTTCTCAGTGTGGAAAGCCGGTGAGCAATTACAAAAGTAGTCCTTCCTTCAATTAAACGGTCGATAGCATTCTGGATTTTATTTTCAGTCTCAGTATCTACAGAAGAGGTGGCCTCATCCAGGATCATTATCTGGGCATTTTTCAGTATGGCCCGGGCAATTGAAACTCGCTGTCTTTCTCCACCTGAAAGTCCGATACCCCTTTCTCCGACATGAGTGTCATAACCCATAGGGAAATCCATAATAAAGTCATGAGCATTGGCCATTTTTGCGGCCTGGATTATTTCTTCCCGGGAGGGGTTTTCAATACCATAGGCAATATTTTCAGCAATAGTCCCATAAAACAGGAAGGGATGCTGAGGGACAATACCAATCTGTTTTCTCAGCCACTCCAGGTCATAATCTCTAAGATCAATGCCATCCAGTTTGATAGCCCCGCGGGTTACTTCATAAAAACGGGGCAGCAGGTTAACAAAAGTTGTCTTCCCGGCTCCGGTGGGGCCAACAAGTCCGATGGTCTGTCCGGCTTTAACTTCGAGATTTATGTTTTCCAGCACATCTTCATCTTCACTTTCATACTGAAAGTAAACATTTTCAAAGGCCACATTTCCTTCCAGATCTTCTTTGCTTTTGGTGATGTTTTTCTGATCATATTCATCGGTTTCCGGTTCCATATCCAGAACATTGAAAACCCGTTCTGCGGAGGTGATGGCCTCTTCAAATTGTCCGGTTAGACGGGCCAGCTGCTGGACAGGGTTATAAAGCCCCCACATATACTGGGTAAAAGCGACCAGGGTCCCCACGGTTATAACTTCTTCCATGGTTCTCAGGCCACCATACCACCAGATAATAATTGCTCCCAGTGAGGTGCTCATTGACATAGCCGGATAAAAAATGCTTCTGGTTTTGGTAGCATTCATCTGTTCTGAAAAAAGTTCATCCAGCTGAGAATCAAATCTATTGATTTCTTCATTTTCTTTAGTAAAGGCTTTTACAACTTTAACCCCCGGTACAGTATCTCCGATAATCGCCTTCATATCACCCAGCCGCCGCCAGATTCTGTGATAAATAAGGTGAATGGAATTTCTGAAAATGATGGTTATTATAATCACTACCGGTATTGGTGAAAGTGATATTAAAGATAAACGCCAGTTCATTCCAAACATAATACTCATAATTACCATAACGGTAAAAATATTATTTAACAGCTGCTGTACACCTTCCACCATAAATCTGCGCAGCCGTCCGGTATCGGTTGAGACCCGGTTAATAATTTTACCGGTCCTGTTGGTATCATAATAGTTCATACTTAATTTCTGAATATGTGAATATACTTCACTTCGCAGATCCATGGTAACCCTCTGGCCCACAAACTGCATCAAATAGGTTCTAACCCCGATAAAAGCAGCTTTCATGACATAAATTGCAATCAGAAGGGCAATTACTACATAAAAAAGGCTGAAGTTTTGTTCGGTTAAAACATCATCGATCAGGACCCTGGTCAGGTAGGGTACGGCCTGATTAAGGGCACTTATGGACAGCAGCAAAAAGAGCGCAATCAAAGCCCGGCCCCAGTATGGTTTAAGATAGCTAAACATTCTTTTAAATATTTTTTGTTTATCAATACATTTAGGGCAGACCTTCATTCCGGAGGGCAGTTTACGACCACATCCGGGACAGCGGTCTTCATATTCCAGCCTTTCTTTGGTCATTTCCTTCATATCGGTGTTGCTGAATTCTTCTCTGGCTTCTTCGGGGTTGATCATATTTCTTATTCTCTGAGCCACCCACTCAAAACGCTGGGTATAGGATAGAGAGAAGCGCAGAAAATTTTTGCTCTGCTCTTCTGTTTCAATTTCCAGAAAGGCATTACCTACAAATCGTTTAATGCGTATGTCTTTAATTTCGGACAGCAGCTGGTCATAATATTCAATTTCTCTTTTGTCCTGCTGCTGTATTACAGAAAACACAGCCAGCCTTTTGTCGGTTACCAGAAGCCAGTTTTCCTGGAAATTACCCGTCATGTCCAGATCACTTTTAACGGGAATCAAAGCTTCTTCATCTTCGGTAAATTTTTGATTTGCTATTTTAAAAATCTCATCCGGTATTTCACTTAATCTTTTTTTTGCCATTTCATCATGAATTGATGAAATATTCATGGTAATTCAGGACTCCTTTCAACAGTTATAAATTTTAAAATAAAAATATCAGCTGTTATGAATTTCCCCACTGTTAAATTAGTTATATTTCTAAATTACAGCATAAGAGAAAAACATTATAATGTCAAGTAATAAATAAATTTATTTTCATTTGATAGGTAAGCCCTAAAAAAGAAGTCAAAATATGACTTTAAGCTATTTAGTTTGTTTGGTTGAACCATTACAGCCCTATGGGGTATTGGATGAGGAATAAGGAGGATTATTCCCTTAAAGCCAGCTTGTTTAATCCGGAAATACAGTTCTCTTAGAGATATTGAACTATATTTGCAGGATTTTAAAGGGAAAAACAGAATAGATAGTATAAAGGATAGAATACAGGTCCGGGATTTATAGGACAAATATTCAGGTACATAATTTATTTCGGTAAAATTTCTAAACTATACACAGAATTATATAATTAAGAACTATATAAAGAGGAAATGCAAAGAGGAAATGCAGAGGAAAAAATTAAAATATCAAAAAAATATTTACAGGAGGGTTGATAATACATGGAGTATCGCAGTTTGAGTTCGGGAGATCAAATTCCGGCCCTGGGATTTGGGACCTGGCAGATCAAGGGTGATGATTGTGTGTGGGCGGTAAAAAAAGCTTTAGAAACCGGTTATCGTCATCTTGATACCGCCGATGCCTATAATAATCACAGGGAAGTGGGACAGGCCCTAAAAGAATCAGGTCTGGACCGGGAAGAGGTATTTATTACCTCCAAGGTATTTCGAAGCAGCTTAAAAAAAGAACAGGTGCTTTCTGCAGGTAAGAGATTTCTGCAGGAACTGGAGATTGATTATCTTGATCTGCTGCTGATTCACTGGCCCAACAGCAGGGTTCCGATGGAGGAGACTCTTGCGGGCCTGAACCGCCTGCAGGAAGAGGGAATAACCAGAAATATTGGGGTCAGCAATTTTACCATAAATCATCTAAAAGAGGCCCGGGAAAAAAGTTCAGCCCCCATTACCTGCAACCAGGTTGAATTTCATCCCTATTTATATCAAAAAGAACTCCTGGAGTACTGTAAACAGCATGATATTGTTTTAACTGCTTACAGTCCCCTGGCCCGGGGAGATGTTTTTTCTGATCCGGAAATTACCGATTTGAGCAGAGAATGTGAATGCAGTCCGGCTCAGCTGGTCCTGCGGTGGCTGCTGGATAAGGAAATAGTTGTGATTCCCAAGGCTTCTTCAAAAGCTCATATTAAAGATAATTTTCAGACCTTAAATCTGGATCTGCCAGCTGAAATAAAAGATACACTTGATGATAAAGATGAACACCAGAGATTATTAGATCCACCTTTTGGTGAATTTGATAAATAAAATCTGAGGACATCCTGATGGGGCAAGAATGGTATAAAATAATTATTTTTCTCCGGGGGCTAAAAGTGATGTTCATTTTAGGTCCCGGTATTTTTATCCGAAAAAATTAACTTTGACTTTCTTTGACTTTTATATTATAATATAGCTGACGGTAATTAAGTATGAATTATAATTAAACATCAGGAAGCAAATTTTTTCGGAGGTAGATAGTTATGAAAATGGATAACTTTACAAGACGGGCTCAGGAAAGTCTTGCTGAAGCACAGCATCTGGCCGAAGACAACAACAATCAGGAGATATATCCGGCTCATCTTTTTTCGAGTCTGGTGGCTCAGGATGAAGGTATTGTAAGGCCTATTCTCGAAAAGCTGGGTATAAATATCAAATCTTTTAAAAAAGACCTGCAGGGTATAATTGACAGCCTGCCCCAGGTTTATTCAGATGATGAGGGACAGTTATATATGTCCCGGCAGTTAAGCAATGTTATTCGGCAGAGCAGAAAGCAGGCCCAGCAGATGGGGGATGATTATATCTCCAGTGAACATTTTCTTCTGGGACTTCTGGCCGATAATAAAAGTAAAACTGCCGAACTTTTTTCCGCCAAACAAATAACTCTGTCCCGGACCAAAGAGGTGATTGAGGAGATCAGAGATGGGGCCCAGGTAACATCAGAACAGGCCGAGGACCAATATCAGGTTTTAGAAAAGTATACCATTGATATAACCGAAAGGGCCAGGGAGGGTGATCTGGATCCGGTTATTGGCCGGGAAAACTCCATCCGTCGAATCATGCAGGTCCTGTCCCGGAGGAGAAAGAATAATCCGGTATTAATTGGAGAACCGGGAGTTGGTAAAACCGCTATTGTAGAAGGCCTGGCCCAGCGTGTGGTTCAGGGAGATGTTCCCGAAGCTCTACACAATAAGAGATTAATTTCTCTGGATATGGGTTCTTTGATTGCCGGCACCAAGTATCGTGGTGAATTTGAGGATCGTCTGAAATCTGTCATCAAAGAAATCAAAAAAGCGGAAGGTGAGATAATTCTGTTTATTGATGAAATGCATACTCTGGTGGGCGCCGGAGCTACTGAAGGCTCAATGGATGCCGCAAATCTGTTAAAACCAGCACTGGCCCGCGGAGAGCTGCACTGTATTGGGGCCACCACCCTCCAGGAATTCAAAAAACACATTGAAAAGGATGCAGCTCTGGAGCGGCGTTTTCAGCCGGTTAAAATTGATGAACCTTCAGTGGAAGATACAGTTTCCATACTGCGGGGGCTGAGAGAGAAATATGAAATTCATCATGGAGTAAGATTCAAAGATTCAGCTCTGGTAGCGGCCGCCGAACTTTCAGAGCGCTATCTTACGGAAAGGTTTCAGCCTGATAAGGCAATTGATTTGATCGATGAGGCGGCCTCAAAATTGAGAATTGATATGGATTCCATGCCCCTGGAGATTGAAGAACTTAACCGCCGGATCAGTCGTCTGGAAATTGAAAAAGAAAACCTAAAACAGGAAGAAGACGAGCAGTCCCGGGAGCGGCTGGAAGATATTAAAAAAGAGATAAGTGAACTGAAGGAAAAGCGGGATCCCCTGATGGCTAAGTGGAACAGTGAAAAAGATTTAATTCAGCGCCGCCGGGAACTGCAGGAAGAAATGGATGACCTGAAGGTAAAAATCGAGAATGCCGAACGGGAGGCTGAATATGAAAAAGCGGCCCGTCTTAAGTATGGGCAGCTGAATGAACTTCAGCAGGAACTGGATGAGGTTGATGAGAAAATTAACAACCTGGAAGCCAGTCAGAATATTGTCCGGGAGGAGGTAACCGAGGAAGATATTGCGGAAATTGTTGCTTCCTGGACCGATATTCCGGTGCGCAAAGTTATGGAAGATGAAAAAGACAAACTTATACATCTGGAAGATGAGCTTGCAGAACGGGTGGTTGGTCAGAAAGAGGCAATTAATGCGGTAAGTAATGCTATTCGCCGTTCTCGCACCGGTTTGCAGGAAAGAGACCGGCCCCTTGGTTCCTTCATATTCATGGGACCTACCGGGGTGGGAAAAACTGAGCTGGCCAAGACTCTTGCCGCCTACATGTTTGATGATGAAAGGTCACTGGTCAGACTGGATATGTCTGAATATATGGAGCGTCATGCTGTAGCTAAACTGATTGGTTCACCCCCTGGTTATGTGGGTTTTGAAGAAGGGGGCCAGCTGACCGAAAAGATCAGGCGTCAGCCCTATTCTGTAATTTTATTGGATGAAATTGAGAAGGCTCATCCCGATGTCTTTAACATCCTGCTGCAGATTCTGGATGATGGTCTGCTGACTGACAGTCAGGGCAATGAGGTTGATTTTAGAAACACCATTATAATTATGACTTCCAATCTGGGTTCACAGTATATCAAAGATCTGGAGGATGAACAGGAGATTAGAAAACAGGTAACAGAAGCTCTGGAAAACAACTTCCGGCCCGAGTTTATAAACCGTATCGATGAACAGATAATCTTCCACTCTCTGAGCAGAGAACATCTGCTCAAGATTGTGGACCTAAAGCTGGAAGATCTCAGAGAACTGCTTGCTGACCGAAATCTGGATCTTAAGGTAACTGACCGGGCCAAAGAAGAAATTATGGAACTCGGTTATGATCCCACCTATGGAGCACGACCTCTGAACAGAGTAATTCAGAAGTATATAAAGGATAAGCTGGCTCTGGAGATGCTGGAAGATGAAGTAAAGGAAGAGTCTGTGGTTAATGTGGATTATGATAAAGCCTCAGAGGAGTTTGTTTTTACGGTTAAAGCAAAAGCCGCTTAATTTTATAAAACAGACCAAAAAGCCAAAAGAAAAGCCAACCCCGGCCGGCCAGTTTTTATTCTGGAGAGGCCGGGTTTTTTTAATGGTAAACTATTTTTGTTTGTTCTCTATAAATATAAATAATGTGAATTCAGCCTGCTATTTAATTATTTTTAAATTTTTTTAAGTGTATTAAACCTGTTCTTAAATAAAGGTGGGGATAAATCGATATTTTTTTACACATCAGATTTGTTTTCAGCCCTATATAGTTATACAATAAGAGATACAATAAGAAATATAAAGAATCATGTATCTCTCAGTTTAAATAATGGTTTCCCGCTGCAGCTGGTATCTATTAACCGTTAAGCAGCTGCCCTAATGTTGCCAGTGGTTTTGAAGAAGAATCAGATTCAAAAATATAAATCTCAGTTTATTAATAAAAATAGCTGTCTTTAGGTTCATAAAGATTGTTTTTCAAAAGAACAAAAAGGAACAAAAAAAGGAGCTGCAGTAGAATGAGAAAAATTTTTTTTATTACCGGGGGACAGGGAATGCTCCAGTCCGCTAAAAAAACAAAAGTAATTTCTGTTATGCTGTTTATACTGATAATTTTGTCTTTTTCTGTTACATTTAGCTCTTTTTGGGGAAGGGTGAATCAAGTTCGCTCAGAAGAAATTAACTTCACAATCTTACACACCAATGATGAACATTCGGCTCTTATCCCCCACTCTCCTGCTGTGGATCACGATCCTCTGACTGATGATCCAGAAATGGATCCCACCCGGGGCGGGTTTGCCCGTTTGGGCTCTGCAGCAGCAGATATAAGGGCCCGCAAAGAGGAAAAGCAGGAACCGGTCTTTCTTTTAAATGCAGGTGATTTTATAGGAGGTTCTCTTTTTGGCTGGTTAAGTCTTCGAAATCAAGCTCCGGAACTGAAACTTCTGCAGGAAATAGGTTATGATGTGGCGGTGATCGGAAACCATGAATTTGATTATGGACCGGATATCCTGGCCGATTATCTCCGGGAGGCAGGTTACCCGGAAGCTCATGATAGCACGGTGATCCTGGCTTCAAATGTGGAACCTCCGGTTGACCACCCCCTTTCGGCTGAAAATCTTATCCGGTATACTCAGATCATGGAAGTAGCGGATGAATTTACTATGGGCCTGTTCTCGCTGGTGGGCAAAGATGCAGTTGAGGTTATGGCTGACAGTGGAGAAGTGAGCTTTACCGATCAGCATCAGACAGCACATCGGAAAGTAGATTTTCTGAAAGAACAGGGTGCTGATATCATTGTGGCTGTTACTCATTCCGGGGTCCAGGAAGACAAAGAACTGGCCCGGGAGGTTGAAAATATAGATTTGATAGTGGGTGGTCATTCTCACACACCACTTTATGAACCACTTCAGGTGGATAACACTATCATAGTTCAGGCCGGAGCATATCTTGATTATCTGGGCCAGCTGGAGTTGGCCTATGATGTGGAGGAACAAAAACTGAGAATTCGTAATAATGATCATACACCTTTTTTAATTCCTCTGGATAGCACGGTACAGCCGGAACCTCAAATAGCTGAACTGATCGCGGAATACCAGCAGGAACTCAATAATCTGATTGCTGAAATGAGTGGGGGTCTTTATGAGGATGTTATGGATCCGGTTGCTCAGTCTGATTTTACAATTAGAAGTTATCCCTCGGCTGAAGAAACTCCGGGGGGTAATTTTGTCCCTGATGCCATGCGCCTGGTTACCGAAGAGATAACCGGACAGCAGGTGGATATAGCAGTTCAGGCCAGTGGTAATATAAGAAAAAATATTATTCCGGGCCGGGAGGGATATATTGCACTTTATGATTTAGTGGAGGCTGTGGGCCTGGGTCTGGGCAGTGATGGTTATCCCGGTTATCCTGTGGTTTCTGTATATTTTACGGGTAGGGAAATAAGCTATATTCTGGAGGTTGCCGTCCTGCTGGAAGAGCTGATGGGTGATCATTACTTTCTGCAGTTTTCTGGACTCTATTATGACTATAATCCGGCTGATGCTGTTTTAATGCAGCTTCCATTTCTTAATATTCCCCTGCCCACCACCCGGGCTGTTAAAAATGCAGGTATATACAGAGGGGCCGGAATACAGCCTGCAGCAAGAAATAATGAATTTGAAATTCTAAAGGGAGATGAAAATAAGCTTTATCATCTGGTTACTGATTCCTATATTTTTTCTTTTTTACCTCTGGCCGAAGAAATGCTCCCTCAGGTGGAATTTACCCCCCGATTTGAGGATGGAACTCCTCTTTCTATGTCAGAAATAGATAAATTGAAGGTGGAATTCCGGGACCGTGAGTTAAAGGTCTGGGAGACTGTGGTGATGTATGCAGATTCATTGAGCCGGGAGGATTCAGAAATGAATAACAGGACAGGGGTGATTCCGGATTATTATAGTGCTCAGGCCCAGCGGATTAATAAGGTACAGACTTTTGGCTATCAAAACTGGCTTATTCTGACAGCTGTCCTCTTTGCAGCAGCCGGAGCTGTGGTTATCTGGAGACATAAAAGTTAGACTCCTGAATTTTTTGAGAATGGATTTAAACCTTCTATGAAAAAGATTAAAAAAATAAAAAATTGGCAGCTTATTTCCTGCAGGAATTAGCCAAACAGAAAGCAGGTTTATCAAAAGATTTGAGAGAAAGGGCAATAATTAATAAACTAACCCAAATAGCATTTGATATTCCAGTGTTTTCAAATAAGGTGTAAAAAGCTGTAATAATTCACAGATTAAAAAGAAAGAGTTGTATCTTGGAAAATTTGATGATAATCTAATAATAGAAAAGATAGTTATTATTTTTATTCTAACTAAAAAAACAGGGAGGAATTAATTGTGAATTTATTGGAAAATATTCAGGGAATTTTATTGATGGGACCAGGGCCCAGTAGTGTTCATCCAATGACCTATTATGCACTTAGCCGGCCGACACTTGGCCATCTTGATCCATATTTTATTAATATTATGGATGAGATAAAATCGTATCTCAAGGAAATAATGGGCACTGAAAACAATGTTACTATTCCAGTATCCGGAACAGGTTCTGCGGCAATGGAAGCATCATTTGTCAATGTAATTGAACCCGGTGATAAAGTGTTAGTTCTTATTAATGGTGTTTTTGGTACTCGTATGGTAGATGTAGCGGAGCGTTTAGGTGCTGATGTAGATACAATTGAATTTAAATGGGGAACCAGTGTACAACCTGAAGAAGTGGAAAAAAAGTTAAACAATGAATCATACAAACTAGTGGCTGTAGTACATGCGGAAACTTCTACAGGTGTTTGTAATCCTGTAGAGCAGATTGGAGATATTGTGTCAAAAACCGAGAGTATTTTTCTTGTTGATGCCGTAACAAGTCTTGGTGGTATGCCGGTTGAAGTAGATGAATGGGGAGTGGATATTTGTTATAGTGGAAGTCAAAAATGTTTATCCTGTCCTCCAGGAGTATCGCCGATTACTTTTTCTGATAAAGCTTTAGCTGCTTTAAATAATCGTAAAAATAAAGTACCGAACTGGTATCTTGATTTTAGTATGATTATAAAATATTGGGAAGGTGAAAAACGTTCCTATCATCATACTGCTCCCATAAATATGTTATATGGTCTTTATCAGGCCTTAAAACTTATTTTAGATGAAGGGTTAAATAATGTATATAAAAGACATCAGGATAATCATGAAAAACTGGTTAAAGGTTTAGAGAGTTTAGGAATTGATATGCTTGTTGAACCAGATTTTAGATTGCCGATGTTAAATGCAGTTATAGTACCCGATGGTGCTGATGAAGCTGAAATTAGAAAAAAACTGCTTGAAGAATATCAGATTGAAATTGGAGCAGGTCTTGGCCCCTTAGCGGGAAAAATTTTAAGAATTGGGCTTATGGGTCATACTGCCCGGAAACATAATGTTGAGCGTCTGCTGACAGCTTTAGAGAACATATTGAATTAAAAGATAAATTAAGGTCATAATGTTCATCTAAGCTAATAGCAGCAGCTTAAATCTTATTGTGGATATAGAGGAGAACCTTAAAATTAAATAATTTCCTGAAAATAAATTAACATGAATAACTTAAATAACATAAATAATTATAAAAAGTTACCGTAAATACGGGATGATAAAACAATATTATATGATCGGTTATATCTTTATTAACATAAAAAATCAACATAGAAAAATAACACAGAAAAAAGATAAAGGGCTTAAGATGGAAAGTTATGAATATTTAAAGCCCCAGACCCCCAAAATTTGGCATCATAATTGTCTGGCAAGTAATTGTGCTTTTCATATTATAATGTTATAATGTAAAATACAGTTATTAAGCCCGGTTATTGATAGATCAATATGAATTATGTTATACTTTACATGTAATTTATTATATCCACTTAATAGATGATATATTAGTATCTCTATAAAATTTAGAAATTTTCATAAAAGTTTATGATTATTTTATTCAGGAAGTGATGTAATTGAATGAAGAAGAATTTATGGATAAGGTTTCTGATGAAGTAGAAGAAAAATATAAAGAAGCCGTAACAGCATACAGTAAAGGTGATTTTGAAAAAAGCAGGGAGCTGCTGGAAGAAATTATAGAAAACAATCAGGATTTTGCTCCGGCCTATAATAAAATTGGAGTTATGGCCGTCTATGATGAGGATTTAGAAGAAGCAGAGCAGTGGTTTTCAAAAGCACTGAGTATTGATGATCAATATCTGCCCTCACTTTTAAATCTGGGCAATTTACACCAGAAAAAAGAGCACCGGGAACAGGCCCGCCGGATCTACCGGGAGATTATAAAAATTGATGATGAATATGGTCCGGCCTACAATAATCTGGCAGCCCTGCATAAAGAAAAAGGTAATTTTAGTAAATCGGTAAAATTCATGAAAAAAGCACGCAAGTTCGGTGGTTTGAGCTATAAGCATGACCCCAATAAACCAATATACAAAGAACCGGGGGTTATAGGATGTCTGGGTCTGGGGATTATTTTGATATTAACCCTGCTTTTTTTGTTCAGGTTCGGAATCTAGAATTTATATGATTTTATTAAAAAATTTTCAGGAGGTAATGAAGAGTGTTTAAGCAAAGAGATATGTATCTTGTAAGAGCAGGAAGGAGGGCCTCGGCAGCTGGTTTCTCCGCTCTGCTGATAGGAGTTGGTCTCTCACAAATAATGGAGCTCAATATTATTCTGTCTATTTTTATACCACTTGTTCTGGGCTATGTTTTTTTATCTTCCTACTGGGGAGGATACAAAACCCACCTGTGGTTTAATAAGTATCGTTACCGGATGCCGACCCGTCTGTGGTGGGGATTGAGATATCCGGTTATATTTTGTGGTGGTGTGCTGGGTATTTTCCTCTGGGGTTTTATGGAGCATTTCTTTCTGCTGATGGCTATAATGACCAAAGCCGATAGAGGACTTTTTTTATCCCAGCTGATTCTTATGCCCTATGTTGGTTCCTGGGTGGCAGCTAAAATTTAAAATTGGTCAGTTATTAGCTGCAGGTTTATTGTGCACCATAGACCTGACGAATTATTATTTCCGGAAGTGGTTTAGGCAAGAGATATAATGGTGCTGAATATGAGAGCTATGTGTAAGTAAATTTAATTAATGAATTTTTTACTGGAGATTTTTATCTCCGGTTTATTTTTATAGGGAATTTTTTTATCCGTTTTTTAACTGTATTTTCAGATAGCCCTATCAAGCTTTATAATAAAGAGCAGAGGAGTATAAGCATTATCAGCTGAGCGCAATACTTACCGGATGGTTCCAATACAGGACTCGAACAGCAGCCTAAAATTTATATAATTTTTAATACAAGAAAGGAAGGGATAATCAATTATGTTTCCCCAGATAGACAAACCCGAAAATATAAACCCAAAGGACTGGGAGGACTGGCAGTGGCAGGTAAAAAATTCTATTTCTTCTGTGGAAGAACTGGCCGACTACATTGAAGTTGATCAAAAACTGGCTTCTGAAATTGAAGAAACTGAAGCTAAATATCGCTGGAAGATAACCCCCTATTTTGCCAATTTAATGAAGCGGGATAAAGACAGTGGTGGTATAAGAAAACAGGTAGTTCCGACCAACCGGGAACTTCACGATCCGGTGGGGGTGATTGACCCTCTGGATGAGGAGAAACATTCTCCGGCTCCGGGAATCATTAAGGTTTATCCGGACCGTATTGCCTGGTGTATCTCGGATAACTGTGCTGCTCTGTGCCGGCATTGTCTGCGCAAGAGATTTATGACCGCCGGTGAGGAAGGTGATTTTTCCCGGGAGGGCCGTCAGCAGGCCCTGGAGTATATAAGTCAGACACCTGAGATTCGTGATGTACTGCTGACCGGTGGAGATCCTCTGTTATACCCGGACAGCTGGCTGGAGGATATATTAAAACAGCTGACCGCTATTGATCATGTGGAGATTGTGCGTATTGGTTCCCGGGTACCCTCCACCCTGCCTCAGAGAATAACTCCCGGGCTGTGCACTATGCTGAAAAAATATCACCCCCTGTGGTTAAATACTCAGTTCAACCATCCCCTGGAGCTGACGGCTGCTGCCAGAAAAGCCTGCAGCCGTCTGGCGGAAGCGGGTATTCCGCTGGGTAACCAGTCAGTTCTGCTCAAAGGAATCAATGATGATCCGGAGACCATGAAAGAGCTGGTTCAGGGTCTGGTGGCCATGAGGGTGCGTCCCTATTACATTTATCAGTGTCAGATTCTAGAAGGTACCGAACATTTTCGGACTCCAATAGAAGATGGAATTAATATTATTTACAACCTACGGGGTTTTACCACCGGCTTTTCTGTACCCACTTATGTGCTGGATACTCCCGTGGGAAAAGTGCCCATGAACCCGGAATATGTTAAATTGAGGGATAAGGAAGGGGTTGTTTTCAGCAATTTTCTGGGTAAGGATTGGCGGGAGCCAAATGCGGCCCCAAAACCGGGAACAAAGTATGAGATTGACAGCTGGCGTTTACCCTTTAATGAGGATTTAACTGATTAAGCTCATCAAATATGAGGAGGGCCTATATGACTGACAGAAGTACTATAGATAATAAAGATCATAACCGGACAAAAATCAAACTGGGTATTATTGGTACGGGTAGAATGGCTCAGGCTCGTGCAAAAGCAGCCGCCGATCATGAACTGCTGGAGGTGGTGTGGGTCTGTTCTCGCTCCCGGGAGCGGGGGCAGGAATTTGCTGACAGCCATAACATTAATAAAGTGATCACAGACTGGGAGCAGGGATGTCAGACTGAAGAAACTTCGGGTATTGTAATTACCACCCCCAACAGTCTGCATAAAAAAATGGTGCTCCGGGCTCTAAAAAATGACAAACATGTACTGGTGGAGTATCCCCTGGCCCTGACAGAAAAAGGGGCCCGGGAAGCAATTACAGCTGCTCAAAAGAGTGCGGGTCAGCTGCATGTTGGTTTAACCCATCGTTTGAGTGGAGGACACCGCACAATAAAGAAGCTGCTGCCCGAACTGGGTGAACTGGGCAGCATTATCTCAATTCAGTGTTCGGGACGGCAGATCAGCAGATGGTATGATGATCAAAAGAGGATGGGAAATGTTTTTGTGGCTTCCAATTTACATTATATAGACCAGCTGATTGACTGGCTGGGTGAGGTTAAATGGGTTAATGCCGATCTAAGAAAAAAAGTTGAAAAAGATCGTATCCTTCGGGATATTGGTTCTGTTATGCTCGGGCTGGCAGGTGGTGGGACCGCCTATCTGGTATATGCCCGCGGCTGGCCCCGGCCGGGACTGGGTTTTGACCGCAAGATAATTGGAGAAAAAGGATATATAGTTGAAAAAGGTGAGGAGATCAGATATTTAACTCCCGATAAAGAGGAGACTATAAATCCGGACCCGGTGGACAATATAGCTGAAGACTGCCGTGTGTTTGCTGATTTAATTACAGACCAAAAAGCTCCTCCCTATACTCCAGAAGATGATCTTTATTCCATTAAGATTGCCGGATTGGCTTATCGTTCAGCCCGGGAAGGTAAAAGAATAGAAGTAAAGTAAAAAAGACAAAGGGCAGCTTTTTTATGGCAGCTGGAGGGTTGAAGTTGAGTGGTAATTTTTCAGAATTTTGAGCAGCCTGCGGGGAAGTTGGTCAGCTTTGATTAAAAAATTCATTTAATTTTTCCTGAAGTTCAGAATAGGGATAATCCTCGAAATTATCCAGGACTTTTGAAATTTTGTTCAGCTGTTCTTCTGTGATCTGGTCTTTTTCATATAATTCATGGTATTTGTTGACAAAATTTAATATAAGATCAATATTATCCCTGCTGAGGTGGGGCATCGGGCATACTCCCTTCCAGAGAGGCATTTTCGGGATCCACAAACCGGATATAATCTTCCTCAAAGTAAAGATTAAGGGATCCGGTCTGACCGGTTCTCTGCTTGGCAACAATTATTTCAGTCTCACCTTCGGTACCTTCAGCCTCGGCTTTTTCCCGGGCCGCAGCACTGGTATGGGCATGACGATACAGGAAAATGACCGAGTCCGCTACTTCCTCGATGTTTCCGGAATCCCGCAGATCGGAGAGTACCGGCCTTTTGTCAGATCGGCTGGTGAAACTGCGGCTGATCTGGGAAATAAGCATAATAGGTACTTCCAGTTCAGAAGCCAGATTGCGCAGCTGGAGCACAACTTCACCCACAGCCCGGGCAGTATTCTGGTGCTGTTTATCGGGCAGCTGTATCATCTGCAGATAATCAATAACCACCAGCCCCAGGTCTCCCTGCTGGGCTTTGAATTTGCGCAGCCGGGCTCTGATCTGAGCAACATTTAGGCCTCTTTCATCGGAGATGGTTAAGGGCAGCTCATGGAGGTTATCCAGGGCCCGGGAGATGCGCTGGTCTTCCTGTTCTGTGGTCTCACCCTGATTATATTTCCAGCCATTTACCTCTGCTTCCTGGATTATCATCCGGTCCACTATTTCCTGAGCTTCCATTTCCAGGCTCATTATGGCACAGGGAACATCTCGTTTTAAAATATTTTTAACAATATTAATGGCAAAAGCAGTTTTCCCCATACTGGTTGAAGCAGCAATAACTATCAGATGACTTTTTTTGAACCCTCCGATCAGATTATCCAGAGAAATAAAACCACTTCTCAGTCCGACATCAAGCTTGTTGTGCTTGCGGTCCAGGTAGGCTTCAAAAGACTCCATCAGGGCATCGTCCATATCATAAATATGTTTTTCCAGATCGGTGGTTTCGGTGGTGGCATTAAAGATTAATTCCTGAGCCCGGGACTGGTATTCCGAGATCTCCAGGTCGGTATTTTGCGTGATATCTTTTATCTTACCGGCTGCTCTGTTTAACAGCTGACACTGATGATTTTTTTTGATAATTTTGATGGTGGGTTCCAGCTCTTCTACCGTATTGAAGCCGGAAGTAAGCTGTTTGATTGTTTCCTCGGGTGATTCTATAACCCCTTCCTGTTTTAACTGCATGAAGAGTTTGGTACGGGAAATTTGACTTTCTTTTTGAAACTGCTCCAGCAGCATTTCATAAATTAGCTGGGGGCGGGGATTATGAAAATGTTCTGTTTGTAAGGTATCGGCTACCTCGTCAATTTTTTCCGGGTACTGAAGTAATATTCCCAGCAGCTGATATTCAGTTTGTTTTATCTCCGGGCCACCTTTACTGTCTTCTATGTAATTTTCTTCTACAGCCATCAGGGAGAACCTCCTTGCGTAATTTTATCCAGCTTCCAGGGAAAGTTATTCCAGCTGCTTTTTTTGCTTGCGGTCCGGGAAGAACTATTTTTCTGTGAGCTGCCGGATGACTTTTGTTTATCCTGTGTATTCTGATTGTTTTTTGGATGAGTAAAATTTCGGTTATCCTGCCGGGCCAGATAATTTTTGGCCTCCTGAACACTCCTTATTTCTGCATTTTTCCAGGGTCTTATATAATTATCTTCTATATATTTCAAAGAAGGCTGACCATCACTTTTTCTAATAATAGCCTGCTTGACTGCATATTTGGCCACCTCCAGGCTGAGAGAAAAATCATCATCGGTAAGCCAGCTTTTAAAAGTTTTCATCTGTACGGTGTCTACATTTTTCCAGCTGTCAATACCATAAATTTCGGCCAGTTCTCTGGTTTCCCGGTACATTTGGTCAAAATGTTGAAGTTTTTCATAACTGAAACTTTCTTTTTCATACCAGTCTTCTATAATTGAGTTCATATAATAATAGGCCTGTTCTGTATTTTTATTATTTTTTTTCTGCCATTTTTTCACCCGAAGAATTAGTTCCTTAATTACTTTTTTATCAAAATCATTGAGCCATTTTTTGATTTTCTGCATCTCGGCAGTTGTATCTTTATTTTCGGGAATAAATTTCTGTATTATTTTGAGATGTTTTAAATTTTCCGGATTCTGTCCCCCACTCTCCTGGAGATTATTTCCCGTCTTTATACTTTGCTCAGCATATTCTTTTTTTTCGGTTTTTGGTCTGCTGGCTGATTCTTTTTCAGCTGCGAATTGTTCCTTTTCATCATTATCTTTCTCAGAAATATGGGCTACTTTTTCAAAGTTGATATATATCTGAAACTTATCATTTTCATAGGCCTGATCATTGATCATTATCAAATCATTGTTCTGCAGGCTGTCCAGTCCCTGCTGTACTTCATTTTTAGTATAGGGGATTTTGCTGCATATTTCATCAACCCGTGTGGTAATAAAATAATTATTTTTATCAAAATGAGTAACCAGATACATAAATATGGATAGAGTAGATCCGGGAAATTTTTTCAAAAAACCGGAATCAATGATACTGCCGTCAATTTCTACAGACTGCCCCTTTTCTCCGGATATCATCCGCAGGGTAGACTGCTGATGAATATTCATTTTTACCATCATTATGCCCCCTGAAATATGTAGATAGTATTTTATCAGACCGTGAAGTTTTTAACAGGACAACTATGTAAGTGCGGCAGGTTTATCTTTTCTGGAAAAGCAAAAATGCTTCTAACAGAGACAGGAAGAAGAAAAGAGGTTTAAATAATTTATAATTGGTAATTAAAGAGCACAAAAAAATTGCTTCTGTAAATAATATATTACTACAAAAAGAGAAAGATATCAATAATAAACAGCCGGTATATTTAAAAAGTTCTGTTCTGTTTTTAGAAGAAATTAAGAAGAATAAAATTATCTGAAATTGTCTGATTGTTAACATTTTATATATCAGGTTATGTATACCCGTATACAGTCCTGCAGGAGGTAATATTATTTGACACAATGATAAAGATTTGCTAATATTAGAAAGGTGTTAAGTGTTTGTTAAATTATCTGTACAGGAAAATCAGGTATTTTCATTAATTATAACTATAGTCATTATATATTATCATTAAACATCAAAATATACTAAATTTTCAGGAAGACGAACCGTCAAAGATCAAAATAAAATTCAAAAATGAAATTGGAAAGGGGGGCGAGTTTAGGCTGCAAAGAGCCTAAACCAATACTATGACCCATAATATTGTAGTTGGTGCCCAGTGGGGTGATGAGGGTAAGGGAAAAATTACGGATATGATGGCCCGGGAAGCCGATGTGGTGGTGCGTTTCGGTGGAGGTAATAATGCCGGTCATACCGTGATTGTTGGTGATGAAAAATATGAACTGCATCAGGTACCTTCCGGGATCCTTTATCCGGAAAAAATGTGTGTACTGGGTAATGGTGTGGTTATTGATCCTGTTGAACTGGCTGCTGAGATGGAAGGCCTGGAGAAGCGGGGTGTGGATCTGGATAATTTTTATATAAGTAATACAGCCCATGTTATAATGCCCTACCATAAAAAGCTGGATCGTCTGGAAGAGAAGAGAAAGGGTTCAGAAAAGATAGGGACCACCGGTAAAGGTATAGGCCCGGCCTATACAGATAAGGTGGCCCGCCGGGGTATCAGGGTCTGTGAGCTGCTCCCGGAAGAAATTTTCCAGGAAAAAATTGAACAGGCTCTTGATTACCAAAATCTTGTTTTAGAAAAAGTATATCAGGCAGAACCAATGACCGTAAAAGAAGTAAAAGCCGAATATCAGGCAAGTATTGATAAAATTTCTGACCATGTGACTGACACCTCAATTCTTCTGGATCAGGCTCATAGGGAAGGTAAAAGTGTTTTCTTTGAAGGTGCCCAGGGCACTCTGCTGGATATTGATTATGGTTCTTATCCTTTTGTTACCTCCTCCAATCCTACAGCCGGGGGAGTATGTACCGGAGCTGCGGTGGGCCCTACCCTGATTGACAGGGTAATAGGAGTGGCCAAAGCCTACCTGACCCGGGTGGGAGAAGGCCCCTTTCCCACCGAGCTGCAGGATGAGATCGGTGAATTTCTGCGGGATAAAGGGCATGAATACGGGGTCACGACCGGCAGACCACGGCGCTGCGGCTGGCTGGATATTCCACTGCTCCGCCATGCGGTAAGGGTGAACGGTTTGACGGGACTGGCTTTGACCAAACTCGATGTGCTGAGTGGACTGGAGGAAATTAAAGTCTGTACCTCCTATCAGGTAAATGGCAAAAAAATAGCCGAGGTATCCGGGACTTCCGAAGAATATCAGCCTCAATATGAAACATTTGCCGGCTGGGATGAAGATATAACCGGAATCAGGAAATTTGCTCAGCTTCCCGAAAATGCGAAAAAATATGTGGAAAGTATCGAAAAAATGGCTGAGACCCCTGTAGAGATCATCGGGGTTGGCCCGGACCGCAAAGAGGCGATTTACAGGCAGCAGTGATGAGAATAGAACGGGGAGGAATGAACATGAAAATTCTTGTTGTCGGAAGTGGGGGCCGTGAACACACCCTGGTATGGAAGCTGTATCAGAGTGAGAAAGTGAAAAAAATATATGCCGCCCCCGGAAATGACGGAATGCAGGAGCTGGCCGAAATAGTCGATCTTGCCGCTGACAATATCCAGGGACTGGCCGATTGGGCTGCAGAACATAACATTGACCTAACAGTTGTAGGGCCAGAAAAGCCCCTGGTGGCCGGCATTGTGGATGAGTTTGAAAAGAGAGATTTGCGTATTTTTGGACCCTCCCGGGAGGCCGCCCGCCTGGAGGGCAGTAAAGTGTTTTCCAAACAAATTCTTGATGAATATGATATACCTACAGCTGAATATGAAGTATTCACAGAATTAGACAGGGCTCTAAACTATCTACAGCAGGTTGGTAATTATCCACATGTCATTAAAGCAGAGGGTCTGGCGGCCGGAAAAGGTGTGGAAATTGTCCAGAATTTTGAGCAGGCCAGTGAGGCTGTTAATAAGATAATGGGTAAAAAAGCATTTGGAGAAGCAGGAGACCGGATTGTGGTGGAAGATTTTCTGGAAGGAAGGGAAGTTTCTGTACTGGCCCTGACCGATGGAGAACAGGTCCTGCCTCTGGTTCCCTCCCAGGATCATAAACCCGTATTTGATGGGGATGAGGGACCAAACACCGGGGGCATGGGTGCTTATTCACCCCCACCGTTTGTAAATCAGAAACTGGAAGAAAAGATTCACCGGACCATTTTGCGGCCCACCATTGAGGCCCTTCAGGACCGGGGTATTAAATATAAAGGGATATTATATGCCGGGCTGATATTAACTGAAAGTGGTCCCCGGGTACTGGAATTTAATGTGCGTTTTGGTGATCCGGAAGCCCAGGTTGTAATACCCCGGCTGAAGAGTGATCTGGTGGAAGCCATGGAGCTTACCATTGATGAAAGGCTGGAAGAAGCTGAACTGGAGTGGAGTGCTCAATCCGCAGCCTGTGTAATGCTGGCTTCGGGTGGTTATCCTTTAACATATGAAACTGGTTTTGAGATTAAGGGGCTTGAGGATCTGGAACAGTATGATGACCTGCTGGTATTTCATTCGGGAACCAGAAAAGAAGGAACCAAATTTGTCACTGATGGAGGCCGGGTCCTGGGCCTTACCGTTCTGGGCAGCAGCCTGCTGTTTACTATTGATAAGGTGTATCAGTATCTGGAAGAAATAGAATTTGAGGATATGCACTACCGCACTGATATTGGATTTCAGGCGGTTAACTATCTTGAGGGGAGTGGTGATGTTGAGTGATAAAGAAATTAAAGTTGGGATTGTGATGGGCAGTGACTCTGATCTGCCGATTATGAAAGAGGCAGCAGATTTTTTGGATAAAATGGATATAGGTTATGAAATGAGGGTTATCTCCGCCCACCGGACACCTGATCTGGCTCATGAATATGCCGCAGATGCTTTAGAGCAGGGCCTGGAAGTAATAATTGCCGGAGCCGGGAAGGCAGCCCACCTGCCGGGGGTTTTGGCCAGCTATACTGTACTTCCTGTAATCGGGGTCCCGGTTAGAACTTCGACCCTGGGTGGGGCAGATTCACTTTATTCTATAGTTCAGATGCCTTCAGGAGTTCCTGTAGCAACGGTAGCCCTTAATGGAGCCCAGAATGCAGCTATTCTGGCCTTACAGATCATGGCCCGGGGTGATCAAAAGCTGCAGAAAAAACTGCAGGATTACAAAGTTGAATTAAAGGATGCTTCTCTGAAAAAAGATGAGAATCTGGCCGATAAATTCGCTGAACTGGAATAGCGGGCAAAAGAGTTGATCAGAAAAAATAGCCGGCTCTGGGCCGGCTAAATTTTTTTTAGCTGCTGTTTACTTTTTTAAAAATAGCACATATAATATACATAAACTAAAGTTGACTGCTTGACTTATGTTTGCAGAAGGAGTGAATTATTTTGATATCTCAAATAAGGTCTGATCTACAAGCTGTATTTGAGAGAGACCCCGCGGTAAACAATATACTGGAGGTCCTGCTGTCTTACTCAGGACTGCACGCGGTAATTGCCCACCGGTTTATTCATAAACTTTATTCCTGGGGACTGCGCACAGTACCCCGCTTTCTTTCCCAAATTGTCCGCTTTTTAACCGGAGGGGAGATTCATCCTGGAGCTGAGATCGGTCAGGGTTTTTTTATTGACCACGGTATGGGAGTGGTTATTGGAGAAACAGCCGAGATTGGAGATGATGTCACCCTCTATCAGGGAGTTACCCTGGGAGGGACCGGGAAAGAAAAAGGAAAACGCCATCCGACAATAAGGGATGGAGTACTGGTGGGCTGTGGAGCAATTGTACTGGGTGCTATTGAAATTGGTGAAAATGCTAAAATAGGTGCCGGTTCGGTGGTTTTAGATTCGGTTCCGGAAAATTCAACGGTGGTCGGGGTTCCGGGCCGGGTGATTGTGCACAATGGTGAGAGAGTTGATGTGGATTGTGAGCTGGACCACTGCAATCTGCCCGATCCCCTGGGGGACAATATGCTGGATATGCAAAAAAGAATTAATGAGCTGGAAAAAAAGGTC
This sequence comes from Halanaerobiaceae bacterium, assembly GCA_003553225.1. GTDB lineage: Bacteria > Bacillota > Halanaerobiia > Halanaerobiales > Halarsenatibacteraceae > T1SED10-99. The sequence goes on from PWDW01000160.1 coordinate 27,746, forward strand.
TCCGAGCTTGAGGAGAGGACCCAGAAGTATCTGTCTTCCTGACCTCTGGATTATTATTTTTATATGCTATTTTTGAAAACCTAAAACATAACAGGCCCCGTTATCTTATATAAGATAACGGGGCTTTTTTTGCAGGTGATATTTAATTTTTAGATGGAATATTCAGCAGCTCCAGGGGACACTCTTCAACACAGGCTCCACACTGTATACAATCCGGATCTGTGAACTGATTGTTTTGATCAAAGTTTTTATAGGGCTCCAAATCCAGAGGGCAGGCCCGGGCACAGAGACCACATTCCTCACATTTGTCGATATCAGAAATAGTAACATAATGATTTTTACTGTTTAAGCCGAATTTTTGCCCGGCCTGATATAAAAGCTGGGTCAGGGTACCCATGGGACAAAAAGAACACCAGGTTCTGGGATTAATCAGTACTGCCAGACTTATTCCGAGAATGGTAGGCATGATCAGATACTGCAGCACAAAGGTCATCCCCAGAGTGGTGGTGAATTCCTCTGTGCCCAGACTGCCTAAAGCTCTAATAATCCGCAGTACAAACATACCCATAAATAAAACAAAAAAGCTCCATTTAAGTAAAGATGATTTAAAAAAGTCCGGTATCTGCCGATTAAAGGAAATCTTTTTCAAGATCAAATCAAAGAGACTGCCGTGGGGGCAGATATTTCCACACCAGTATTTACCCCGCATAAGGCCGGTGACCATCAGTCCTATCATAACAGCTATGACCAGCAGTCCCAGTATTGGATAAAACAGCCCCCCAAAAGCCACCAGGGGAACCAAAAGCCAGCCATATTTTCTAATATTACTTCTCTTTTCCAGCATTTAAATATTCAACCTCCATGATTTATGTTCAATTGTTCTGTATTGAAATATACTGAAGTGTAAATTGCAGTTTTTAAACTTTCTGCAAATTTTATATCATCACCCGGATCTTTTCTGTAAAACAGGTTACACATTCTGTTATCAAAGAAATTATACAGAATGGGGGGATACAAATTTTCAGGTGTATTTCATAAAAAAAGGCCCCACCTCAGGTGGAGCCCTTTAATCATTTGGATATAAATTATTTATTCAGGTTGGGTTTAAGAGAATTTTTAATCTCTATTATAATCAATCAAAACCGGTACAGGGCGGCAATTTCGGTATTCTCAGGCATCATCTCTTCTGATAGTACGTGAATCTCAGATCCGGTGTTCAAACAGCGAATAGCTGAAAAATTATAGAGATCATAACAGTCCGCATTTAATTCATTACTGAGGAAAACTTCGTTTTTCTCCGAATCATATTTACCGGGCTGACCGGCGCCTTTTTTGATCAGCAGTTTATCGATTTTGCCAAAGACGGCGGCAGAAACAATATCCTTTATTTCCGAAGAAGTTTTTTCAGAATTGATGAGGTTATTATATTTCTCAATGATTGCTCTTGATTGTTCCTGAAAGAAGTCTTTCATTTTATTCCAGGAACCTGCATGAATTTCTTCCGGCTGGAGTTTGTCCGGATTTCCCTTAACAAATTCATCAATAAAATTAGGATAGGTGTTTAAATCACGATAAAGCCCAAACAAATCCTGTACACACATTAATATAAGGGGACTCTGTTCTTTTTGTAAAAATTTGCTGATTGCATTGTTTATCTGTTTGATATAACGAATTTTTTCCGGGTGGTCTACATCACCGGCACTTTCACCATGAAAAACTGCCTGCTGTCCTGAGCCACCACTGCTCTGGCTTCTGTATTTGGGATCATCTTCAATTTTAACTCCGGATTCTACAGCATCTATACTTTCGGGCAAATCATCAATTTCCAGAAGCTCTATGCTGTCCCGGGTGGCCTGGTAAAGCTGATTTTGTTTGCGGCTCAGGGCCAGCACATAATAGCGATCTTTGTTTTGAAATTCCGGTATAATGTCAATGATATTAAAATACCGGCTCACATAAGCTCCTTCATGCACAGAACGGGGTATACGATAATAGGTGAAGAAATCAGGACCTAAAAATACAGCCAGGCCCCGGTTCTGATGCTGCCAGAAGGTTCTTTCTCCGGTTAATGACTGGGCCTCTGATAGTATTTTATCTGTTTTACGCTCATCATAGTTCCACTTTTCTTTTAGAATTTTTTCGGCTTTAGAAAGTAGATTTTTATACTGAATCCTCATTTTTTCTACTTCTTTACCGGCATCTTTTCTGGTATTCATATAAAGTGAGATACAGGGCTGGTCCTCAAAATTAATAAGCTGCTGTATATCTTTTTCTGTAATCTCGTCCATACTTATCCCTCCTTAAGTATATAAAAATTGCAGCCACAAAAAATAATTAGGATACTTATTATATACTTTCAACAAAAAAATAATAAAACCTTCTTAAAATAAAATTATAAATCAATAGTTTTAGGTATTAATTTTTTTAACAGATTTTTTAAAGATTTTTGACCCTGTTTAATCCATACCTGTGGAAGGAATTTATAATATTTCCTTGAATAATAAACAATAGCCTGAATATTATAAGCTGTATAATTACACAGGTGGTTTTGCCCTGCCGGAGGCCGGGAATCTTTTTTGATAAAAAGCAGGCTTCATTTATATTATATAGTAATATTCAAAGTTTATTAAAAAACCGGGTGGTGTTAATGATTAATAAAAAGGTAAGGCAGATTTTACACATATTGAGTTCAATATTTATGCTGTTCGGGGTGCTGCTTGTGGTTCCCCTGGTAATGAGTATTGTTCTGGGAGAGGGCCGGGCTGTATATCAGGGGTATATACTGCCGATTTTTATTTCACTTATACTGGGTTATATTTTTCATAAAATGGAGGATGAAAATCAAAAAATTGATATTTCTACAGGTATGATGATCTGCAGTTTGGGCTGGTTTTTTATTTCTCTTCTGGGGGCCCTGCCTTTTTATATAATTTTAGATAAATCTTTTTTGGATGCTTTTTTTGAAGCTGTGAGTGGTTTTACTACGACGGGGATAACTGTTATCACAGAGATTTCTCTGATGCCGCTGTCTGTAATTTTCTGGCGGAGTTTCATTCAGTGGCTGGGTGGTCTGGGTATTTTGACTTTTTTCCTGTTTATTACATTCCGCAGTGAAAGTGAAATCTGGCAGCTTTTTTCTGCCGAAACCCATAAATTTGATACCTCTCGTCCGGTTCCCAATTTTAACCGCTCAATTCAGATTTTATGGAGCATCTACATTTTCTTTACCCTGCTGCAGACTACTTTACTATCTTTTCTGGGGGTTAGTTTTTTTGACTCACTTACCCATAGTTTTACAACAGTATCTACAGGTGGGTTTTCCCGTTATGATAGTTCAATCGCTCATTTTGCCGAAGCGGGTTATGCCAGTTATATATATATTGAATATGTAGTAATCTTTTTTATGCTGATGGGTGGTCTAAATTTTTTAGTTCATTATAAAGTTTTTCAGGGCAGTATCAAAGAGATGTTTTTTGATGAAGAAACAAGAGAATACTGGAAAATATTCCTGGGGGCAGTTATAATCATATTTCTGGCCGGAATTTTTATGCAGGAGCAGATAAATTTACCCCTGATTGAAGAACGAATTCGGAGCACCCTATTTCAGGTGGCCTCTATAATAACTACCACAGGATATCAGACTGAACATATTGGTTCACAGTACTTTCCCGAAATATCCCGTATAATTTTTCTTCTATTAATGCTGATTGGGGGCTGTGTGGGCTCAACTTCAGGAGGAGTAAAAGTTATCCGGGTTAAAATTTTAAAAAAACTTTTTTATAAAGAATTGAAGCGCCCTTACCTGCCCCACAGGGCTGTGTTCCCTCTGACAATTAACAGGGAGCAGGTGGCTTCAAAAGAGGTTCTGAGAACTGCCGGAATGTTTTTCGGCTGGCTGAGCTTAATACTGCTGGGAGGGATGATAACAGCCCTTTTTTCCCACCTGGATGCCCTGCAGTCACTGTCAGGTATGTTTTCTGCGGTAAGCAATATTGGTCCATTTTATTTCAGTGTTAGTGAAATGCAGGAACTGTCTCCTGTAATAAAAATAACCTATATTATTGGCATGCTGGCCGGACGGCTGGAGATAATTCCGGTCTTAATTTTGTTTAGAAAAGCTACCTGGAAATAATTAATATTTTAGCTCTGGTTAATATTTATTTTTTTTCTGGACTTGACAGTCAATATAAAATAACCTATAATATGAATGAGCATTCATTCAGAAGGTGGTAAAAATGATAAATGATAAAAAAGAACAAATTCGCAGATCAGCAGTAGAAGTCATCTCTGAACACGGCTATTATAATACCAGCATATCTCAGATAGCAAAACAGGCTGGAGTAGCGGTGGGAACTATCTATAATTATTTTGATTGTAAGGAAGAAATTCTGGAGTACATCTTTGCCGTAGAGCTGGAAAAGAGAATCAATTTTTTAGAAAAATTACAGCAAAAGAATTTAGATATCTGGGATAAAGTGGATAATTTTTTAAAAATGCATTTTTCTGAAGTACAGAAAAACATAGCTGCTGCAAAAATTTCTATTAGAGAAAAGGAATTTCCCCGGTCAGCTTATTCGAGCTCTATTGCTGAATACAGGTCTTTGATTCCCGAGCATATTGAAGAGCTAGTTAGTGATGCTGTTGAAAGAGGGGAGATAAAGGATTTTAATCCGGAAATTGTTTCTAATCTAATTTTTGGAGCATTACAGGGAATTGTAGAGCGAGCCATAAAAGACAATAATATTTCTTTACTAAAAGAAGCTCCTGAGGTAATAATATCTATTTTAAGAGAGGGTCTATCCAGGTGATTATTTTAGGCTGACACTTATTAGGAAAGGGAGTAACTGACAGGAAATATATGATTACCATATAATGAATGAATGTTCATTCATAAAGTTTGGTTTTTGTATATCTTAAATTAATTAATAAAAATAATTATCAGGATGTGATAAAACTCAATGAATTTTTAATTATAAAGTAATATTGTGATTACTGTATATGAGAGCAGCAAATAAACTAAATAAGGAGGAAATAAAAATGAAGATTATTAAAATGGAAGAAATTGCAGGCCAGGAAAATAAAAGAGGAGTTATTGCAAAACAATTGCTGAAAAATGATGATGTACAGGTGATGAATCTGGTTTTAAGCCCCGGGGATGTTGTACCCGAACACTCGGTACCGGTAAATGTTTTCTTTTATATTGTTGAAGGAAAAGGGACTTTGAAAATAGGAGAGGAAAAGAAAGTTGTGGAGGCCAAAGACATAGTTCCCTGTCCTCCCAGCACTGAAATGTCTTTATCAGCTGACCAGGGAGAAGATTTTAAAGTATTGAATGTAAAAACTCCCAGTTTATAATAATCCTGAAAACCTGGAAAAATTTTTTAAATTAAACTTGTTTTATATTTTTGTAGCGCTGTTTCCTTCAGTACTGGAGGAGACAGAAATTAAAAGGAGGTAATATAATATGAATGTTTTTGACTTAAAACAAATAGAAACCGGCTCAAAAAAAGCAGAAGTGTTTTTTGAAGCACAAGAATTTACTTCAAGATTAATTAAATTAAATAAAGAGGAAAAAATTCCGCCCTGTGAAATGGAGGCTTATGTTATATTTGTGGTAATTTCCGGTGAAGTCAGTGTTAAAGCTGATGAAGAGTCAAATATACTTAAAGAAGGTCAATCTTTAATTTCTGAACCAGCTGTGATGAGTATGAAGGCTGTAAGACAGGCCCGAATACTGGGAATTCAGATAAAGACAGGAGGTTGAAGCAATTGGCAGCGGCCTTAATAATAAATTTACTTGCTCTGGGTTTTTTTGGATATTCTCTCAGTAAAAGTAAGGAGAAATCATATCAAACATTAAAAATTGCATTTTCTAAAGGAATTTCTTTAGCTCCCTGGATGATTGCTATTATAGTATTTATTGGAGTCTTGCTGAGCTTTGTACCTCCGGAAGTAATTCAGGAATATTTGGGAGGGGAAATGAGTTTAGTCCAGGTAACCCTGGCGGCACTTGTGGGAACAGTCAGTATGATACCTAATCTGGTTTCTATTCCTCTGGCTGGTTCTTTATTAGAATCCGGGGCTTCATATACTCCAATTGCAGCATTTTTGACTACTTTGACCATGGTGGGATTTGTGACACTTCCTCTGGAAATCAAAGAATTGGGGAAAAAAATTACTTTGTGGCGTAATTTACTGGCTTTCATGTTTGCCATTATAATAGCTTTGCTTATGGGAGTTTTAATGTAGGAGGAGAAAGAAATTGAAAAAAAATATGCTGCAGAATGAAAAAACAAATGTGAAAAATAATATAAAAAATAAATTTAAAACTTTGATTTTATTTTTAATTATTACCACAGGTGTTTTATTTATTTTACAATCTATCTTTCCTGAACGAAGTCAGATCGGACACAGAGCAATGCTGGATTATGGACTGGAAGTTATTTATATTTTTCCCGCAGTTTTGGTTTTAATGGGCCTGGCTGAAGTCTGGATCCCGGCTGACAGGGTAAAGGATTATTTAGGTAAAGAGTCAGGCTTTAAAGGTGTTTTGTTGTCTTTGTTTTTGGGTACTTTGCCTACTGGTCCGCTGTTTATCGCTTTTCCAATTGCTGGAGAAATGCTTCGTAAAAAGGCCAGTATAGCAAATGTAGTTGTTTTTTTAGGTGCCTGGGCCTCTCTTAAAATGCCTCAGATAGGAGTGGAGATTCAATTTTTGGGAATTGATTTTACTTTTTATAGAGTTATTCTGACTTTTGTTTCAGTAATATTTATCGCTTTTTTGACCCAGAATATGGTGGAAAGAAAAGATAACAAAATTCTTATCTGAAAATGGCTTTAAATTTGGAAAAATAGCCAAAACAGGAAAAGAAGCTTTATATTCTGAGCTCTAAAAAGTGATAATTAACTGATATAATAAATAATTTAAGCAATAATTGCCAAACAAAAGTAAACGTTAACTTACCAAAACTATTTTTATTTATTTGTTAAAAAAAGAAGTTCAGAAAGGGGATCAAATTGAAAAAACTGGCTCATTTTTCAGTTCAACATCCAGTGTTTATTATTGTTTTTGTAATTTTAATAACAATTCTAGCGGGTTTTTTAGCTCGAGAAGTAACAATGACCACTGATATAAAAGATTTTTTCCCTGAAGATGACCCCCGGGTTGTGACCTATGACCGGGTTGAAGAAACTTACGGCAGTGCCGAATACATTATGGTTGCCCTTAAAACAGAGGAAATTTTCAATGAACACACACTAAAAAATATTGAAAATTTAAGCAGGGAATTCGAGAAACTATCCGGGGTCAGTTCAGTGCAGAGTTTGACTGTGGTGGATGATATTAAGGGAGTCAACGGAGATTTGACCATTCAACCACTGGTGCCCGAGATTCCGGATAATAAAGCTGAGCTGGAACTACTAAAAAAGGATATTATCCAGGATGATATGTATGGTGATTTTCTTGTATCCCGGGACAGTGAAGCAGCACTTATCATAAGTGAGGTTGATCCCGAATATGATTCCCTTGCCACTGCAGATGAAATAGGAAAAATTGTAGATAATTATCCGGGACCGGAAGAAATATATTTAACAGGTACTCCGGTTCTAAACAATGTGCTGGCCGAGGCGATGCAGGGTGACCTGCAGTTCTTGATACCGCTGGTCCTGGTCATGATTGCTCTGATTCTCTGGTTTGTTTTTCGCAGCTGGCGTGGTGTGCTGCTGCCCTTTGCTTCTGTGGGCTTCAGTGTGGTCTGGACAATTGGTTTTATGGGACTTTTAAACAGGGAGTTTTCACCTGTCAATGCCGTGATGCCTGTAATATTAATTAGTCTGGGCAGTGCCTTTGGAATATTTATTCTCAAGAGATATTACGAAGAATTGGGTGAGGGTGAAGAAAATGAAAGTGCTGTAAAGATCTCCATTGTCTCAGTGGGAACTGCAGTATTGATGGCCGGTGGTACTACGGCTGCCGGATTTGCCTCCAACCTGCTGAGTGATATTACACTTATTCAGGAGTTTGGATTGTTTACCGCATTTGGAGTTTTGGCCGCCCTGTTTATTTCCCTGACGTTTATACCGGCTGTTCTTTCTCTGCTGGGCAGAGAAAAGGGAAGAAATTTTGAGGAAAAGTCCCGTTTAAGATCATATTTGGTTAGAGCTACAAAACATTCAAAGCTGATTTTGGTCATAACAGCTTTGGTCATAATTATTTCTACTGCCGGACTACCCCGTATCCAGGTTGACAGCAATTTTATAAACTTCTTTGCTGAAGATTCTGAGCCCCGGATAGCCTATGATTTGGTCCGGGATAAGTTCAGCGGTTCGGAAAGTATAGAAATTATTGTTGAGGCCGAGGATGTGACTGAACCTGAAATACTGCAGGCCATGGAGGATTTTAAGGAAGATCTTTACGATACGGGACTGGTGGGTAATCCCAATTCCCTGGCTGATATAGTGGCCCGGACTGATGGGGCCCTTAATGAAGGTGAAACAGGGCGTATCCCCGATAATTACAATTTAATTTCCCAGTATTTGCTGTTAATTGAGATGGATGACAGCGAATACCTGGAAAGATTCCTGACCTTTGAGGAAGATGGAGCACGGATTCAGGCTATGGTTACTGATACTTCAAATGAAGGTATAGAAAGACTGAGATCAGAGGTTGATCGGCTGGGTGAAAAGCATTTTGGGGATCTGGAGGTGAATATGACTTCGACCGGAATTATTGTCCTGATTGACGCTTTAGCCGAGATGATTATTGAAGGGCAGTTGAACAGTATTTTCACGGCCCTTATTGCGGTGTTTTTTATAGTTTATCTTCTGCTGCGCTCCTGGCAGGGCAGTATTTTATCCGTTCTTTTGGTTGGTCTTTTGACTCTGTTGAACTTCGGGATCATGGGCTGGGCCGGAATTGAGCTGGATGTAGTTACTGTTCTGATATCCAGTATTGGAATCGGGGTGGGAGTGGACTATTCGATTATGGTTTATGCACGCTATCTGGAGGAAAAAGAAAAAGAAGATAATACGAGAACGGCTGTGGAAAAAACTGTTTCTACAATTGGTTCAGCAATCGTCAGTAATGCTGTAGCAGTGGTTAGTGGATTTATCATCCTTGTTTTTTCTTCATTTCCACCTTTCAATTATTTTGGGATACTGGTCACAACACTAATGCTGGCTGCTGCCGTCGGAGCTATTTTTTGGATGCCAGCTTTAATTCTAGAATTAGAAAAAATTAGGAGGTAATTTAAATGAAAAAAAAATTATTAATTAGCTGGATTGCTGCTGTACTGATTCTGTCTGTTGGAATTTTAGCAGGTGCGGAAATACAGGAGCTGACCGGAAGTGAAATTATTGAAAATGTAGACCAGACGATGCGGGCCGAGAACAAGCACATTGAACAGGAAATGACTCTGATTTCAGAAAGGGGAAGTGAGAGAAGCAGGGATATGTCCATGTGGAGCAGGGTGGTCAATGGTTCTGAGGATATGCTGGTCCGTTTTTTGGCCCCAGCTGATGTAGAAGGAACAGGGCTCCTGCTGGAAGACGATAATATGTGGCTTTTTCTGCCTGAACTGGGCACCACCCGCCGGATTTCTGGTTCAGCCCGGGAAGGAGATTTCATGGGCAGTGACTTCACTTATGAGGATATGGAAGCTCTCGGCACAGTTGGATTTGGAGAAGATTTCAGAGCAGAGCTTTTGGCAGAGATAGAGCACAAAGAAAGAGAAGCCTATCATCTACTTCTGGAGCCCAGGGAGGAAGAGGAAACTGCCTACAGCAGTCTGGAGATGATAGTTGATAGAGAATACTGGTTGCCTCTTCAGATTGATTACTTTCAGGAGAATGAACTGCTGAAAACACTTCAAACTGCAGATCATGAGATGCTTGATGGACGCTGGACTGCCCGAAGAATGGAAATGGAAGATCACAAAGCAGGAACAAAAACTGTACTCACCGTAAAAGATGTTGATTACACCAGTGAGATTGATTCCCAGGTATTTACTGAACGAAATCTGGAAAGGGGGTATTAATTAACAATGAAAAAATTAGCAATTATAATTGCCCTTCTGACATTTGTTTTGATTTTAAATCCGGGACCGATGGAAGCTTTGGACGTAAGTGGTGAGTTTACACTGGGGTCCAGCTATGATTTTGATGAGAACAATTATCTAAACAAGAGAAGTGAGCTGAAACTTAATTTTCGGAGTGGAACCTTCAGTGAGGCTTTTAACATTGATGTTATTCTGGAAAATATCTGGCCAGAAGACGAATTAAAAGTTGGTTTAGATGAGGCTTACTTTAATTATTATGGTTCGAATTATGATCTTAGGGCTGGAAAACAGCTTGTAAGCTGGGGTACTGCTTCCGGCTATAATCCAACTGATAATATAAATTCTCCCAATCTGGAAGAACCCACAGGTGATAAGAATTCATTGTTAATGATTAGAGGGGATTATTATTTTAATAGTGACTATCGCTTTACCGGAGTGCTGGTCCCCTATCACTCTCCTCCTATGACTGGAGAAAGGAAAGTATCAGCGGAGAATATGCCCGAAGATGAAGAAAGAGTTCCTGTTGAATATGTAACTGTTAATATAGAAGACCCGGATTATGATCTTTCTTCTATAGAAGCCGCTTTGAAATTATCGGGGCGTAATGTGGAAGGGTTTGACTTTTCAATGAGTGCCTATTATGGGCACGAAAAACTTCCTACTTTAATCAAAGAAGAAAGGACAATTGAAGGAACTCCCCCTGATGAAATAGAAAAAGTTTCTGTACCTGGCTATTATCAGCGTTTGACTGTTCTGGGTGCAGATATGGTTACTGATTATGAAGGAGTCGGTATCTGGATGGAGGGAGCCTACATGATACCCGAAGAGAGTGCAGAGTACGGCAGTCTGGTACTGGGAGCAGACTATCATCTGGAAACAGGGCAGCTTCTTTTAGGCCAGGCAATTTACCGGCAGGATCGTATGACAGAGGATAATTATCTTATTCAATCAGCAATTGAAACCACGTTTGCTGATTATCACAGTGCTCAAGTGGCAGCTTTTTATAATTTTACTGCTGAAGAATATTTACTGCGGCCTGAAATTAGTTTTTCACTGGCAGATGCGGTAAATTTTGATATAGAATACATCTATCAGAGTGGTGATATTTTTTCTGCCGAACAGAACTTTAGGGCACCTGATAGAAATGAATTAACTACTACTTTAAGTTATTCTTTTTAATTTTAGAAAAGATAAATTTGAATGTTTTTCCAAAAAAATTTCAAATTGATGTATGAAAAATTATCACTATATAAAAAGAGTGTATATTTCTTCTCCGAAAATTGAAAAGCCCGGGGAAAATCTATTTTTTTATATTTTGTGATTAAATCATAAATATGTTATTCTTATAGCGTATTGTAAAATTTTTTAGGGGTTTTTTATTGTGCTGTTTTTAATTGATTATATAATCTGGAGGATTTTTTATGAAACAATTCATTATTATTGGTTTGGGGCGTTTTGGAGAGAGTGTGGCTCGATATCTGTATAGAAAAAAACAAAACGTTCTGGTTATTGATAAAGATGAAACTAAGATTCATAACATAAAAGGGATGGTTACTCATGCTGTACAGACAGATGCTACTGATATAAATAATCTAAGAAACTTAGGTGTTGAAGATTTTGATGTGGCAGTTGTCAGTATTGGTGGAGATATCCACGCCAATGTTCTGGCTACCTTAAATGTCAAGGAGCTGGGAGTTCCTTTTGTTGTTGCTAAAGCAAAAACTGAGTTAGACAGAAAACTTCTGGCCAAGATAGGGGCTGATAAAATTGTCAACCCTGAGGAAGATATGGGGCGGAAAATTTCTTATGATATACTTTATTCAAATATATTTGATTATATTGAATTTGCCCCAAACTGCAGTCTAATTGAAATTGCTGCTTCTTCACAATTAGAGGGAAAAACTTTATCAGAATTATCGTGGGATAATGTAGAAATAAATATAATTGCGATTAAACGCGGGGGGGAACTTCATTTGAACCCTGGCCCTAAGGAAAAAATAAAAGAGGATGATATTCTAATAATCATTGGTGAAGATAAAGATTTAGAAAAAATACAGCAGAAGATGATTGATTAATTTTCTTATACAGCCAAGGGGAATAACAAGATGAATAGAATAGAATTTAGAATAAGTGAATTAAATTCGGCTCAGATCCTTGCTTTAGGCTATTTTATTGTAATTATAACCGGTACTATTTTATTAATGCTGCCCATAGCTACACCCGGCAGTCAGAGCTTAAATTTTGTCGATGCTTTATTTACAGCCACTTCAGCCACCTGTGTTACAGGATTAATTGTGGTAAATACGGCTGCGGCTTTTAGTGTGTTTGGCCAGCTTGTAATTCTGGTTTTAATTCAAATTGGTGGTCTGGGTATAATGACCATGTCTACCATGGCGGGACTGCTTATCGGCAGGCGAATCTCCTACAAAGAAAGATTAATTATTCAGGATGATCTGCAGGAATTTTCAATTTCCAATGTTGTGCACCTGGTTAAATATGTTATATCCTTTACCGCTATAATACAGGGCATCGGGGCCCTGCTGATTTTTTTGCGTTTAATTTTTAAATATGATTTTTTAAAATCATTTTATTTTTCCGTTTTCCATGCTGTTTCTGCTTTTAATAACGCCGGTTTTGATATTTTTGGCAACAGTCTGGAAAATTTCACAGATGATATATTGATAAATTTTGTGATAATGGGATTAATTATTCTGGGTGGTCTGGGTTTTGTGGTTCTCGTGGAAATGTACAATACTAAAAGCTTGAAAAAATTGCGGAATATTAGTCTTCAGACCAAAATAGTGCTGGTTTTATCCTTTGTATTGCTGGTTAGCGGTTTTTTTATGATTTTATTGCTGGAATTTGATAATCCAGCAACCATGGGCGAATTATCTGCAGGCAATAAAATGCTTTCTTCATTATTCCTTTCGGTCACTCCGCGGACGGCAGGATTTAACACTGTACCTACTGGAGATTTAAAGATAGCAACTCTGTTTTTTGTTATAATTTTGATGTATATTGGAGCATCCCCCGGTTCAACCGGAGGGGGGATCAAAACTACTACCTTTGGAGTAATGGTAATGTCAACCTGGAATTTAGTTAAAGGGAAAAACAGGGTAGAAATTTATAAACGGGAAGTTGATCTGGAAATAATTGAAAAAGCTTTTGCTATTGCCTTATTGTCTATTTTTCTGGTTCTGATTGTAACCATGATTCTGGTTGTAAATGAAGATATGCCTTTTATTGAAGTAATGTTTGAAACTGTTTCTGCTTTTGGTACAGTTGGTCTTTCAACAGGAGTAACCCCCAATCTGTCAAATCTGGGCCGGTTATTAATTACTGTTACCATGTTTGCCGGTCGGGTTGGTCCTTTAACTCTGGCTCTTGCTTTTGCCAAAAGAAGGCAGAAAGGGATATATCATTATCCCCGGGAAGATATAATGGTGGGCTAACATTGGGGTTCATAGTAGATTAATAGTTGTTTTTAAATAATGCTTTCCCGAAACATCTTTATTTGTAGTAAAGGAGGAACCTGCATGAGAAAATTTGTAATTGTTGGGCTGGGTAGATTTGGGTACAGTTTAGCCTGTAATATTGCCGAAAAGGGATTTCAGGTCCTGGCCATTGATAATAATGAAGAAAAGGTGGCCAAAATTTCTCAGGTAATATATAATGCAGTTCAGGCTGATGTATCAGAAAAAGAGACTCTGGCCAGTTTGGGGGTTTCCGAATATGATGTGGCGGTGGCCAGTATTGGATTGAATGTTCAGGATAATATCCTGGCTACTTTGTTTCTCAAAGAATTGGGTGTGCCCTATGTCATAGCTAAAGCTCAGGATGAACAGTTTGGAAAGGTATATTCCAAGATAGGAGCTGATAGAGTGGTTTATCCGGAACGGGACATGGGACAGAGAGTGGGCCAGAACCTGTTATCATCCAATTTAATTGATTATATAAAATATGATTCTGACTACAGTGTTATTGAATTGAGTGCCCCCGAAAGTATGAAGGGTCGCAGCTTAAAAGAGCTGGATTTGAGGAGAAAATACAATATAAATGTTATAGCCATAAGAAAAGATGAAGATTTAAATTTGATTCCAGGAGCCAATGACCGGATAACTGAAGGTGATATTTTGATTTTAATGGGAAAGAACAAAGATATTGACAGGGTAAAAGCCATATAAAAATTATACCGGGAGGGATGCAGTTGTATGTGATTATAGCCGGAGGTGGAGCCTTTGGAAGAAGACTGACCAAAAAGCTGGCTCCCAACCATGATGTAGTGGTAATTGATATTGAGCGGGAAGTATGTGAGAGAATATATTCAGAATATGGGGCGGTCAGTGTCCATGGTAATGCCACCCAGATTCATGTTTTAAGAGATGCGGGTATCGAAAAATGTGATGTGGCTATCGGGGCCATGGATGAAGACACCAACAATCTCGCCCTTGCCATTCTTGCCAAAAACTTCGGGGTGGATAATATACTGGTCCGGATGCGCAATCCTGAATACCAGAATGCCTATGAACTGGCCGGAGCCACCCACATAGGTGCCGAAATTGATATCCTGGCCGATAAATTTATAACAGAGATTGAAGAACCGATCATTAAAAAGGTGGCTTCAATAGGCCGGGGAAAGGCGGAAGTTTCTATTTTAGATATTCCTCAGGATTCTGAATGTGTGGGGTTAACGGTTTCGGAAATAGTAAACAGTGAGGGTTTTCCCGATGAATGTGTGATTGCCGGTATTTATGACCAGAATCAGGATAAACTGGTTATTCCCCGGGGCAGCAAAAAAATAAATGCTCATAATCAAATATTTCTGGTTGCTACCAGAGAAAATATGGAACAGGCGGCAAAATTCTTTATGCGGTAATAATTTTTTCATCCTGAGCCTTGACTGAGGAGGATAATTGTTATAGAATATTTGATGAGAATGAATTTCAATATCAATCTTTTTATGCTGCTATTTTTTAAAAATATTTTTAGTAAAAATCTGTCCGGATAAGGAGAAAACATGGGTATAATACAGAAAACAACTTCCTTTTTTGAAAAAAGAGTTTTTAAAAATCCTCTGCTTTTTTATTTATATTCACTTCCCTATCGGTATATTCTGTATAATGAAATTAAGCTGGCCGAAATTTGTTCAGAAGATCGGATACTTAATATTGGCTGTGGAGCTATTCCCTTTTCAGCAGTTCATATAGCTCAGCTGGCGGGGGCCCGGGTTGAAGCGGTGGACATTGACCCTGAAGCCTGCCGGGAGGGCCAAAAAAATTTACAGCGCCTGGGGCTGGAAGAAAAAATTACGATTACTCAGGCTGATGGTACCTCCTGTGAGGTCGGAGGTTTTTCCGTGGTTCTGGTGGCTCTGCAGGCAGAACCTAAAAATGAGATTATGCAAAATCTGCAGCTGAAAGCCGATTCGGGAACCAGAGTTGTTTTCAGAAAGCCCAGAGCTGGTTTTGAAAATCAATATCAGCCTTTACCTGAAAACCGGGAAGTGGAACGCAGAGTTTTTCAGCCGATGATTACATTTAATCAGTCGGTGCTTTACAGGATGTGAAATAATTTTCAATATGATATATGGAGACCAGTTGAGATAAAATTGTGATATTAAAAATGGAGGAATTTATGTTAAAATTTATTAATCGCAAAACCATAATGTGGCTTTCAGGCTTTTTGCTGGTGGTGGGATTAACTGTATACCGGGGACAGGAAGAATTTTTGTCAGCTCTTTCCCACATAAACCCTGGATGGTTAATAATCCTGCTGGTTTTACAGTTCATTACTCTGTTACTGCTTGTTTATCAGTGGTATTATATTTTAAATAAGAAAGGCAATATTAGCTTTCGTGAGGTTCTGGTTATATACCTGACCGGAAGTTTTGTGGAAAGTACCACTCCTTCCACAAAATTCGGGGGAGAAACGGCCCGCTTTTGTCTTTTTAGAAAACATACCCGGCTCAATAATACGGAATTATCTGCCGTGATCTGTCTGCAGAAATACATTCTGATGGTACCGTTTATGTTAATCAGTTTTTTGACAGTATTTCTGGCATCGGGGAGGGGTCTGATTGTCCCCGAGGCCGTTCATTACACTCTGATAATTACAGTACTGGCAGGTATCTTTTCATATCTATTTTTTCGGGTAATTAATCTTTTTAATTTAGGAAAACAGCTTAATTTTTCCCGGATCCTAAAAGATTATGTTCAGGTATATACTCCGGAATTTTTTTTTAATATGATAACCAAAACTGTCAGGTTTGGGCAGGAAGTGTTAAGTGATATAAAGATTAGTTTGAAGGAAAGTCCCGGCTATCATTTATATGTCATATCTTTGGCTGTATGGCTTTTATATCCCCTGAAAATGTATCTTGCCGCTTCTATGATTGGCCTGAATACTGGTCCGGCTTTTATCATTCTGGCAACTTTTGTCTGCTATCTGGTCGGTATTTTGCCCTTAACTCCCGGAGGTTTAGGCACCTTTGAAGGAACAGCCGGTCTTATGTTTGCCCTGAATGGATTTTTGTTTGCAGAAGGTCTGGTGGTAGCTGTGGTGGTCCGACTTGCTACCTACTGGTTTCCCCTTTTTCTGTCTCTGCTGGCAGCTGTTTATCTGTTTGGTCTGCGAGGTCAACAGCTCACTTCCGGACAGCCCTTAGAAGAAGGTAATTGATATGAGGTGGCCAGAAGCTTCTTTTGGGGATTATTTTCTGAGATTTTTACAGGGAGTTGAAAATACTGCGGCCCACAGCTTTAATATCAGCAAAGCATATAATTATCTTTTTTACCGGCATATGGTGTTTCGTGAACTAAAGAAAAGTGATCTTCAAACCGGAGATCGGGTTCTGCATATCGGGAGTGGGGCCCTGCCTTTGACCGGAATTATTTTGGCCCAGCAGGGAATATTTGTACGGGGGGTGGACTACAGTGAACGGGCTATCAGGGCAGCCCGACAGCTGGTTAAAAAGTATGAGCTCCAGGAAATGATTGAATTTCAGCATCAGGAGGCCCGTAATATGCTTAAAAAAGCGGCCACCCGGAAGATTAATGCAGCAAATTATCTGGACAGCTGGGATGGGGTCTGGATTTCACTGCATGTTTTTTCCAAAAAGGAAATAATTCAGAAACTGTGTCAGCTGCTTGCACCGGGTACAAAAATTATATATCGAAATCCCCGGGGCTGGCTGGAGAGATTTTATGTTCCGGTTGCAGCTAATGAGCTGGGATGTGTAAGATCCAAAAAGGTAAGCCACAATTTGAGCAAGGAATCGATTATATTTTCTGTGTAATACTTTATATTTTATTTTTGAGGTGTTTTATTGTAAATGAATTATATTATAATATATAGCAATAATTTAAGATCCTTAATAGAGCAGATATTTTGTGAGGAGGAATTTTATGGCAGCCAGAAGAAAAATATATACTGCAAAAAATCATCAGCAGAGAAGTCAAAAAAGAAAAAAACACCGTAGAGGCCATAAAAAATCAGGCCGCCAGACTTCCCGGCAGCTGACTCTGGATGAACTTGAATGTAATAAAAAATGTAAAATAGCCTGTTTGCCGGATCATCCCCGGCTGGCACCACTGGGCTTAAGAAAAGGAAAGAGCATCCAGGTGAAAGCCAGACAGCCCTGGGGAGGACCGGTACTGGTTGAGGTTGATGGCCGGCGGGCCGCTCTGGACCGCCGTATTGCCCGCCTGATAGAACTGCAGGGTGACTCTGATGCCGAAAAGTAAGAGCGAGAAAATTTTATTAATTGGACCTCCCAATGTGGGGAAAAGTGTATTTTTTGGACAGCTGACCGGTCTGGAGGTCAGAGTTTCCAATTATGCCGGGACTACAGTGGACTACAGAGAAGGTCAATTAACCCTTTCGGGGCGTGATTTTACCCTTATTGATGTCCCGGGAACCTACACCCTGGATGCCAGTAATGAGGCTGAAGAAATTGCCGTGGAAATGCTCAATCAAGAACCCGGAGCAGTAATCTGTGTTCTGGATGCTCTTAATCTGGAGAGCAGTCTTTATTTACTGCTGCAGATTCTGGAGTCCGGAGTTCCGGTAATCCCGGTGATAAATCGCATGGATCTTCTGGATCAGAAAAATTACCAGCTTGATGTAAAATTGCTATCCCGGGAGCTTAAGCTGCCGGTTTTACCGGCAGTGGCCGTGGAGGGTCAGGGCCTGGGTGAGCTGACCCAGAATTTGGAAAAGATACTGTTGTCCGAAAATAAGTCCGGCAGTGAAACTTACCGGCCCGATGATAACCTGCAGATTGATAATGAAGAGCAGAGATGGCGGCAGGCTGAAAACCTTTACCATAAAGTTATTAATAAAGAGGGGGAGCAAAAAGTATCTACCCGGGAGAAATGGGGTAATCTTCTCATACAGCCCTGGCCGGGCTTTCCTCTGGCGGCAGTG
Source organism: Halanaerobiaceae bacterium (assembly GCA_003553225.1). Taxonomy (GTDB): domain Bacteria; phylum Bacillota; class Halanaerobiia; order Halanaerobiales; family Halarsenatibacteraceae; genus T1SED10-99. The sequence continues at coordinate 46,225 of PWDW01000160.1, forward strand.
ATCATGAGTATATTTTTTGGTCTGGTAGTGGGTGCAGGTATGGGGATCAGGAATTTTTTGCTGCTGCCTTTTTTTGAAAGATTAATTTTCCCTCCTATTATATATATTATAGAAGCGGCTGTTTCCCCGGGAGTTATTCGTAATATTTTGATTGGAGAATATGGGTTTTTGATCAAAGGTCTGGAATGGCCCCTGGCTCTGGTTTTTCCCTATATTATTTCCTTTTATTCTGGGCTCAGTCTGCTTGAGGACAGCGGCTATCTGCCCCGATTGGGTGTGCTGCTGGATAGTATATTTGCCCGTATTGGCCTGGGAGGCAGTGGAATTATTCCCCTGCTTTTGGGTTATGGCTGTGCTATACCGGGAATAACCGCTACCCGGGCCCTGGATTCTTATCGGGAGCGGTTAATTGTATCCACAGTTATTTGTCTTTCTGTACCCTGTATAGCACAGACGGGAGCATTTATTTCTCTTCTGGCCGAACAATCAATTTTGGTTGTACTGGCTCTTTTTATTTTCTCTCTTTTGTTTTTGGGCCTGTCGGCCGGTTTAATGAGCCGTTTTCTGGAGGGCAGCAGACCGGAAACGGTGGTGGAAATACCCGAACTGCTGTGGCCCCGGATTCGGGTGGTGGGTAAGAAAATATGGCTCAGAATTAAAAATTTTCTGGTTGGTGGAGAATTGCATATGATTTATGCTATTGCCCTGGCGGCTGTGCTTTATGAGACCGGGGTTTTGCTGTATCTTGGCAGGTTAATTCAGCCGGTGGTTACCGGGTGGCTGCGCCTCCCGGCTGAGGCGGCTAACCCGCTGATACTGGGAATTGTCCGCCGTGAGCTGACCGTACTGCCCCTGCTGGAGATGAATTTAACCTCTCTTCAGCTTTTTGTGGCCGCTCTGGTAGGCCTGTTTTATGTACCCTGTATTGCTGTATTTGCTGTTTTAAATAGTGAATTTAACCTGAAGGTAACCGGTCTGGTGCTCTTTATTACAGTATTTACATCTTTTTTGTTGGGTGGTATAGTCTCCCGCTTGGGTGGCTTGTTTTTATAGGGTTCTTAAGTATTGACAGGGGTGGTAGGATATAATAATATTAAAGATAGAAAGATAAACAATAAATTTGATAATAAAATCCGGTAATTAATTAGAGGGACTGGATCAGAATATCAGAATGATGGAGATTTCACAGGTGGAGTAATTACACAGAAGAAAAATCAAGGGGGTATAATTAATGGCAGAACAGGAAAGCAAAAATGAACAGACAGAAAAAAAGCTTGATGAAAGGACCCGAGAACTTGTGGCCCTGGGGGCCAGTGTAGCGGCCAACTGTCTGCCCTGTTTTAAGTATCATTTTCGCAAACTCAATGGGCTGGAAGTAACGGCTTCAGAAATGGAAGAAGCCGTTAACATGGCCCGGAAGGTCAAAGCGAATCCACCCCGGCATATGGAGGAACTGGCCGATAAACTTTTATCCGGATTATATGATAGGGAACAAAAGAAAGACAGCAATTAATGTCAATGAAAATCATTAGTTAAAAAGAGGTTTTCCATTTACAGTCTGCCGGAAAAGAAAAAAACAGGTTATAAATAACATCTGGCTTCTGGCCCAGAGTTTCTGCATTCTCTTTAAGTCATCATCCGGAGGAGACATTTATCCGCTCAACACTACAGATATCATCTCCTGGTTGCACTAAGCAGGTTCTGTTTTTTTATTATGGATTTTGCTGCTTCTACAGCTCTATCTTCAGCTCCTTGATCATAGGATAAATAAAAGATCACGGATCCAGTCGGCGCTTTCCATTAGCCAAGTTTTTTAATTACCCGGCAGGATTAATTAATTTTTCATAATTTTATCAAAAATCATTCAATGTTTTTTCATACAAAAAATACATTTTTTTCACTTCTTCTTCAATTCTTTATGACATTTACATGCTAGTCTATATGTGTAAGAAACAAAACATCCTTTTTTAAAAAATCAAAATTTGTAAAGGAGGGAATATCATGAGATTAGGTAAAACTAAAAAAATAATAGCTTTATTCTGTATTGTATTTTTCTTTGCTGCTTTTGCAGTAGGCTGTGGTGAAGTTGATGATGATTGGGAAGAATTGGAAGACGAGTTTGAAATTGAAGAAGAAAATGATATTGATGAGGGTCTTAATGATGGTATGGATGACGGATTTGATGATGGCTTTTAGTTATTAAAAAAATATAGGTTGTCATCCACAACCGGTGTTATATTATCCTGAGGTTGCAGGGCTGAGGTTAAGGTAACCCAACCAACATCAGGACTAATCGAACAGGGCCATACAGGAAGCTGCTTTGCGTAATTTAAATCACACTTCTAGTAACAATTGTCAACCATAATATTTTTAGTTTCCTTAATTATTAAATTAAGGGGGAGAAGAAAAATGGTAAAAATTTTACTGGCTGTTGATGGTTCTGAAAACAGTGATAAAGCGGTGTCAAAGGTGGCAGAAGTGGCTTCCTCCAAGGCAGCAGAGATTAATCTGATAACTGTTATTGAAGATATTAATATTTCCAAGAAAGACTCCACCACTACTCCTTCGCCCAGAAAAATTAAAAAAATCAGGAAACAAAGAGAAAAACAAAGAGAACTGGAAGCTGAAGGAGAAAGTATTTTAAATGAGGCAGAAAAAATTCTTAATGAAGAAAATTTAGAGGCAAAAAAAGTTATGGTAAACGGCAATGCTCCAGACAAAATTTGTGAATATGCCGAAGAAAAGGAAATTGATCTTATTGCACTTGCTGACAAGGGCCGGGGAGGAATTAAAAAAATTCTTCTGGGAAGCACCAGTGAAAAGGTGCTTCGAAATGCTAATAGTCCCGTTCTTGTAATCAAATAGGATAGTTTTTATGCCTCAATTCTACAGGAATAAACTTTAAAATATAAATTTATAAGGCCATCCCCCTTTAAAGGGGGATGTTTCATTTCTCTGATAAATATCTTCAAATGTAATTCAATAAGTTTTTTAAAATGTTTTAATTAGTCCTCTGTTGTATCACTAAATTTATTTTGATTAATTTATAAGGAATTATTATATTTTAACTTGCCAGATAATAGTTGATAAAGAAGGAAAAATCAGCGGTTAATGGGCCTATGTTCTTATCTTTTTTGCGGCTATAACTTGAGACTATAGCCCCATGACCCAAAAAGAGATTTACAGGACAGCTCAGGAGAGCATAAAGGCAGAATATTCAGCTAATTATTATTTGTTAGCTCTACATAAGATTGACAATGTATGCACAGAATGTTATTATTATAGCACATTAAAGAAGTGCGACATTAAAGATAATAGAGGTGATAAACTGGTATGGAGCGTAAAAAACAATTAGATGACAGAGTTACTTTCAGGGTTAACCATGAGCAGTGGGTTGAGTTTAAGAAAGAATGTCAGAAGTATAATTTACCTGCCAGTATTGTTATACGTCAGTTCATGCAGGATTTTGACGACATAATAACAATAAAAGACCTTTTTGAAGAACAAAATCCCGGATAATCATTTTTAGGGGGTATATTATGAAAATCACTCGTAAAAAAGAAAGGGCTTATTTATTTGAAGACTTAGACCCCGCACATGTACGTGAAATAGAACTGGGATTAAGAGCCAGAAAACATCATTTAGCTGATAAAGAAGATGACGGTAAACACGAAGTGCAAAAATCAGTTGATGCCCTTGAAGAACTACTAGAAGAGCTGGGAAAAGCCAAAGGAAAAGTTCCTAAATATTAATTTGTACCCCTCTGCCTTAAGGCAGGCTTTTTTATCCATTTTCATGCAAAAAGAAAGCGGCCCCTGTCTTGGGGAGGTAAACAGGAGATGAAAGCAGGTAAGTGGGCCCGGTGTGCAGGCATTTATTTCTCTAATGAGTTAAAATTAGGCCGAGAAGTTAAGTGTATTCATTGTGGGCTGAGTTTATATTTAAAAAGAAACTGGCACTGTCAGTATCTCAGGCTGAAAAAGAGGCTAGAAACAGGAGAAAAGGGGGGGCGTTTTAATGGAAATAATATATGCAGCTTCTGAATGCTATCCTTTCATTAAGACCGGAGGGCTGGGCGATGTCGTGTTTTCTATTTCACAAGCTATGAATAATAGAGGAGTAAAAACTTCTGTAGTCTTACCCAAATATGAAGAAATACCCCTCAATTTTCAAAACAAAATGACAGAAGTGGCCAGTTTTACAGTACCTGTAGGCTGGCGAGAAAAAAAGTGTCAGCTAGAAATGATGCCCTATGATGGTATAACTTTCTATTTTATTTCCAATCAGCATTATTTTTCACGCCCGGGGCTTTATGGTCATCTAGATGATGCCGAACGTTTTACTTTTTTTAGCCGGGCCGTACTGGAGATGTTTTATCATCTTGACTTTTTACCGGATATAATACACTGCCATGACTGGCAGACAGCCCCGATAAGTATTTTATTAAACACCGTTTATCAAAATGACCCGTCTTATGAAAAACTGACCACCATTTTTACCTTCCACAACTTAGAATATCAGGGCCTTTTCCCCAAAGAAGTGCTTTCTGACGTTTTGGGACTGGAAGAGAAGTATTTTACTTTAGAGAAACTGGAATACTACGGTCAAATAAATTTTCTGAAAGGGGCCCTCAAGTATGCGGATGCTTTAGTTGCCACCAGTGGGGAGTATGCCCGGAAGGTTAAACAGCCTGAATTCGGGAAAGATTTAAGCACACTTTTTTCTCAAAGAGAAGAGGATTTATACGGTATACTGCAGGGGGTAGACAAAAAAGAATATAACCCGGCAACAGACCCTCATATTTTCCAGAATTATCAGCGGAAATATGCTGATTTGCAACAAAAACACCTCAACAAAGTTAAGCTGCAGCAAAGTTTAGATCTGCCCAAAAACCGAAAGCGGCCTCTGTTGGTGATGGTTTCCAATCTGGAAGCACACAAAGGGATTGAATTATTGCTGGAAGTCCTTCCCTCTTTGTTGGAAAAAGAGGCCCTCCAGGTGATTATATTAGGTCGGGGCCACCAGGAGTATGAACAAAGTTTAAAAAATTTAGCCTGGCAGTATCCAGATAAATTTTCGGCCAATATCACCTTTAATGATAATTTAGCCCGCAAAATATATGCCGGGGGAGATTTTTATCTTCAGCCTTCCCGGTCTGTAACCGGTGGGACGGCCCCTCTGATTGCCCTAAGATATTTGACAATACCTATTATTCGAGATGTCGGTGGTCTCTGTACCAAGATTAAAGAGTTTAATGCAGATCATCCGGAGGGTTTTGGTTTCGTGTTTGATAGCTTTGTATTTCAGCAATTTTATGAGAAGATAACAGAAGCTCTAAGATGTTATGAGGATAAAAAGTGCTGGCCGACAATCATAAAAAATGCCTGCAGTTATTCTTACAGCTGGCAGGATGCGGCGGCTAAACATCTGGAAATCTATCAGCAGACTTTAAATAAAAGCTGAAAGAAAAAATTACAGGAGGAGATTTTTATGGCCAACATTAATATTAATCAGGCTGATAAAAATAAGCTTACCTAACTTCATCTTATCGGACCCAGCACAGCAGAAAACATTATTGAGTATCGAAAACAGGTATGTATGACAGTGACAGCTGGGAGGAAGAGAAATTTCCTGGTGCTGAGGGTAAGAACCTGCAAATCTAATTGCAGCCCTAATAAGCAGCTAAAACCAGTAAAAAATTATCCCTGGTAAAAGATAAGGATCTTGCAGGGGGGGGAGTTATCAATATTTGAAGATTTAACCAGAGATGAAGTCTTTGTAACATATTATGCGGCAGAAGATGGAGTTAGAATTAAAAAAAAGAGTAAAACTGAAAATTTAGTTTTGCTCAAACATTTTGGTCCCGGACATCCCTCTGCCCCTAAGGAGATAAATCCCGACCACTTTGTTACTTTTGCATTACCTGGATACCCATATTCTTTCTTTTAGTTCTTCAATTATACTATAAACAATAGGGCAAATAGAAACGTTATCAAAAATTGAAATTAATCTATGATTTATATTGTCTTTATGTAAATGTGGATATGAACGGCATACTTCAGGTCTATATTTATATATTGAACATTTATTGTCATGTAAAAAGGGACATTTTTGACCTTTTAAAATAAAACCTTCAGCTGTTTTTCTCTCAATATATTTTTTTTTCATTTTTTTATAACTTATATTTAAATATTTAGCTATTTTTTCTACTTCTTCATGATATAAAGTGATGACAAGAATTTTACAACAATTACCACATGCAGTACAATCATACCTTGATAAATATTTCTGGTAAATTTTATGTACCATTTTATCAACTTGATGATGATTATAGCCCTTTAAAAAAATTCTAAATTCCTGGTTTTCTTTTTCTTTTTTTTGAGCTTTTTCTTTTATCGCATATATTTTATTTTCCATTTTAAAGCTCCTTTTCTTGCTCCTGCAAATTTGTAAGTAATTATACTGTGCGTGATTTTTCAAAATATAAATAAAATTTATTAAAAGCTAGATATCCATTTTTTTCTGCTGAACCAGTATTTATTTTAGTAATCAATGTTCTTTCAATATTAACATATTAAATATAATTTTTGTAGTAAAAATTCAATTTTTTTAGAATTTGCACATTTTCTATGCATAATTATTTGACATTCACAACCTATAATGGAGATGATTATCCTGAAGGGCTAGCAGGTGAAGAAAGCCCTCTTTTAGCTCGGATTATTGACCTGGTTGGTGCTTATGATGTGATGACTACAGGCCGGCCATATCAAGTGGCCATGAGTAAACAAGAGGCCTTACAAGAGATAAAAAGCTGTGCGGAACTCAGTTTGAACCCGCTTTGGCAGAGAAATGTTGTTAGTATTACGTTAATTTTAATAATCTGGTTTATCTGGTATTCTATTATGGGTACCACTCCCAATACTAACAGATTTTTTATTGCTATTATTCTGGTTGTTTTAATCTGGAATAGTTTTATAGGAATGAATGATGCTACCAGAAAAATCAGTACACTACCTGAGGGCAAAATTGAAATAGAAAATGATGACGGACAGTTTGAATTAAACGTTAAAATGGGTTCTTCTTCTACCAGTTTTACCCAGGTTAAACCCAAAGTCATACAACAAACAGTAGTCTATTATGTTACTGAATTTTTATCCTCAGCTACGAGAAAATTTAAAAATATAAACTCACCCATGGAGATTGCTTTATTTAATAAACAGGGAGAGCTAGTAAGAATAGAAAAAATTCCTGCCAAAACTGAAATAGAAATAAATGTCGGGAAGGAGATCAAACACGTGATCATGGTCTATGAAGGATTTTGTGCTCAAAAGAATATTTCAGTTGATAAAAATAGTAAAATCATTTAACGTTGTTAGCTTAGGAAGATTAAAGAATTAAATAATTACCTGCCATAAACTCAATGAAATACGTTAGTTAAGAAAGGAGCTTTAACATGAATACTTTAAACAAATTTAAACTTGAAAACAAAACAGCGATTGTCACTGGAGCTGCCAGGGGACTTGGTAAAGCAATGGCAGCCGGACTAGCGGAGGCAGGGACAAATATTGTTATACCCGATATAAACTATAAAGGTGCCCAGGAGGCAGCAGCAGAAATTTCAGAACTGGGAGTTGATACCATGCCTCTGGAAACTGATGTTACTGATGAGCATTCTGTTAAAAAAATGGCAGAAAAAACTCTGAAAAAATTTGATAAGATTGATATATTAATTAATAATGCAGGAATAGTTGTTCATGAACCAGCTGAAGAGATGAGTAAGAAAGACTGGGAAGAGGTAATCAATGTCAATCTTACTGGTGTATTCTTATGTTCTCAAGCAGCTGCTAATAATATGAAAGAAAATGATGGAGGTTCAATAATTAATATAGCTTCTATGTCAGGGTATATTGTTAATTTTCCTCAACCACAAATATCTTATAATACTTCTAAAGCAGGCGTTATCCAGATGACTAAATCACAAGCAGCAGAATGGGCTAAATATAATATTAGGGTAAATGCTATTGCTCCTGGATATATGAAAACAGATATGACTAAAAAATATGTTGATAATAATCCAGAAGTTAAAGAACACTGGATAGATCCTATTCCTATGAAGAGGATGGGCAAACCCGAAGAACTGCAAGGAACTGTGGTTTATCTTGCTTCTCAATCATCAAGTTATATGACCGGCCATACTCTGGTGCTTGACGGGGGATATACTTTATATTAATATTAAGAACAGTGATTATAGATGAGATAAACAAAACTTAAAGCTGGAGATGATAAAATGTTAATTGATGCAGATACTCATATTTCTCCTATTGAGGCTGATAATCGGATTTCTGCAGAAGAACTAGTTAGTATAATGGATAAAGCAGGTGTAGATAAAGCTATGGCCTGGCTTCAGCCTCCATGTGAGGTGTCAGAATCTAATAAATATGTATATGAATCTATGCAGAAATATCCAGACCAAATATTAGGTTTTGGCTGGGCGGACCCACGAGAAGGAGTAGATGTTGCAATAGAAAATGTTAAAAAATGTGCTTATGAATATGATTTATATGGTATAAAACTTAATGGAGCTCAAAATGAGTTCTATATTGATGATGAAAAGTTAGCTATGCCCCTTATTGAAGAAATTGCTAAAACAGGCAAGCTTTTAGCTTTTCATATTGGTGCGGATGCTCCAGAGAGAACGAATCCAAAGCGGGTAGCAAATATATGTGATAAATTTCCAGAGATTAAGGTATTAATGATCCATATGGGAGGTGCAGGTACTCCCGATATAAGTGAACAGGTTATAGCAGTAGCACAAGAGTATGAGCAAACATATTTAATTGGAAGTCATGTTGGCTCACAACCTATATTAAATGCAGTGCAAACTTTAGGAGCAGATAGAGTTTGTTTTGGAAGTGATACTCCTTTTGTTGCTATGCCAGAAGTGATAGAAAAATATAGTACTTTATTAGAAGGAGAAGTTAACAAAAAAGAAAAAGACAAAATAATGGGCGGAAATATAGAAAAACTACTAGAATTATAATGATTGTCTTTGCTAAGGGAAGAATACATAATTTAGTAATTAAATAATCAATTCAAATTGGTCCCGGACATCCTACTGCTCCTGAAGAGATAAATTCCGAGCAGTAATTTATGTTGAAGTTGAGATAAAATGTAAAACTAAGAATCATGAAGTATAACACTCACACTAAGTTTTTCTCCACTTTTAGGGGGTTAAACAGTATCTTGATTTCAGAGACTACAAAATTATTTTCTATATTTATTTGATTTTTGAGAAACATTATATACTCCTCTCCAAAAAGGACATTGACAATTATATCACAATATAATAGTATGATAATAATAATGTATATCACTATGGTATAGAGGAAATTGTAGTATAGAAATCATATACAGCAGTTTAAACTAAATTTTTTGACAATACGTAATCTGTCAGGGAGGAAGTTCTATGAAAAATATTTTAGAAATTGAAAATCTTGGTTTAAATCTGGGCTCTAATAAGGTGTTTTCCGATGTTTCTTTTACAATCAGTTCTGGAGAAGTAACAGCTGTTATCGGGCCCAATGGCTGTGGTAAAACTTCTCTGGCTTACAGTATCATGGGGCTTAAAGAATATAAACCGGAACAGGGCAGTATTTTTTATAAAGATGAAAATATAAACAAATACAGTATTGATGAAAGAGCCAGAAAAGGAATAACTCTGGCCTGGCAGGAACCTCCCCGTCTGGAAGGGGTAAGTGTCCGTAAATTTCTGGCCCTGGGACTGGAAAGTCAAAAAAAAGAAGTTACAGAAGAACAGCTGGAGTCGGTTTTAAAAGAGGTGGGTATGAGCCCCCATTTATATCTGGACCGTAATATAGATGATACCTTAAGTGGGGGAGAGAGAAAAAGAATTGAACTGGCTTCAATTTTGATTATGGAACCCGAGCTGGTAATATTAGATGAACCTGATTCAGGTGTGGATATAGTGGCCTTAAACAATATTGGTACAGTTATTAACAAACTTAAGGAAAAAAACACGGGCATTTTAATGATAACTCATTCCGAAGAAATGCTGAAATATGCTGACAAAGCAGTCCTGTTGTGTCATGGAGAAATCCTGAAAAAGGGAGACCCCCAGGAGATCAGTGTGTTTTATCAAAAAGAATGCCGGGACTGTGAAGTGGATGATTATAAATCACATCGGGAGAAACGGCAGCAGATGCAGGCCGAGGTGAAAAACATTGGATGATTATAAAATGATGGTTAATGCTTATAAAGAAGCCGGAGGAGAAGATGTTTTTTCCGACAGTGAGGTGGCTCATGTTGTCCTGGAAAGAGATAATGTGCTGGGCTCCCATGAAGTAGAGGGTCTTGAGGTAAATATTAAAAAAAGAGAAAAAGGCCGGGTCCAGGTGGAAATAGAAGTTGCAGCAGCAGCGGTTATTAAAAATCCCGTTCATATGTGTTTTGGGGTTCTGCCGGAAAAGGGTCTGCAGATAATAGATATGGAGGTTAATATAGGCCGGGGAGCTGAAATTGAAGTACTGGCCGACTGTATTTTCCCCAATGCCAGTGAGGTAAAGCATATTATGGAAGCTGAAATAAATTTAGCTGAAAACAGCAAATATACTTACCGAGAAAATCACTATCACGGAGAAGAGGGCGGAGTAGAAGTTCAGGCTGAAGCTGAAATAATGGCGGCCCCAAACAGCTATTTTTATTCTGTTTTCTCACTTCTCCAGGGCCGGGCCGGTAAAATTAGTTTTGATTATCAGGCTGACCTGGATGCACACTCTACTCTGGAGATGCTGGCCCGGATCCGGGGCAATAATGAAGATGAAATTACCATCAGAGAGGCCGGTGTGTTGCGGGGCAAAGGAGCCCGGGGCATTCTGGATTCCAAAATTGCCCTACAGGATAAAGCTTCAGGTGAAATCTTGAATGAATTGACGGCCTGTGCATCGAATGCTCAGGGCCATGTAGACTGTACTGAGGTAATAAAAGATGAGGCTACCGCCCGTGCGGTTCCCATTGTAAATGTGGAACATCCGGAGGCTAAAATTACTCATGAGGCCGCTATTGGCAGTGTGGATGACACCAAACTGCAGTCCCTAATGTCGCGGGGATTAAATGAAGAAGAAGCTACAGAAGTTATTGTTCAGGGTATGTTAAAGGGCTAAGTTTTTAACTGACTTAATTTTGGCAAATGTGTGGGGAATTTTTACAGTTATCTAAAACTTTTAAAATATACAATCCTGAATCAACCTTAGGGAATGATTCAGGATTGTGTACGTTATTGGTTTTTTCCTATTGTTATGTGTTAAGCTGCACCTGTTTGCCATCCTGAGCTCCGGATTCATAAATAGCATCAAATATTTTATTCAAGATCATTCCTTTTTGGGGACTGGTATCCGGTTCTTTTCCGGTTTTACAGCATTCTAAAAAGTGCCGGCTCATTTTCATGCTGCCGCTTTCACCTTCTGCCCTGAGGTTCAGGTCAATTTTGTTTTCATCCTGCATATATATTTTGGTGTCTCCTTCCTGGACAAATCCACCCCGGGTACCCATAACATTGATCCATTCCTGATTGGGCCTGTTAAGTGCCCAGCTGGCTTCAAGAACGACTGTGGCTCCATTGGCAAATCGTATGTGGGCTGTGGCCAGGTCTTCGACATCAAAAAATCCGCTGTCATCTCTAAAACCCCAGCCTCCTTTACCTTTTCCTTCGGGACCAAATTTATCATAGGTTGCTGCGGTTACGGCTGCTGGTTGGGGATAACCCATTACAAAAAGGCATCTGTCAAGAACATGAACTCCTATGTCAGCACAGGGTCCACCTCCGGCCTTGTTTTTTTGCGTAAACCAGCTGCCCCAGCCGGGGATTCCGCTTCGTCGCAGATATCCACATCGGCCATAGTAAATTTCACCAAAGTTTTTTTGAGCAAATTTACGGGCATACTGTATTTCCGGCTGATAGCGGGACTGGAGGGTGACCATGAGGGTTTGTCCGGTTTTTTTCTGTACTTTGACCATTTTTTCAGCTTCCGGGCCATCAATGGCCATTGGTTTTTCTGTCAGGACATGTTTGCCCGCTTCCATGGCCGCAATAGAGACCGTAGAGTGCAGATGATTGGGCAGACAGATAACCACCGCATCCAGCTCATCCAGCTTCAGCAGTTCCCGGTAATCCGTAAAGGACTGAGGAATATCATACCTTTCACAAAATCCTGTCACCCGCTGTTTGCGCTTATCAACCGCAGCCGTTATTTCGACCCCGGAAATCTGGCCAAAGTGTTCTGCATGAGTGGGTGCAATAGAACCGGTTCCAATAATACCAATTTTGAAACTGTCATTTTTCATTACAAAATCCTCCCTGAAATTAATATATATTTTTACAAGTGTTATAATAATATTATACTGTTAGCTGTAGAAATTCAACTTCAATACTGAAATAAAAAAATATTATTGACAGAATTTAGAACATAATATATGCTTAATAATGAAAATAATAAAATTACCAGGTTATTAAGCTGCTGCAGAGCAGGAGGCCGTAAGAAGAAGGCCGTTAAGGGCAACTTAAACCAGGCTCCAATCTGATTTAAGTCGGTTATTTAATCCAGGGGGCAGAGCTATCAGGGGTTATCTAATGATGAATGTGATTTTAGAGAACAAGTTATGTTGATGTGGGTATAATTTACAGAAAGATCAGCATATAATTTATAAAGTTAAATATAAAACAGGGAACAGCGGATATAAACTGCGGGATATCATGTTCAGGAGGGGATAATATGGAACCTAACAATGGAGGGCAGCAGGATAATCAGCAAGTTGAAGATCAAACTGCCAGAGCACTGGAAGTACAGGGTCTAAAAAAGTATTATGGTACTATTAAGGCGGTGGATGGTGTTTCTTTTTATGTCAAAGAGGGGCAGGTTTTTACCCTGCTGGGGCCCAATGGAGCCGGGAAAACAACCATTGTTGAAATACTGGAGGGTCTAAAAGAGGCGGATGAAGGTCAACTTTTCTTTTTCGGTCAAAAATGTGCACAAATTGGGAAAAAAGAAAAAGAACAGATCGGAGTCCTGCTCCAGGAAAATAATTTTATTGATCGGATTAAAGTTAAGGAGATCGTAAATATGTTTGCTGCTTTTTTTAAAAAAGCAGTACCCACTAAAGAAATTCTGCAGCGGGTTGTGC
>PWDW01000256.1 GCA_003553225.1 Halanaerobiaceae bacterium
CTCCAAATATTGACAGTATTGCGGAACAGGGTGTTAGATTCGATAATTACTACTGCTCTGATGCTCCGTGTCTGCCCTCTCGTGCTGCTCTGGAAGGCAGACAGGGAGCATCAGAACAATAATAATTATTAAATCTAACTCCATTTTCGGCAATTTTATCAATATTTGGTGAAGTATTTCGATGGTAGCCGTAACATCCCAGATGATCCGGACGTAAAGTATCCAGATCCAGAAAAAGTATTTTCATTTTTTGCTCCTTTCTTTATTTGACTATCCCATATTCCTCAGCCTGCAGTTTTTCATATATCCTTTCCGCATGCTCCTTATTTCTTATTTCAAGATTAAGAGAAACCAGGGTTTCTCCAATTTGGATATCAGGATAATTATGATCATGACTGATGGAAACAACATTAGCATCCAGGTCAGCAATTATTTTGAGCAGTTTCTGTAAGCGGCCCGGCCGGTCCTGAATAACTGTTTTAACCACTATTCTTCTGTTAGCTTTTACCAGACCACGGTTAATAATTCTTGAAACCAGGTTAATATCTATATTACCTCCACTTAATAAAGGAACTACCGTTTTATCTTTAACCTTTAATTTATCATACATCAAAACAGCCAGAGTTGTGGCCCCTGCACCTTCAATAATTAATTTCTCTCTTTCCAGCAGCGTTAATATGGCATTAGCAATCTCATCTTCACTGACCTTTAACATACCATCCACACACTCTTTACAAACTTCAAAGGTCACATCTCCCGGCTGTTTGACGGCTATTCCGTCGGCTATACTGTTCACCTGGGTCTGTTTGTATATCCGGCCATTTTTTAAAGACTCGGTCATAACAGGAGCTGAAGAAAATTCCACTCCGATAATTTTAGTCCGGGGGCTCAATTCCTGAGCAGCTAAAGCAATTCCAGAAATCAGTCCTCCACCCCCCACCGGAACCAGTACATAATCCACCTCTTTTAACTGCTCATAGATCTCCAAAAAAATAGTCCCCTGACCGGCGATAACCTCTGGATCATTAAAGGGATGTACAAATACAGCACCACTTTCCTGCTGCAGTTCCAGAGCTCTTTCATATGCTTCATCATAATTATTACCCGCCAGCACCACTTGGGCTCCATACTCTTCTGTTGCCGTAACCTTTGAGATAGGAGCATTTTGCGGCATAACAATTACAGCATCAATACCATATTCCCGGGCTGCATAGGCCACTCCCTGAGCATGGTTTCCAGCAGAGGAAGCAATAACACCGGCTTTTTTCTCTTCGGAATCCAAATTGGCAATTTTATTATAGGCTCCTCTGATTTTAAAAGCACCGGTCTTCTGTAAGTTTTCCGGTTTAAAATATACTTCATTACCCGAAATTTTGCTGAACTCATCGGAATAAATGAGATCTGTTTTTTTGATTACTCCTGAAAGAACTTCAGCCGCTTTTTTAATATCACTAAATTTAATATCCATTTACACTGTCATCCTTTTTTTGTTGTCCTGTTTGTCGCTGTTTATCGGTAATATCCCTTTGTCTGCTTTATATGTAAACTTTCTATCTTCTCTTTTGAGTTTAGCCAAATTACTGCCTCATATTCAAATTTATAATCACTATTACCACATATTACTGTTTTGACTGGATGTTAAGTGTTCTGTTGTATAATTAGATAAACAAAAAAGATTTCCTGCCTGGTGTTTAAAATAATATAAAATAAATGCTATAACATATAATAAAAATTAACATCAATCCATAATGTTTATCTAAAATATATCAGCTGAATATTGCTATTTTTTAAGGCCTTCAACAAAACGAGCCGTGATCTTACGGGGCCTGGTGATTGCTGAACCCACTACCACAGCGTGAGCACCCATATTTACAGCCCGGCCAACCTGCTCAGGACAGCTGACCCTGCCTTCCATAAGCACCGGAATAGATAGTTCGTTTAATAACTCCTCCAGAAGCTCAAAATCAGGCCCTGCTTTATCCGGACTGTCCTCCGTATATCCGGAAAGTGTGGTTCCCACCAGATCAAATCCAGCCTGTTCAGCCTGGATTCCTTCCTTTAGAACAGATATATCTCCCATCACCGGAATATCAAAACTGCTCTTTATCTCGTCAATAAACTCTCGCAGAGATTGGCCGGACGGACGGCTGCATTTAGTGGCATCAACAGCTACTATATCGGCTCCGGCCCGAACAACTCTGGTTACTTCTCTCATGGTAGGCGTGATATACACTTCAGCATCATAGTCCATGTTTTTTTCAATACCTATCAGCGGTAACTCAACTTCCTCCTGGATAGCCCTGATATCTTCCGGTCCATTGGCCCTGATCCCGGCCGCACCACCAATTTTTGCCGCCCGGGCCATTTTTGCCATAATGTCCGCTCCGTGTAAGGGCTCATCTTCCAGGGCCTGACAGGAGACAACCAGCTTACCTTCGATTTTATCTAAAACACCCATATATAACCCTCCAAAAAATTTATAAAAATCATTGTTACTAATAGCATTATACTGTATTCAAACATTAATTTCTAATTTCTTTTTAATTTTCTATCTCCTCAAGGGCCATTAATCCCGCCCCAAGGACACCGGCCCTGTTTTTTTCCTGAGAAATAACAAACTCCGGCCTGCTGGAATATTTATGATTGTATTTAGCAAATTTTTCTTTAATATTGTTTAAAATAAGAGCACCGTAGTCGGAAAAACCACCCCCGATAATACACACCTCATAATCAAGGCAGTTTTTTAGTGATTCCAGAAGATAAACCAGATCAGAAATCATGCTTAAAAAAACATCATAGTAAGGCTGGTTTTTTTGCCTGATATTTTGGGCAATCACTTCTGTACCCAAAAGTCCTTGCTCTGGACTGACTTTTTCTTTCTGAAAAGCTTCTTTTAGCTTCCGCCTGTAGGCAGTACCTGATACATACTGTTCAGCACAACCCTGTTTCCCACAGTTACAATCTCTGCCCTGGGGGTAAAGAATCATGTGCCCCAACTCACCCACAGAACCCGTACTGCCCCGGACAAGCTCTCCCCTGCAGGCCACAGCACCCCCCAGACCGGTCCCCATTGTTAAAAATATGACCATCTGTTTTTCAGAAAAATCCCCGGAATGTAATTCACAGTTCAGGGCTGCATTAACATCATTGTCCAGAAAAACGGGCAACTGAAATTTTTCTGCTGTCTCTTTTACTATCGGGACCTGAGCCCAGTCCACCAGATTATCAGTGGCATAGACAACTTTCTTTTTCTGAAAGTCCACTCTGCCCGCAGTAGCCATACCTATCCCACATACAGTTTGCTCATTTTTATTGATAATTTTTTCAATATAATCCAAAATATCTTCTTTCAGCTTTACGGGCTGGGAATAACTGGTCGAAAAAGTAAGGAGGTCAATGATTTCTCCATCCTCCCTAATCAGCCCCACATTGGTTTTGGTACCTCCAATATCAACTCCCACAGCTACTTTCATCTGTTTCTCCCCCATTCAAAAAAACCAATTTGCTGCAGTTTCTCCTCCATCTCCTTCAGTTTTTCACTCTTTAAGGTCTGCAGGGGCAGGCGATGGGGACCACAGTCCACCCCGAGAATTTTCATCATACCCTTAAAGGCCGGCTGTCCGCCATATTCTTTCATCAATTTGATAAAACTGATTGCCCGGGACTGATAGGCCCGGGCGTGTTTCAAATCCCCCTTCTTTAGAGCCTCTCTTATTTTTTGATAGAGAGGTGCCGCAAAGTTAAAAGTACTGCCGATAGCCCCATTTCCCCCGGCCACCAGGCCGCTTAAAAACATCTCATCACTGCCAAACAGCATCGTATATGCTCCACCTTGATAATCAATACATTCCTGAAATTCATACAGAACGGTAGAACTAAACTTTATTCCTGCCAGATTGGGCAGTTTTTTTTGTGCTATTTTTAAAAAAGCAGACATCGCAAAATCCACTCCATTAATAGATGGAATATGATAATAATAAAAAGGCAGCTCTGGGATAGGGGCGGTAATTTCCCTTAAGGTAGCTATTAAATTATCCAGAGATTTATAATTAAAATAAGAGGGTGGAACCGCTGCCACAGCGGTCGGGTTTAAATCTGCCGCATGCCGGGCCAGTTCCTGTGCTTCAGCAGTACTCTCATGACCTATTTGTATTATTACAGGTATTTCTCCGCCCACAGCTTCAATATATGCTTCCGCTATTTTCTTTCTTTCTGCTGTGGACAGCAGGGGACCTTCCCCCGTACTGCCGCAGACATAAAGGCCTTCAACCTCATCTTCAAGCAGAAAATCAACAATTTTTTCTGTCTGTACGGGATAAATTGAACCATCCGCTTTGAGTGGGGAAAACACAGCCGGAATTATGCCTTGGATTTTTTCCATTATAAATTCAACTCCTAATATAACATAATGCCCGTACTAAATCATTTTTTTCTCAATAGTTTTCGGATTAA
>PWDW01000109.1 GCA_003553225.1 Halanaerobiaceae bacterium
GTATGATTAAGTTGAATAAGCATTGATTAAACATTTAAAAATTTCAGCATTAAAAGGGGGTCAATAAGGATGATTAGAGGAACTGCACCGGGGAGGGCCGGAATTATCGGTAATCCCACTGATGGCTATGGGGGAGCCATGATTGCCTGTTCTATACCCTGCCGGGCGGAAGCGGTTATCAAAGAGAGTGATCAGCTGTGTTTGATAGTAGATGGTAAAAAAGAGGAAATTAACTGGGAGAGTGACCTCAAACCACAGGATGATGATTTTGATCTGCTGAGAGCGGTCCTCCGTTATTTTAATTTAAAAGACCTAAAAGTCAGTATCGAGATAGATTCCACCATACCCCGCCAGGCCGGTTTGGCCGGTTCTACGGCCATTCTTTCGGCAGCACTGGGAGCTCTGCTGGAGAAGCTGGGTCGGGAGCACAGTCCTTACTATACGGCCGAGCTGAACCGGACCATAGAGCTGAGATATATGAAAACCCACTGTGGCTATCAGGATGCCTATATGACAACCTTTGGCGGTTTAAACTTCCTCAGCTTCCGGGGAAAGGCCTATTATAAGGAGCTGGAAAATGAAGTCTATGCGGCAGTAGAAGAACTGACTGCTCCTGAGATGCCCTTTGTGATTGCCCATACCGGTATTCAGCATCATTCGGGAGATTTTCACCGCCCAATCCGGGAAAGGTGGCTGGAAGGAGAAAAAGAGGTAGTTAAAGGATATGAACAAATTGCAGAACTAGCCATTAAGGGTAAGCGGGCCTTAATTGAAGGTAACTGGGAGGAACTGGGTCGGTTGATGAACAAAAACCATGAGATACAGGATGAACTCCGTTTCTCCGGAGAACAGAACAACCGCCTGATAGAAGCCGCCCGGGACGGAAAAGCCCTGGGGGCCAAACTGGCCGGAGCCGGTGGAGGAGGAACCATCATCGCTCTGACTCTGCATCCTGAAGAAACCAGGCAGGCTCTTAAAGAAGCTGGAGCCGACATGTTCCTGGAGCTGAAACCAGAGGCCCCGGGCCTGGATGTGGAGCGTACGTTTGATGATAAACAGGAGGTAAAATAATATAGAGGAATTATTGACCTTTTCTTCAAATCTGTTTTTTCGGGAAAGGAGACAGTCCTTGCGAATACTTCATAAAATCAAAATTACAGCTTTCATAGCCTCAACTGTCAATTACTATTTTCTTGGTCAAATACCAATGGCAATGCTATCAGCAGTACTACTTTTAGCTTATTATATATCCGATTATCACAGAATGTATATTTTGGCCAGACCTTCGGATGAAGAGATCAGAGAAAAAGCTCATCAAATGAGAAGGGAAGGAAGAAGTGCTGATGAGGTTATTGAGTTCATTAAAAGTGAAGAAGATCCAGATTCAAGAGGTCTAAACTTTGATGATGTTCCTGACTGGTTAAATTATTTAATTTTCATTATCTATTGTGTGAATATAGTTCTTCTTTTGACTGGTATAATATTAAGATTCGCTGGTTAATCGAGATAAAAAAGCATACAAAAAACCATCCTTGTCCTTATATTCTTCAGGAAAAGGATGGTTTTATGATTGTTCTTCAGTTTAGTTAAAATCCAGGATCACACTTCCCGTTTCGTTCACTTCAGGGCCTTCCAGTAAAACATTTAAGGTCAATTCTTCTCCTTCAAGGAATTCTTCATAAAAATCAGAAAAATTATCTCCATACTCATCAGAATCAACATTATTCTCAAAAATATCTTTGATATTTATTGTTTGTGTATCTTCTCTATTGACTCCATCTACTGCCATAAAGGTTTCATTAATTTCTATTGTTTTGTTAAAATCTTCAAAGGGATTCTCGTCTTCTTCTGTAGTTATGATAGTTGAAATGTGATCCACTGTTATCTCTCCAAACCCACTAACACTTATTTTTATTGTTAATTCTTCTTCAGGCTCACTTTCGGTAAAACTAAGTTTATCGGGACTGAGATCAAGTGTCAGACTGGGGCTCATACTACACCCGGTTAATATCAAAACCAGAACTAAAATAAAAGAGAGCAGGGAGATTTTCTTTAGATTTTTGAGCATCATTTTCACCCCTAAATAGTTTATACAAGCTTAATATTTATTAAATCTATCTTTTATCTGATATTTAATATTTTAAAGATCCCGCCTGAAAATCCTCCCTGAAGTTATAAACAATACTATTTAATCCTTTTGAACCATAATTATCAGCTGCTGCAATCCATTCCTGTCAATTTTTGGGAGACTGTGAAATCTATTTATTCGGTAAAATCAAATTTGGTTTCAACTTTTGTCTGTTCTCCTGAAAGTTGATCATATATAATGTTTTCCATTGTATATTCTCCTGATTCTATGCTTGAGCCCAAATCAAAGAATAAATCAAATACGACTTCTTGATTTGGTTTTACACTTTCTCTCTGAAATTTGAGAAACTCCGGGTCATGAAAAACTATTGTTTCATCTTCATGTATTAATTTTGTTTCCAGGACCATATCTATTAGATATTTATCCTGTTTTTCGATTAGATAATTTTTTGGTTCAAAATAAAAATATAATCTCTCCCCATGATGATATGTTTTATCTTCTCTCGGGATAATGTCCCCGTAAAATGAAGGTGCCCGCTGAACCAGAGTGGCATTTTCGGATTTTAGGGGTGAATTGTTCCAGAGCAGCAGTGAGGCCCTATCTAACTTTGTTTTAGCCTCCGAAAAATTACCTTCTTCTAGAGCAGTCTGTGAATCATTCAGCAAAGATTCATATTCCTCCATAATATCCTTAGAAATATCATCATAATCCTGAGCCAGCAGGGAAGTCGGCATTAAAAGCAAGGCTGAGACAAACAGGATAACAAAAACCAAAATTTTTTTTGATTTAATCATTTTTCTCCTCCTAAATGTTTTAATGATTTTAATTTTAAAAAAATTTTATCCTAAAATTTGCTCTTGCACAGCTTGAGTTTTTTTATCTTTCGGGCATTTGGTTTATCTAAAAAACTCACTCCGGGATAAAGCCGGTAAACACCGTTTTTTGTCCGAATCTTTATCTCTCTATTATCTATATTATTGATAAGCTAATTAATTCCTTCTATAATTTCCAATTATCTCATTAAAGAAAAGTTTTCTGGAGTAACTTTGGGGCTGCTGATGCAGTATAATAGTGTTTGTTATAAATATATATGATTGATTGTGGATATGAGCTGTGACAAATAAAAAGTACAGAGTTTGGCAGCTAAAAATGCAGAGCTGGATAAAAGATATCAAAATATCTTCTGACCCTGCCAAAACTTCTTTGTATCAAATACTGTCTGTGATATAATATATCAAAAGCAGATCAAATTCCGGAGAGATTATTATGAGACTTTCTGAAAGTCAAAAAACCATCCTTAATCAGAGGAGTTAAAAAACATGGAGCAGGATTATAAACAGGCTTTAAACCTTGAGTACTGGACCCTGGCCTACAGTATACTGGAGGCTGTGGTGGCCATTGTCTTTGGAACCCTGGCCGGCAGTGTGGCCCTGTTGAGCTTTGGTCTGGACAGTGTGGCTGAAATGCTGTCCGGTCTGGTTTTAGTCTGGCGGCTGAAAAAACAATCATCAGTAAGCTCTAAGGCAGAAGAAGACCGCCTGGAAAGAAAAGCCCAAAAACTGGTCGGAGTCTCATTTTTTCTTTTGGCCGGTTATGTGCTCTATGAAATTATTAAGATGCTGGTTACCTCATCTATCCCTGAGCCTTCACTGCCCGGGATTATCATTGCCGTTTTGGCCCTGGTAGCCATGCCGATTTTTTCCTATAAAAAATATAACCTGGGCCAGAAGATGGACCTTAATTCCCTGATTGCCGATGCCAAAGAAACTCTGGTCTGTTCCCTGTTGTCCCTGGCCTTACTTGTAGGTCTGGCGGCCAATTACTTTTTTGGTCTCTGGCAGCTGGATCCCGTGGTCAGCCTGCTGATTGTGCTCTTTTTACTGCGGGAAGGATGGGAACTGCTGACCGAAGAGGAGTGAGCATTATGGGGTTTATAGTTTTTTAAAATAGCACAGCCAAAGATTTTGTTTTTAAAATTATAAGCTAAAAACCTTAAAAATATAAAATATAAGCTAAAGCCCAAAATGGGTTAGTTGTAAGAAATTAACAGTGCAGAAAAGATTAACAGAAGAGAACAAAAATTAGCTGATGCTAAAAAAAAGTATTTAAAAAATGAACCGGCAGAATGAACTAAATTGCTTTCAGTGGGCCTATAATTAAACAAAGAAAGGAGCTTAATTAAGATGGCTGCTCAACATGAGAAAAAAAGAGAAACGAAAAGAGCTTGAGAAAAGGCTCCAGAAATGGATTGCAAAGACCGGTGATGATTTTGATCTTTAGTTATTATAAAATCATGAATACCGGATCACTGAGTGAGCTGTGATTGAAATGAA
>PWDW01000100.1 GCA_003553225.1 Halanaerobiaceae bacterium
AAATACTTAAAAAAAGGGGTGCCGGATATAAAATGATGCAGGAACAGAATATACAGCTGACCAAAATTAAACAGAAACTGGACCAGACCAGAATTGAGGATATTCCCGCCCATATTAAACAGGAGTTTAACCACTCAAAGCTTCCCGAACAGATAGGTTCGGGGGACCGGGTGGCCCTGACTGCGGGCAGCAGAGGAATTACTGATATAAAGTTAATTTTAGTGGAGCTGATTAAAAACTTAAAAGATCTGGGGGCCCGGCCCTTTCTGGTGCCGGCCATGGGCAGTCACGGAGGGGCAGTACCGGCCGGGCAGGAAGAGATACTGGCCTCTTATGGTATAACTGAATCCGAAATGGAGGTCCCCATAAAATCGAGTATGGAAACAGTGAAGCTGGGAGAGGTGGGTTCAGGAGTGCCGGTTTATTTCAGCCGTCCGGCCCGGGAGGCAGACGCTATAATAGCCGTGAACCGTGTTAAAAAACATACTGATTTTCACAGCCCGACCCTGGAGAGCGGGATGTCGAAAATTCTGGTGATAGGGCTGGGTAAACACCGGGGGGCCCGGGCCATTCATTCCCAAGGGGTTTACGGTCTCCAGGAACTGATACCGGAAGCTGCCGAAATGATAATTGACAGAACTCCGGTGCTGCAGGGCATAGGGCTGGTTGAAAATGGATATAAAGAGATTTCTGATTTGGTCTTTACGCCTCCGGAAGAGATTATAAAACGGGATGGGGAGCTGCTGGAGATAGCTGCCGGGAGGATGCCGACTCTGCCGGTGGATAAAATTGATATTCTGGTGGTTCAGGAAATGGGTAAGGATATCAGCGGCACCGGTCTGGATACCAACATTATTGGCAGAATGTATATCAATGGAGCCCGGGAGTACTCCCGACCCAAAGTGAAAAGACTGATTGTACTGGATATCTCTGAGGCCTCCCACGGAAATGCCATTGGTATAGGTCTGGCCGATATTACCACCAAAAAACTGGTGGATAAAATAGATTTTAATGATACATACAAAAACATAATTACCAGTTCTTTTCTAAGAAGGGGCAAGATTCCGCTGACTATGGATAGTGAAAAGGAAGCCTTTGAACTGGCAGAAGACACCTGCTGGCTGGGTGAGGGGGAGATACCGGGTGTGGTGATTATCAAAAACACCTCCCAGCTGGAGGAGCTCTATGTTTCTGCTCCCCTCCTGAAAGATATAGATGAGGATATGAGGGAAATAGTTTCTCACAGTCAGCTAAACTTTACTGAAGATGGCTGTATCAGGCCCAGACTGAATTAACAGCAGGGAGAGGATAATATATGCTGCAGAAAAAAATAGCAGTTCTGGCTGATGATTTGACCGGAGCCTGTGATACCGGGGTTCAGTTTAAAAAACAGGGCAGTCGGGCGGCGGTATATCTGAAACCTGACTTTGTAAGAAAAACGGCCCGGGGCGCTGAAACCTTTATTTTTGACACAGAGAGCCGGGCAGATAATCCCTCCCGGGCCCGCAAAAAGGTTCGGGATTGGTGCCGTCAGCTTAAACCTTTTGAAATTAATCATATCTATAAGAAAATAGATTCCACTCTCAGAGGCAATATAGGGGTGGAGATTGATGAAATTCTGACATTTTTTGACAAAAAAGCGGCGTTTATTGCTCCCGCCTATCCTGAAAAGGGCCGGACCACCCGGCAGGGTTATCATTATGTTGATGACACCCTGCTGGCAGAAACTGAATATGGAGCTGATCTGCTGTCCCCACTGCAGGATAGTTTTATTCCGGATATTCTAAAAAAAGGGGGTATAGATCCCGGAAGGGTGGAGGTCTTCCGGCGAGAACAGATCCAAAAAAATGATCTATTAGACCAAATTCGGGCTAATTTAGCTCAGGATCGGGATATATTTATTTTTGATGCACAAACCAGGGAGGACCTGGGCCTGCTGGCAGAAAAACTATTTTCTTTTCCCGGTATACCGCTTTTTTGTGGAAGTGCCGGCCTGGCCGAAGAACTGGCCCCCCTCTGGCTGACCCGTGATCAAGAGCCAGCTCACCGGGTCCGGAGCATACAGAAAAACAGAACTGCTTCTAAAACTGGAGCCGGCAAAATTGTGGTCCTGGCCGGTTCAGTCAGAAATAAAACTACAGCTCAGCTGCGGTATCTACATCAGCAAAAAGGAGTGGACCGGGTTATATTAAAGACCGCTCAACTTCTGGCTGAACCACAAAAAAGAGATCAGGAGCTAAATAGGGTTTTTGCCAGAATTGATTCTTTGCTGCAGGAAAATGACCGAATAATCATTTCTCTCACAAAAGAAAAATGGTCCAAAACAGCTGCTGAGATTCGTCAGGACAGTGAAAAAATCCTGGCTTCACTGAGAGAAGTGGCCGGGTTTGTGGTCGATAATTTTATATGTCGGGGATTTGTGTTAACCGGGGGTGACACGGCCCTTAATTTCTGCCGGGCCATGGGTGTTCCCGGACTGCACATTATTGAAGAAGTAGAGCCCGGAATTCCGGCAGTTAATATTCTGGGAGGCCGGCTGGCCGGAAGGCTGCTGGTAACAAAAGCAGGTGGGTTTGGAAAAAAAGATTCTTTGTTAAAGGCTCTGAGGTATATTGAACAGACTTAGTATATTTTGCTATTTAAAAATAAAGAAATGAGGTAAAAACTGTGGGAAATAATATAATGGCGGTAACCATGGGTGATCCAGCCGGAATTGGACCGGAGATTGTGCTGAAAGCTTTTTCTGAAAATAATTTTTCTAAAGCAGGCAGGTTAGTGGTTATTGGTTCTCTGGAGGTTCTTAAAAAAACAAAAGAGCAAAATGGAATAAATGTTGAGCTTATCAAAATTAGTGATATTGAGGAAGCAAAAGCCCTGTCAGCAGACACCCGGGACTCAATTAAGGTGCTTGATCTGGATAATATCAAGTTTTCTGATTACCGGATTGGTCAAATTCAAAAAAATTGCGGCCGGGCCGCAGCCGATTATATATACCGGGGGATTGAACTGGCCCGGAGGGGAGAACTGCAGGCCTTAATTACAGGGCCCATCCACAAAGAAGCCCTTAAACTGGCCGGAATTAAGGAGGCCGGACATACTGAAATACTGGCTTCAGAATTTAATGTACAAAATTACGCAATGCTTTTGGCTGAAAAAAGTTTTAGCATTTCCCATGTGTCAACTCATGTTTCCCTGAAAGAGGCCTGTGAGCTGGTGAAAGAAGACCGGGTATTTCAGGTAATAAAGCTGACAGATGAGTTTTTGGGTGATCTTAATCTGGATAAAAAGAAAATAGCGGTGGCCGGTCTTAATCCCCATGCCGGAGAACACGGACTTTTTGGTCAGGAAGAAAAACAGGAAATCAAACCTGCCCTGGACCGGGCGGCTGGGCAAAACATTGATGTTGAGGGGCCCTTTCCTCCGGATACTATTTTTGCCCGGGCCCGGGCTGGAGAATTTCAGGCAGTGGTGGCCATGTATCATGATCAGGGGCATATCCCCATGAAAACTGTCGGTTTTCAATTTGATGCAAAAAAAGACTCCTGGCTTGCTGTGTCCGGAGTTAATGTTACTCTGGGTCTGCCGGTGATTCGAACTTCTGTGGACCACGGTGTTGCCTTTGATATAGCAGGAAAAAACAGGGCCCGTCCGGACAGCCTGAAAGAAGCTGTTATGCTGGCCGGTGAACTTGTCTGAAGTAGGGCTGTGGTTAGAGAAAAGGACCACCGTAAATTTTTTCAGTTAGATTTTTTTAGGCAAATTTTTTAGCTTTGAGAATGTACAGTGTTTGAGAAACATTAAACTGTTCAACCTGCCAGCCGCTCTTTGCTATTAAAGAGGAGAGCTCCTGGGGCCGCAAAAAATTGGCCGGCTCTCCGGCCGCTTTTTCAGCCAGAGATATAATTTTAGTAAAAAAGAACCGGGGGTTAAACTCCATGATATAGAGAGCCCCGGTCGGTTTTAAAACTCTTTTTGCTTCTCTGATAGTCTCTTCTATTTTTTCAAAATGGTGTAAAGCATCTGCTATTACGACATGTTCAAAATGATTATTTTCAAGAGGGAGGCTGCTGCCTGAGGCTTGAACATAATTTACTTTCTGTTTTCTGTCTTTGTTTTTAGCTTTATTCAGCATACTATCCGAACTGTCAACCAGGGTAATTTCCAGGTCTTCGGGCAGATATTCCAAAAGGAGACCCGTACCTCCTCCCAGATCCAGGAGTTTGTCTTTTTTGGTTAGCTCCATTTTTTCTATTATTTTCTGCAGTGTTTTTTCATGGCCGACCAGCTTCATGGCCGGGTCATAAAAAGGGGCCAGCCAGCGGAATAAAGGCATTCTGATCACCTCCGGAGAATATTTAACAAAAATGTATATAAGTGGTTGATGAAACTAGCTTGTGGAAGAAACACTTTATAGTTTTTTATATTTTTTATAGTTTTAAGTTCATTCTTTTTTATCTTATATGATAACTTTTTTATTGTCTGTAAAATAGTCCACGTTTTTGTTTTTTGGGCCTGTCAATGATAAAATTAAGAGCACATATTTATAAAACATACAAAAAATTTTATAACACTTTTGCCGGTGACCCCCTGGTTACTATTAATTATACAGATGCTGAGAAGCTGTTCACGGAAATGGTGGCCCGGACTACAGATTATTTACCGGATTATATCAAGGAATGGGCCCGTAAATAATATTTTTAAAATAGCAGCCTGCAAGCTTTTTAATCACCATAAATATTTGATTTTAAAGGTTAGATTAAAAAAAGGAGGGAGGACAGGCCCGGAGGGGTCCGGAATATATGCTATCAGAAATAAAAGAAAAACTGCCTTCAATTGTGATTGTCAACAGTAAATTTATTGATAACTGGTTCAATTTTGTCTGGCAGAGTACGGCAGTCGGTGTTTTAACGGGGTTCAGTATTTATTTTTTCGGCACCTTAATGGGCCAGGTGCTGGTGGTGGGTACGGCTTCCACTTTTTTTACGGTTTTCACCATACCCACCAACCGGACAGCCAAGGTGCGGAATATTCTGGGTTCCTATTTGATATCTATTATAACTGCTTATCTGGGTTTTTATTTTTTTAGTTATGCTCCGGCTACTGTTATTTCGGTTATACTTGCCTCTTTTCTGATGGATATAACTGATACCGAACATCCTCCGGCAGCCGGTATTGTTCTGGGTTTGCTGTTATCAGCGAATCGGGAAATATTTTTCCAGAAAGCCTATTTTGCCCTGAGTTCTGCAGTTTTATCCGTTTTATTAAAATATTTTTTGGCTCCTTATCTGATAGATTTAATACCGGAAGGGGGCAAAAAAGTTCAGGAACCGGATTATATTGAACTTGATATTTGATATACTGATGTTTTAATTGCTGCCTGTAATTGTAAAGCTTGGTTGGTGTGAGCTTAAAATAAACATTAATAAATAAAATTTCTAAGGGGGTATTAGATATGGATATCATTTTGAACAGGAGGAGTATTAGAAAATATACGGATCAGGAGGTATCTGATTCAGATATACATGATTTACTGAAAGCGGGGATGAGTGCACCTTCTGCAGGCAACCAGCAGCCCTGGCATTTTATAATAATTGAGGACAAAGAAATTTTACAGAAGATACCTGACATACATCCCTATGCAGGTATGGCCGCTCAGGCTCCCCGGGCCCTGCTGGTGTGCGGGGATCTCAGTGAGGAAACAAGTCCCGGTTTCTGGGTACAGGACTGTTCAGCTGCCACCCAGAATATTCTGCTGGCTGCTGAAAGTAAAGGGTTAGGAGCGGTCTGGGCCGGTATTTATCCCCGGGAAGATAGAGTGAAAAATTTCACTGAACTTTTCAATTTACCGGAACAGGTAATTCCTTTTTCTATAATACCGGTGGGTTATCCTGCCGAAGAGAAAGGTCGGGCTGATAGATTTAAGGAAGAGAGGATTCATAAAAATAAGTGGTGATTATTCGGACAGGTGAAGCCCGGTACAAAAATCAGGGCAGAGTGAAGTTCAGTAAAAAGGTAAGGGCAATGAACATAAAAACATAGAGGCTTATAAAGGAAGATTTCATAATAAGTAATTAAGTAATAATGTTTTTCCTTTTAAGATTAGAATTTGAATCAGGAAATTATATCAGCCCAAAATTTTGAAGATAGAGGGTGTTATTCTAAAAATGGCAAATTACAGTGATTTGGACATTAAACCCATAATCAATGCTGCGGGGACCTATACCAGATACGGGGGGTCACTGGTGGATAGGGAAGTGATAGCGGCCATGGAACAGGCGGCCGGGACTTTTGTGGATATTGACCGGCTGTTAAAAAAATCCGGGCAGTATATTGCTGAGCTGCTTGATGTTGAAGCGGCCCTGGTTACTTCCGGAGCTGCGGCAGGTATTGTTCTGGCCTCTGCAGCCTGTATGGCTGGTAAGGATAAACAGCTTATGGCCAGCCTGCCAGATACAGAGGGCATAAAAAATGAATTTATTATCATGAAATGCCACCGTAACCCCTATGACCGCTCGGTGAAATTGACTGGAGCCGAATTTGTGGAAATAGGAGATGCCATTGAAACTTCTTTATGGGAGCTCCAGGGGGCGGTCGGTGAAAACACCGCCGGGGTGATTTACTCCATACAGTCCAGTATGCTGGAGGCTTCACTGCCCTTAAAGCAAGTAATTGAGGCCGCCCATGAAAAGGAACTGCCCGTGATCGTGGATGCTGCAGCCGAGATTCCCCCGGCAGAAAATTTAACTAAATTTACCGAGCTGGGGGCTGATTTAGTTTTGTTTAGTGGGGGAAAAGAGCTGCGGGGGCCCCAGTCTTCAGGTTTGATTACCGGCCGAAAAAATCTTATTGAGGCCTGTCGCCTGAACGGTTTTCCCCATCATACGGTGGGCAGGCCCATGAAACTTGATAAAGAAACGATCATGGGTTTTGTCCGGGCCCTGGAGCTTTATCTAAAAGAAGACCATAACCAACGGGCAAAAAGATGGACCCAGCAGGTAGATTACATGGTAGGTGAGCTGGAGAAGATACCCGTGGTCACGGCCAGAAAGGGTTTTCCGTCCCAGCCTCTGGTTCAGCCTCCTTCAGTACCCCGGGTCTATGTCAACTTTAAATCAAAAGAGCTGGATAAAGAAAAGGCCCAGGAAAAACTGTCGGTGGGAGAGCCCCGGATAGTGGTGGTGACTGACCGAAATTCTTTAATTTTAAATCCCCATATGCTGCAGGAGGGAGAGGAAAAAATAGTAATCAAAAAATTGAAAAGAATAATCGCCGAATATAGTTAGTCTAAAAGCATTGTTGGTGAATTATAAAATAAGATTATAGGAGGAAATTCAAGTGCAGATTAATGATATTGAAAAAATTTCTAAAATAGCTGATCAGGGTTACTGGGGTCAAAGAATTCTGGGTGAGCTTAAATATGCGGCTCGTTTATCACAAACTGAAGGGAATAAATTTGATAAGTTAATAGATTCTGTTCTGCAGTATTTGAAAAAAGAAGCAAAAGATGCCATAAAAGAAGAACATGTTCGGTGGAGTGAAGAACGCCTGGCGGAGATGGAAGAGCTTGCCAGACAGTATACTATGCTTTGTGCCGGCCATGCTCATATTGATATGAACTGGCAGTGGCGCTGGGATGAAACTGTTTCTATTACCATTGACACCTTCCGCACCGTGCTGGAGCTCATGGAGGAGTATCCGGATTTTAAATTTTCTCAGTCCCAGGCTTCGGTCTACCGGATAATGGAAAATTATGCTCCTGAGATGCTGGAAAAAATTAGACAGAGGGTCCAGGAAGGACGCTGGGAAGTAACAGCTTCCACCTGGGTTGAAGCGGATAAGAATGTATCCGGAGGAGAGAGTATGGTCAAACATCTGCTTTATACCAAAAGATATCTGGCCGACCTGCTTGATATTGCTCCCTCTGCTCTGGATATTAATTTTGAACCGGATACTTTTGGTCACAGTTTTAATGTTCCGGAAGTACTAAACAAAGGGGGAATAAAATATTATTATCACTGCCGGGGTTATGATGGTCATAATCTATACCGCTGGCAGGGTAAATCAGGACGTTCTGTTCTGGTTAATCGGGAAGGAGCCTGGTATAATGACCGCATTGTCCCTGAGATGGCGGAAAGGGTTCCCGGTTTCTGTTCTGAGCATGGACTTGATTATCTGCTTAAAGTTTATGGAGTCGGAGATCACGGGGGTGGACCGACCAGGCGGGATCTGGAAAGGCTGGAAGATATGCAGAAGTGGCCTGTTTTCCCGGTGGTTAAGTTTGGCACCTTCCGGGAGTATTTTCAAAAATTAGAAGAAATTGAAGAAAGCCTGCCGGTGGTTAATGATGAACTGAATTTTGTTTTTACCGGCTGTTATTCCTCACAGTCCAGGATTAAAAAGGGTAATCGTATAACCGAGAATAAACTGGTAGATGCGGAAATATACAGCACTCTGGCTGATTTAATTGGTGGTTATTCCTATAATAATGAAGACTTTTTTTCCGGCTGGGAAAAAACACTTCTCAATCAGTTTCATGATATTCTGCCGGGTTCTGGCACCCGGGAGACCCGCCAGCATGCCATGGGACTTTATCAGGAATCACTGGCGGTTTCCGGCAGTAAAAGGAATCTGGCTTTAAATAGTATAGTCGAACAAATTGACACCACTTCACTTTTGGGTGAAGAAGAAAATGCGGCAGAAACAGTTTCTGAAGGGGCGGGAGTCGGTTTTGGAGTTGAGGATTATCAGGTGGCTCAGACTTCGCGTGGTCGTGGTGATAGGCGGGTGTTCCATGTGTTTAATTCAGCTCCCGAACAGAGGCATGAAATTGTGGAGTTTGTGGTCTGGGACTGGCCTCAGGATGAAAAGAAAATTGAGATAACAGATACCGGGGGCCGGAAAGTGGCCCACCAGGTTATTTCTTCCGGCAGGAGCCACTACTGGGGTCATGAATATCTTAAAGTACTGGTTGAGGTCCAGATACCACCTCTGGGATATAGTTCTTATGTTCTGCAGACAAAAGAGCCGGACAAACTGCCTCCCCTGGATGATCATAACCCCCGGATAGAGGAGATAGATGAATTCTGTCTGGAAAATGAAAAAATAAGAGCTGAGTTTGATCCCCGGAATGGGGCCCTGGTTTCACTGGTGGATAAAGAATCCGGTCTGGATCTTATTGCGGAGGAAGCACAGAGTGTTTTCCGGCTGATTGATGAAGATGATAACAAAGGGATGACTTCCTGGATTGTGGGGCGTTATATGAACATTGAGCCCCTTGATCATCAGGTTAAGATTAAAGAACTGGCCCGGGGCCAGTTAAGAAATTCCCTACAGATAACTGCCTCTATCCGCAATTCGAAGCTGAAAGTGGTTATCTCTCTGGACAAAAACAGCAGTCAGCTTGATTTTCAGGTGGAATGTGACTGGCAGGAAAAAGGAGAACCGGGTCACAGTATTCCTCAGCTTAATTACCGGGTTCCCCTGGCTTATGATTGTCAGAACTATAAATATGATATTCCGTTTGGAACTATAGAGCGCAAAGGGATGAGAAGAGATGTTCCGGCCAGCAGTTTTGCGCTGGGAGTACCGGCCGCTTCGGGGAAAAAAGCCCTGCAGCTGATAACCGGTTCCCGGCACGGTTTCCGGTGTAAGGACAGCAGTCTGGCCGTAACTCTGCTTCGGAGCTCCTATGATCCCGACCCCTATCCAGAACTGGGGGAACACAAATTTAGTTTTGCCCTTAATCTGACAGAAAATGAAGATCACAGACTTTTGGGGCAGGCCTATAATTACAACCATCCTCTGGAGGTTGTTTCCGGTTCACGCCATACAGGTAAACTACCTGCAGAAAAGAGTTTTATTCAAAGAGAAAAAGGTGCGGTAATCCTGTCCGATATCAAAGTTCCCGAACAGGATCCTGATGGTGACTCCTGTATTATTAGATTGTTTGAAACAGCAGGCCAGAACAGGGAAACTGTTCTTAAACTTTTTGCCGAGCCCCGGGAAGCCTATTTTGTGGACCTCAATGAAAGAAAGCCGGCTGAACAGGATGAGATTAAAATTACCGGAGACACTATTCACTTTACGGTTGAACCCTACAGTATCGCCAGTGTGTTGATTAAATTTTAGCTGTTGATGTCTGGGGGCAGACGGTAAAGACATAAATAAAAAGACGTTTTTAAACAGCACAATATATTAAATCCAGGAGGGAGCTGGTCATGATGGCGGGACCTAAAGTAACAGTTATTGGAGCCGGGAGTTATTTTTTCGGACGGGAAGTTATTCATAAGATGGCTACCAGCAGCATAATGGGTGGTGGGACCCTGGCTCTGGTGGATATTGATGAGGATGTGCTAAACACGATGGAGGAGCTGGCCCGCAGAGTTTTTGCGGAGACAGGCTGTAAGGTTGAGGTAATGGCCTCAACTGACCGAAGAGAGGTTATGGAGGATTCTGATTTTGTGGTACTCACCTTTTCCAAAGATAATGCCTATTACCGGGGTCTGGATACCGAAATTGCGGCCGAACATGGAATTCGGATGTGCAGTTCAGATACTATTGGACCCGGGGGTGCTTTCCGGGCTCTGAGGGAGATTCCTAAAGCTCTGGATATGGCCCGTGATACCCGGGAACTGGCACCTGAAGCCTGGTTAATTAATTTTGTTAATCCCACCACGGTTCTGGGAATGGCTCTTAGACGTTATGTGCCTGAAGTAAAGAGTTTTGCTCTCTGTGATAGTTTACATGAACCCTATAATACCTTAAACTGGTGCAAAAAGGCGGGAATCCTGCCTGAAGATGCGGACCGGGTTCCACCCCGGGTGCTGAATAAACTGGATCTGGCCATAGGGGGTGTAAATCACTGTACCTGGATGATTCGTTTTAATTATGGCAGTGAGGATATGATGCCCGTGCTGCTGGCAGAACTGCAAAAGAGAGCGGACCGTGAGCAGGAAAATCCCTCCGAAGGGGCCAAAGCAAGGTTTAATGCCAATTATGCTCTTCAGCTTTATGATATATACGGGGCTCTGCCGGTGGTAACCTCACATACTAAAGAATATGTACCCTTTTTTCAGGGTTATGGCCAGCGGGATATACAGCCTGAACCTTTATCCCTTTTTGATGCTGACAACAGGGCGGCCCAGATGGAAGCTTCCTGGCAGAGAACAGAAGCTTTTTCGGAAGGAAAAATTGAAGTGGAAACTTTTCTCAAAGAAGTCAGTGATGATCATGCTACTGATATAATTGAATCTATGTGGGGTGATCTGGGGAAACAGTTTTACATTAATACGGCCAATAACCAGGCCGTAAAAAACCTGGCCGATGATGCTTTTCTGGAATTAAGATGTGATGTTGATATGCAGGGGCCCCGGCCCCAGCCATTGGGCAGATTTGAAAGGGGTCTTCTGGCCTTACAGCAGCAGATACTTGATACCCATGAACTCACTGCCGAAGCGGCAGTAACAGGTGATAAATCACTTTTAAAAAGAGCCCTGCTGACTGATCCTCTGGGTAATAATATTGCTGATGTGGAAGCCTGTATTGAAGACCTGCTGAAGGCAGAAAAAAAAGCACTTCCTGATTACTGGTATTAAGAACTCTCCCGGCTGACCAAAATATGGTTTGTTTCGCCCGGTATCCGGGTTTGAAAATTTAGTTTATCTCTTAATTCTCATGAAATTTTTAATAAATCGGGCAGGAAAGGAGGAGATATATGGTGATCAATATAAGAAAAGCCCACAGAGAGGACCTGCCCCTGATTGTGGACCTGGTAAATAGTATATTCAAGGAGCCGAAGGACCTTCCCCCTTCTATGGGCAAGCAGTTTCCCACCCTTTTTGCGGAAAACAATGCTGAGAATCTATATCTGGCTGAAAATGAACAGGGTGAGATAATCTCCCATAATGGTATAAAAAAACATCCGATTGTGATTAATGGTCATCAGCTGAGTATGGCCAGTATGGGGGCAGTATGCACTGATCCCGATTATCAGGGCCAGGGTATTGCCACCCGTATTCTAAAAGAAATTTTTACAAGGCTGAAACAGGAGAATATTGCTTTACTGACCATTTCCGGAGGCAGGAGTCTGTACACCAGACAGGGAGCCGAACATACTTCCGGAAAAAGAGACTATGTGATAGAAAAAAAGCTGGCTCTAGAAGATACTTTTCCGGGAGAGGTTAAATTATGGTCGGGCAGATTTCCGGAAGAATTGACCTCTTTGTCGAGAATATATCAGCAGGAAAATGTCCGTTATCTTCGCAGCAGCCGGGAGTTCAAACAGCTGGCAAAAAACATGCCCCCTGCCCAGGATGTTCCTTTCCCTCCCCCAAAATTGCTTTTATCTTACCGGGTGGAAGGTCAGCCTGCGGCATATGTTCTGGGCTATCTGGATTCTAAAAAGCGATTTAAGGTGGTGGAGTATGCCGGTCAAAGAAGAGCGGTTATTCATTGCCTGGGCTATTTCCAAAAAGTCAGACCCGGAATAGACGTTTTAGTGTCGGTACCCTTTTATGATCGGGTCTTAATTAATATGCTGCAGCAGGCCGGCTGCAGGGGTGAAGAATCATGTCTGGATATGACCTATAAGATAATAAATTTGGATATTTTTCTGGCCCAGATAGAACCTCTGGCCGCAGAACTGTCCTGTGAAGAAAATTTTTCCCTCACTGAAGAGCTCCCCGCTAAAACAAAAGATGATTCCCGGAAACTGCTGCATTTTATTTTTGACAAGGTGGAAACTGCCCATCGGAAGGCCCAATGGCGTAATATACTGCCTCTGCCGCTGCCTTCCCCGACCGGATTAAATTTTATTTAAGACTTTTTTAATAAAGGAGCTGTTTTAAAAATGGCAGAAAAACCTAACATAATTTTCATTTTAATTGATGATCTGGGCTGGAAGGATATCGGCTGTTATGGCAGTGAATTTTATGAAACTCCGGCCCTGGATAAACTGGCCGGAGAGGGTATGAGATTTACCGATGCTTATGCGGCAGCTCCGGTCTGTTCTCCAACCCGGGCCAGTATTATGAGTGGTAAATATCCGGCCCGGGTGGGAGTGACGGACTGGATTGATCAGGGGGGTAATTTTCATCCCTGTAAAGGTAAACTTATCGATGCCCCCTATATTGACCATCTCGCTGATTCAGAAAAAAGCATTGCCCGGGCTTTAAAAGAAGGTGGATATAATACCTGGCATGTTGGAAAATGGCATCTGGGTGATGAACCATACTATCCGGAACATCATGGGTTTGATGTTAATATAGCCGGCTGTGAGATGGGGAATCCCGGCCCGGAAGGATATTTCAGCCCCTATAATGTCAGGAATTTATCCGATGGGCCGGAAGGTGAGTATCTCACTGATCGTCTGACTTCTGAGGCTGTAAAACTGATTAAAAATAATGAAGAGCGGCCTTTTTTCTTAAATCTAAACTATTATGCCGTACACACTCCTATCATGGGCAAAGAAAAATATACTGCAAAATACAGGGCCAAAGCAAAGAGCCTGGGCCTGGACCGGGTTCAGACCTTTGCTGAAGGAGATTATTTTCCGGCTGAACATAAAAAAGACCGGAGAATTAAAAGAAGGCTTGTTCAATCCAATCCCGAGTATGCGGCTATGGTTCAGAGTGTGGATGAAAATGTGGGCCGTATTATGGAGGTTCTAAAAGAGACCGGAAAAGAAGAAAATACGATAATAATTTTTACCTCTGATAACGGAGGTCTGGCCACAGCAGAGGGTTCTCCCACATGTAATGCCCCTTTGAATGAAGGAAAAGGCTGGATGTATGAAGGAGGCACCAGAGAGCCCTTAATTGTGAGATGGCCCGCTGAAATAGAAGAAGATACTATCTGCAGAGAGCCGGTTACCAGTCCCGATTTTTATCCTACCATTATGGAGATGGTGGGGCTTGATCTGCTGCCGGAACAGCATAAAGATGGAGTAAGCCTGCTTTCAATGCTGAAAGGTGAACAGGATTGTCTGAATAGAGAAGCTATTTACTGGCATTATCCCCATTATGGCAACCAGGGTGGGACACCCGGTTCTTCAATAAGGATGGGAGATTACAAATTAATACACTTTTATGAGAATGATAGGGTTGAACTGTACAATCTGGCAGAGGATATTGGGGAGAAAAATGACATATCAGCAGTAAAGTCTGATCTTGCCGCTAAAATGAGAAAGATGCTGGCTGAATGGAGAGAGGATATGGCTGCAGAAGCACCTGAGCCCAACCCTGATTTTGAACCCTGGCGGGAAGACCAGGGACCAGGGGAGGGTTGTTTTTGAAAAATATTGACAGTATTCAGGAATTTAGTGAACAGGACATAGCCCACTGGGCCTATTTTTGCTGTTATCACCGTGGTGAGTACTTAAATAGATTAATGGACACCCCCTTAGCCAAAATCAGGTGAGCGGGCTGGCTGTTTTATCGTTTTCAGGCTTTGGGCTTTTTACAAAAATTTTTCCAAAGATAGATGCTGGTATCAGACCAACCGAACCCGGCTTATTGATCGTTCCTGAGATCCCCGGGCTTTTATATTCATGTAATGTTTAAGTTCTCCGCCATAACCCCCGGTATGATTTGAGTATATTTTTCCCGGTTGATGAAGTGGAGTGTTCCGATATTTAATAGTAGGGAGAGAAGAAAATGAATTGTCAAAATGGGTTGACCCTTAACCAAAAAGAATTTATATTCACCAGAGAGGTGCCGTTTGAGAGCTGTCATGCTTCAACACTGGTGGTGCTTCCCGGAGGCCAGATCATGTCCACCTGGTTTGGTGGTTCACAGGAAGGTGCCGGAGATGTTGCCATCTGGGGCTCCTGGAGAGAAAATGGACAGTGGAGCCAGCCTGTTAAGGTAGCTGACAGAGATGACCTGCCCCACTGGAATCCCGTACTTTTCCGGGATAGGGAGAATCAGATTTATTTATTTTACAGGGTGGGGTGGGAGATTCCAGACTGGAGAACAAGGGTCATGGTTTCTCAGGACGGAAAAAACTGGTCAGCCCCCCATCCCCTGGTACCCGGTGACCGGGGAGGGCGGGGACCGGTGAAAAACAAACCCCTAATCCGGGAAGATGGTACCTGGCTGGCCCCGGCCTCTCTGGAGACAGAGGACAGGTGGGATGCTTTTGTGGATCTTTCCCGGGACCGGGGGGAAACCTGGCAGAAAAGTGAACTGGTTCCTCTGCAGAGGGCAGACCAAAAAGAAGCTGAGACCAAAGAAAGTGTGGTGGTTGAAGGCAAAGGGGTGATCCAGCCCACCTTATGGACTTCAGGACCTAAAACTGTCCATATGCTGCTGAGGAGCACTGAAGGTCGGGTTTTCCGCAGTGATTCCCGGGATGGGGGCTGGACCTGGAGTAGGGCCTATCCTGTTGAAGTACCCAATAATAACAGTGGGCTGGATGCTGTTCAGACCCGGGATGGAAATCTGATTCTGGTATGTAATCCGGTGGAAAAAAATTGGGGCCCCCGGAGTCCCCTCACCATTTTTCTGTCAACAGATAATGGTACCGGCTGGCAGAGAATTATGGATCTGGAAGAGGGAGCAGGTGAGTATTCCTATCCTTCAGCTGTCATTGAGGGTAAAAAGATTCATCTGACCTATACTTATGATCGGGCAAGGATTGTTTATGTGGGCCTGAAATTACTTATTTAAAATGTTGGCCGGGGACTATCTTTCTCGGTAAGAATAACTTTAAAAAAATGGTTCTCCTCCATAACGGTTGATAGGTTTAAGTATATGCTGCTGTCAGCTGATATGAACATTTGGCTGCCCCTCCATTTGATACACATGGTTGGGCCAGCATTAGCAGCATTTATCATCTCAATTTTTCGACTTCTGCGGCCAGGTCTCTGGCTTCTTTTTCGGAATCAGCCCTGGTAATAACAAACATACCCTCGGTCCCCATCTCTTTAAACAGGGGGATTACCTCTTCGGGGGCGACCCCTATTGCCTGGACCGCTTTACCGGCTTCCAGTATTTTGTGGTACAGATCATACCATTTCGGACTACCCCCTCCGGGAAGACCGGCCTGGGGTGTCCATTCCACGGCATTAAGCTCTTCTATTTCCAGCAGCAGATCCAGGTGCTGAAGGCACTGGGTCCCATCCAGATGAAACATTGAATAGTCCAGCCAGCGGCACTGCTCCCGCAGGGCAGGTATGACAAACTCAGCCATCATGTCTGGAGAGATCATGGCTGCGGCATCACACTGTACTTTGGCAGTCCGGCCGGGGCCCCATATCTGAAAAGCAGCAAAAGCATTACCCTGATGAGAATCTTTTATTTTTTCATATATTTTATCAAAAACTTTAAAATAGACCTCATTAATTTCTTTTATTCTGGTCTTAACAAATTCCGGTCTTTCAATAAGATCAATAAGCAGTGGTTCTGTACCACGCATTGAAGCAAGAATATCCAGATTTTCAACCAGATCGGGCATACCGACCAGGAAACGACCCTTAGAGGCTTCCAGCCCCCGGTCAATAATCTCCATCTGATTTTGAAACCACCTATTTTCAGGGTTAAAAGATATTTTATCCATTTCTGAGGGTGATTTACTTATTTTTTCAAACCAGACTGTATTTTGATCAAAATTAGGTTTACATCCGATAAAAGAGGCCAGGTTACCGGGACCAATCTGGGTGTCAAAATAGGGAAAAGATTCGGCTCCAAAGTATGTATTGGCCAGCTCATATTCAGCTTTCTGGAGTCGATATTTTGGATCTGTCCACCACTGTTTAGGCTCCCTGGGAGCCTCCGGTTCGGGAATATCAATCCGGGCTTCATTTCGGGGTGCTGTTAAAGAGAGTACTGCTCCCTCCCCCTCCCCCCAGCTGATCAGCCTCCGGCGGGTTTGCGGCCAGTCATTTTTCCAGATATTTTTTTCATAATCCAAACCAATCACCACCTTTAAGATATTTAAAAACTTGATAATTTAATTATAAGTTATATTATAAAATTATACAATAAATTAAGAAATTAAGGAAGATTGAAGAAGATTAAAGAAAAGGGGACACTGCCCCTTCCGATGGAAAAATATGGGTATAGAAAAAACCAAAAATAATTAAAGATTAAAGAAAGAAAGCTGAAAGGAGTGCTCAATATGAACTCTACAAAAATTCCTCCCCTGCCCAAAAACGAGGTTAAAAAAGCTGTGGACCGAAAAAATCCCGCCCGGGTTCCTCTTATCAGGTGCCTCTGGTGGGGCGAAGGTCTGGAGGAAGAATATGGGGCCGGGCTGGACCGGTTTTCTGATTATCCGGATGATGCCGAGTTTGTGCTGATTGACCCCCTAAGTGAGATGGATTGGGTCCAAAAACAGGAGGAGCAGAGTCAGGCCCATGATGCAGCCGGTATTCTGGCTGACTGGAAAGATCTTGAAAAGTTTGTATCTGCTCTTCCGGATCCCGATCGGGAAGATCTTTTTAGTGATCTTAAGGAAACGGCTCAAAAAGCTCACCAGGAGGACCGCTATTTACTATTTGGCTGGTGGCGGTTATTTTTTGAACGCCCCTGGGGTCTGAGAGGTATGGAAAATTTGCTGACAGATTATTATGTTAATCCCGAGCAGGTCCACCACCTGCAGGAGATTTTAGGTGATTATTATTTAAAACTGCTGGCAAGAGCCGTATGTGAACTAAACCCGGATGGATTCTGGACCAGTGATGATCTGGGGCACCAGAAGCAGCTGATGATGAGTCCCCGGCATTTTCGTGAATTTATCAAACCCTATTATGCTGAAATTGGTGACTTCTGCCGTCAGCATAATTTACATTTCTGGCTGCACAGCTGTGGGGACAACAGTGCCATAGTGGAGGATCTGATCGAGGTGGGAGTGGATATCTTTCACCCGGTACAGAAACACACCATGGATGAAAAGAAAACAGCCGAAAAGTACGGCTCAAAGCTAAGTTTTCTGGCCGGTTTTGATGTCCAGCATATCCTGCAGGAGGGCACACCTGCTGATGTGCGCCGGGAGGTACGCTTTCTGATAGACACTTTTGACGGCCCGGACGGGGGAATGTGCCTGGCGGCCGGGAATGGGATTTTACCCGGCACCCCTCTGGAAAACATTGAGGCCTTTCTGGATGAGGGTTTGTCTTATGGCCGGCAGCACCGCAAACAGTTCTAATTGTTTCTGTGTTTTTTTCTGCTGTCAAATTATTGTCTTAAATTAGTGTATAACAGAAAAAATTTGTGTTATAATCAAACAAAAGCTGCTTAAATAATGCTTTTTAAGGTACAGCTCTGTTGAGGTTAACTCTAATTTAGCGTGAGATGCACTTTCATTTCGTTGAATTAAAGGTTTATAAAAGCATTAAAGCAAAAATCATATTGATAAAAAATAAAAAAGTTGTATTATTTACAGGGGAGGACAGAAATTATAATGAATAGCAGAGAAAAAAGAATTGAGTGGTTTGAAAAGGCACGTTTTGGAATGTTTATTCACTGGGGACTGTATGCCATCCCGGCCCGGGGAGAGTGGGTGCGCAGTTTTGAGAAAATAAGTAATGAGGAGTATGAAAAGTATTTTCATGAATTTGATCCGGTAGATTATGATCCCCAAAGCTGGGCCCGGCTGGCCCGAGAAGCGGGCATGAAATATGCCGTGATCACCACCAAACACCATGATGGTTTCTGCCTTTTTGACAGCAAACTGACCGATTATAAGGCTCCCAATACCCCGGCGGGCCGTGACTTAATTGCGGAATTTGTGGAGGCTTTCCGTGCTGAAGGTTTAAAAATTGGTTTTTATCACTCCCTTATTGACTGGCATCATCCTGATTATCCGGCCTATGGGGATGCTAACCATCCCCTGCGGGATAATGAAGAATTTAAGGATAAAGAACATAATTTTGACCACTACCTTGACTATATGCACGGACAGGTCAAGGAGCTGTTAACCAATTATGGCAAAATTGATATTATGTGGTTTGATTTTTCTTATGATGATATGAGTGGTGAAACCTGGAGGGCTTCTGAACTGGTCAAAAGGACCCACGAACTGCAGCCGGATATCATAATTGACAACCGGCTGGGAGGGGATATAAAAAAAGAAGACCCGGAGATTTATGCCGGTGATTTTGCTTCTCCAGAAAAAATCATTCCACCCGAAGGTGTGGTCGATGAAAAAGGAGAACATGTGCCCTGGGAAGCCTGTATTACTTTGAACAACAACTGGGGCTACTGTGCTGCTGATAATGACTATAAATCTCCCCGGCAGGTAGTCAGAGCCCTGGTGGAGTGTGTGAGTAAAAACGGAAATATGCTGCTTAATGTTGGTCCTGATGCCCGGGGCCGGATCCCCGAACAGTCCCGGTCTATTTTAAAAGAAGTGGGCCGGTGGATGGCAGAAAATGGAGACAGTATATACGGCTGTCAGGGGGCCGAACTTCCCAAACCGGAATGGGGTCGTTATACTAGAAAGGGAGACCGCCTGTATGCCCACATCATGGAGCGGGGTATCGGCCCGGTTAATTTCCGGAAAATGGGGGGTAAAATAGAAAAAGCCCGCCTGTTAAGTGATGGTTCAGAAAAAAGAGTCCACCGTCCCTGGAATGCGGCTGAATTTGAAGAAGATGCTTTTGTTGAATTTTCTTCAGCCCGGCTGCCCGACCGGAAGGACACGGTGGTGGAGTTATATTTGAAATAAAAATCATTATTTGATTTCAGGAATAGTAACTGCCAATTGAAAAGATTGATTAACCGGATGGATTATTGTTTTTAGTTTTTAATAATTATTTGGCTATTTTAAAAATAGCAAAAAAGCTTCAATAAATTAATATTGTCCAAAATTAACTACAGCTGAAAGGAGAAATTTAAATGAAGCAATTTCCTCGTACCGAAGTGGCCGGCAAATCACTGTCCCGGATGATCATCGGAACCAACTGGATTTTGGGTTACAGTCATCAGGGACCGGCTGCTGACCATACCATTAAAAACAGACATGACAGCCCGGAGCCTATCGCCGCTGTACTGCAGGAATTTTTAAGCAGGGGTGTGGACACAATTATGGCTCCTTTTGCCGGTAATGAAAACCTGATTGAGGCCATTAAGATTGCCGAAGAAAGTGCTGGAGAGGAGATGATTCTGGTTGATACACCTATTATTAATGTTGATGATAACCGCCAGGCGCGGAGGGAAGCCGAACAGGTTATTGACCAGAGCCGAAAGCTGGGTGCTGATTTCTGTCTGCCCCATCACTCTTCGGTGGAACAGTTAATTAACAAAAACAAAGAAGAGATTGAGCGTCTGCCCGATTATTTACAGATGATCCGCGATCGGGATATGATTCCCGGCCTATCAGCTCATATGCCGGAAGTTATCGTTTATGCCGATCAGAATGAATATGATGTGGAAACCTATGTGCAGATATTTAACTGTATGGGTTTTTTGATGCAGGTTGAGATCGAGTATATTCATAAAGTGATTCAGAATGCGCGCTGTCCGGTGATGACCATAAAACCGATGGCCGCGGGGCGGGTTACTCCCTTTGTGGGGCTGACCTTTGTCTGGAATACAATCCGGGAACAGGATCTGGTGACTGTGGGCTGTACCAACCGCTGGGAGGTTGCCGAAGATGTTGAGATCTCCCGGGCAGCCCTGGAAGGTCGGCCCCCTAATCTGGAAGGGCGGGGCAGTCCCAGCAAAACATCAATTATGCAGGAATAAAGCCTTTTTAGCCCCCTTATAAGCCACCTGTATAAGATATCAGCTTAACCACAGAGGCTGTTTAGGTCCGGTCTGGATTAAAACTAATTGAAAATTAAGTTTGAAATTTAAAGGAATATTTAGATTTTTAGTGAATTTTATAAATACAGAGTTTCTTAACCACTAAAAAATTACTAAAACTCTGCCCGGAACAGATCGGGAGATCTAACCACAAAGCATAATTTATCAAAAAATATAATATAAGGAGGGAATGACAGATGGCCGGGAATCTGGCTTTAATTTTGGCAGGTGGGAGAGGGACCAGACTGGATCTTTTGTCAGCACACCGGGCTAAACCGAGTGTTCCGTTTGCCGGCAAATTCAGGTTGATTGATTTTGCTTTAAGCAACTGTGTTAACTCCGGGATATATAATGTGGGAGTTTTGACCCAGTATCTACCATTATCACTAAACAACCACATCGGGATAGGTAAACCCTGGGATC
This sequence comes from Halanaerobiaceae bacterium, assembly GCA_003553225.1. GTDB lineage: Bacteria > Bacillota > Halanaerobiia > Halanaerobiales > Halarsenatibacteraceae > T1SED10-99. Next base: position 21,168 of record PWDW01000100.1, read on the forward strand.
TGGACCGCAAAAGGGGTGGAGTTACCATTCTGCAGCCCTTTAAAGGCAAGCCCGGTTCTACAGACTGGTATGAAGGAACGGCCCATGCAATTTATAAAAATATCAGCTTTTTGCGCAGCCAGAACCCGGATAATGTTGTAATTCTATCCGGGGACCATGTTTATAAAATGGATTACAGCCAGCTGATTGATCAGCACCGGCAAAAAAATGCTGACTTGACCATTGCCGCTCAGCCGGTGGACTATGAAGAAGCCAGCCGGTTTGGAATTCTGGATGCCCGAAAAGATCTAAAAATCACGGATTTTGTGGAAAAACCTGAAGAGCCGCCCAGCAATCTGGCTTCAATGGGTATTTATGTTTTTAAAACAGATATTCTTCTGGAAGTGCTTGAGAAATACTGCAGCCGGGAGGATTCTGATTTCGGCCATCATATTATCCCACCCATGATCGAGAACAATGAAGTATATGTCTTTAAATATAATGGCTACTGGAGGGATGTTGGTACTCTGGATTCCTACTGGCAGACCAACCAGGAGCTTATTCAGCCGGTCCCTGATCTTAATTTATATGACAGTTACTGGAAGTTTTATACCCGGGGAGAGGAACAGCCCCCCGTTAAATTCAGGACCGATGGTCATGCAGAACAGAGTCTGGTGGCCAATGGCTCTATTATCAACGGCCGGGTGGAAAATTCTGTGATAAGCCCGGGGGTCCACATCAAAAAGGGAGCTGTGGTTAAAGACTCAATAATTTTCAATGATTCTGTAATAGCAGAAAAGGCCATTGTGGATAAAACAATTATCGATAAAGAAGTTCAGGTTAAAGCTAACTGTGAAATTGGCACCGGAGACGATTATACTCCCAATCAGGAAAAACCAGACCTGCTTTACAATGGTTTAAACCTGATTGCCAAAAGAGCCACTATTCCGGCCGGAACAACAATTAAGAGGAACTGCCGGATCTTCTCCTATGCAGAAGTGGATGATTTTGCCAGTCAGCATGTTGCCAGCGGCACAACAGTAACCTCAGAAATAGGCAAGATGATTACTTCCGGAGATGAAGATCAGGTACGAAGGGTCAATATATAATGAGGTATGGGCTGTGTTTGCTGGAAAACTTTCCTGCTGACCATTACAATTTTTGTCGGCAGCAGCCTGTATTCTGTTTGTCGGGCTGATACTGCTGTTTTGAAAGTTGAAAGATTTTCAAATTAACAGAAGATGATTTTTGATTTTAAGGGTCAGGCTCACCAAAATGATATACCAGAAATATGTTTTAAAATAATATTGCCCCTTATTATGGCAATATTATTTTTTTACAGGGAAACAGGACCCGATTGGGCCCGTGGTTAGCATAAAAAATGGCAAAATAAAACCCCACAAAAAATAGCATTACAAAATAGCATTATAAAACAGCATATCAAAACAGCATATCAAAACAGTACAATAATAAAGTACAATGATAAAGCACATCAAAACAGTACAACATAAGAGCACATCAAAACAGAACAACAATAAAGTACATCAAAACAGAACAACAATAAAGTACATCAAAACAGAACAACAATAAAGTACATCAAAACAGAACAACAATAAAGTACATCAAAAACATAAAAAACATAAAAAAGAAAGGAGCAGCAAATGAAAACACCTCAATTTAGGCAATCAGAACTGGTAGAAAGGCTGAGCCCACCTCAGGGCAAAATTAAGATGGTGCTGGATACAGATACCTATAATGAAGTGGATGACCAGTTTGCTCTGGCGTATACTTTGAAATCTCAGGAGAAACTGGACCTGAAGGCTGTATATGCGGCCCCTTTTCATAATGACCGCTCGTCAGGACCGGAGGATGGAATGGAAAAAAGCTATCAGGAGATAAATAAAATCCTGTCCCATCTGAATATTCAGAAGGATGATTTTGTTTTTCGGGGCAGCCGGCAGTATCTGCCGGGACCGGAAAAACCGGTGGCCAGTGAGGCTGCTGAGGATCTTATTGATAAAGCCCTGAATATAAAAGAAGGCCCCCTGTATGTGGTGGCCATCGGGGCGGCAACCAATGTGGCTTCTGCTATTTTAAAAAAACCGTCAATAATCAAAAACATAGTGGTGGTCTGGCTGGGAGGTAATGCCCTGTACTGGCCGCATACATATGAGTTTAACCTGCAGCAGGACCTCCATTCCTCCCGGGTCCTTTTCGACAGCGGGGTACCTCTGGTCCAGATTCCCTGTATGGGGGTGGCCGATCATCTGCTGACCACTATTCCCGAGCTAAAAGAGCATCTGGAGGGTAAAAGTAAAATAGGCAGCTATCTCACGGATATTGTCAGCAGCTATACTGATGACCCTTTCGGCTGGTCCAAGGTTATCTGGGATATTTCGGCCCCGGCTTATCTAATTAACAGTGATTGGGTGGCTACCAGTCTGGTGCACAGTCCGGTTCTGACCGATCAGATGACCTGGAGTGAGGACCGGGAGCGGCATTTTATCAGAAGTGCCTATCAGGTGGACCGGGATCAGATTTTCACCGATGTCTTTACAAAATTAAGTAAATAAATGAAGCTGGAAAAATTTAAAGGACCAAAGCAGGTGGCCGAAATGGAAAAACAGGAGATGATTAAACAGGCAGCCGGCAGGGAGGTAAAGAAAAATGAAAATTATGATTGCACCCGATTCTTTTAAAGAGAGTCTGTCCACTGTTGAGGTGGTGGACAGTATAGCCCGGGGGATCAAAAAGGTTAAACCCGGAGCTGACATTATTAAAGTACCCATGGCTGATGGAGGGGAAGGTACGGTTCAGGCCCTGACTGCCGGAGCAGGGGGTGAGATTTTTCAGCAAAAGGTTACCGGACCCCTGGGTGATGAAGTTGAAGCCTTTTTTGGTATTCTGGGTGAGGGCAGGACGGCCGTAATTGAGATGGCAGCTGCTTCCGGTCTCCCCCTGGTTCCAGAAGAAAAAAGGGATCCCACCCGGACTACCACCCTGGGTACCGGAGAGCTGATAGCAGCTGCTCTGGATAAAGGTGTGGACAAAATAATTCTGGGTATTGGCGGCAGTGCCACCAATGATGCCGGGGTGGGCCTGGCTCAGGCCCTGGGGGCTGAATTTAAAAATACCGAAGGCCGGGAAGTTGGTCCCGGTGGTGGAAAGCTGTCTGAAATTGCCTCCATTGATCTTTCCGGTCTGGACAGCCGGCTGCAGGAGGTTGATATTGAGGCAGCATGTGATGTTGATAATCCCCTGTATGGGCCGGAAGGTGCGGCCTATGTTTATGCTCCCCAGAAGGGGGCAGATGAAGAGATGACAGCCTTACTGGATGAAAACTTAAGACATCTCAGCGAGATTATTAAAAAAGAGCTGGGCCGGGACATACAGCAGATACCGGGTTCCGGGGCAGCCGGAGGTCTGGGGGCCGGATTGGTGGCCTTTCTGGGAGCAGAATTGAGACCGGGAGTAGAGATTGTACTGGAAGTTAATGATGTGTATGATAAAATCAAAGATGTAGATCTGGTATTTACCGGTGAAGGGAAAATTGATGATCAGACTCTGCAGGGTAAAACAGTGTCGGGTATTGCTCAAACCGCCGGAGCCCACAATATACCAGTGATTGCCCTGTGTGGGGCAGCCGGAAGGGGAGCAGATAGTATTTTATCGGCCGGGATCACCGCCTTTTTCCCCATCATACAGGATATCCTGCCCCGCAGGGAGATATATGAGAACACTTCTTTATGGCTGGAAAGAACTGCCCGGCAGATCATGAGAGTTCTGGAACTTAATATTAGTTAGGCAGTCAGCAGGATTTATAATTTTATTTTTAACACAGGAGGGTATAAAAATGAGTGATATTAAACTCGGTATCCAGCTTTATTCAGTGAGAGGAATTCTGGAAGATGATGTGGAACAAACCATGAAAGAGCTTGCCGCAATGGGCTATGAAGGTGTGGAATTTTTTGGTCCCAGTCCTGCCTCGGCCCAGGATCTGAAAACCTATCTGGAAAAATATGATCTGGAGTGCTGTGGCTGGCATTACTGGGGTGATCCTCTGGGACTGAGAAAAGAGGAAAAGCTGAAAAAAACGGTGGAGCTCTATGAAACGATTGATAATAACAGTCTGGTGATTTCTTCGATTCCGGAAAAATACCGCAGTACTATCCAGGACTGGGAGAAAATGGCTGAATATTTTAATCAGCTGGCTGAAACTCTGGCTCCCTATGACATTAAACTGGGTTATCACAACCATGATTTTGAGTTTAAAACTCTTGAGGACCAGATACCCTGGAATGTTTTCTTTGATAACCTGGACCCGAAGATAACTATGCAGCTGGATGTGGGTAATGCTTATTATGGGGGAGCCGATCCGGTGGAGGTACTCCGAAAGTATGGTGATAGAGCCCACAGTGTGCACCTGAAACCTTATTCCCCTGACCAGGAAGATGGTTTTCAGGCAATCATCGGTGAGGATCAGGTACCCTGGGAGGAGATTTTTGCAGTATGTGATGAAATTGGTAATACAGAATGGTATATTGTTGAATATGAAGCCCGGGTTGCTGACCCCCTCCAGGAAGTAAAAAGATGTCTGGAGGGTATTAAAAAGATCAGGGGAAGATAAAATTTTTTAGTCAGGAGGCTAACCGTGAATATTGTATATTTTCATACCCATGATACTGGCAGGTATATAGAACCCTATGGTTATAATGTGGATACCCCCAATTTGATGGAACTGGCCCGGGAGGGAACACTTTTCAGACAGGCCTTCTGTGCTGCTCCGACCTGCTCTCCCAGCAGGGCTTCACTGCTGACCGGACGTTATCCTCATAATAATGGTATGCTGGGGCTGGCTCACCGGGGATTTGAACTGGACAATTATAACCAGCATCTGGCTTCATTTCTGGGCAGTGAGGGCTGGGAGACTGTTCTCTGTGGAGTACAGCATGTGGCCTCAGGTGAAAAATCGGCAGAAAAAATAGGATATCAAAAACAGCTGGTCACTTCAGGAGAACAGCAGAATGCAGTGGAGACTGATCGGGCCCTGGCCAGCCGGGCGGCCGAGTATATCCGGCATGAAGCAGACCAGCCCTTTTTCCTTTCTTTAGGTCTGTTAAATACTCACCGTGAATTTCCCGATATTGATGAGAATATTAATCCTGATTATGTTCAGACTCCTGCTCCTCTGCCCGATGATCCTGATATCAGAGAGGATATGGCCGCATTTTATTCTTCGGTACAGGTTGTGGACCACTGTCTGGGACTCATCCAGGATGCTCTAAGAGAAAGCGGTCTTGAAGAAGAGACTATTTTTATTTTTACCACAGACCATGGGATTGCTTTTCCCCGCATGAAATGCAATCTTTATGACTCGGGAATAGGGGTTTCTTTGCTTCTTAAATATCCGGATAACCCCGGTCAGGGAGCAGCAGTAGATGCTCTGGTTTCCCAAATAGACCTGTTCCCCACTCTTTGTGAACTGACAGGTTTAAACAGGCCGGACTGGCTGGAAGGACATTCTTTGCTCCCTCTGCTGGAGGGAAGTCGGGAAAAGATACGGGACAGCTTGTTTGCTGAAGTTACATACCATGCTTCCTATGAACCGATGCGCTGTATCAGGACAGAACGGTATAAATACATTAAATACTTTGGGGAACATGAAGGTGTGGTTCCGGCCAACATTGATGAAAGTCCCGGAAAATCTCTGCTGATGGAACACGGACTGCTGGAGGAAAAGCGGGATCGGGAGCAGCTTTTTGATTTGTATTTTGATCCCCAGGAAAAAAATAATCTTATAGATGAGAACCACTGTCAGGATATTTACCAGCAGCTTTCAGGTGAACTTGAAAGATGGATGGTAGAAACTGATGATCCTTTACTTGAAGGTCCGGTACCCCTTCCGGAAGGGGCGAAAATAAACCGTATATCCTCTGTAGATCCGGGCAGCAGTGATCCCGATGATTATATATATGGATAGCGGATTATAGACCTGGGGCCGTCGGAAGTGAGTTAAAGTCAGTTTCTTCTTGACCGAAAGAGAAGATGGGAGCCAGTCCTTTTCGTGAATGAAGCAACAGCAGCATATGTCAATATTTTTCACCAGCAGAAGTGGAGATGATCCATATTTAAGTATTTACGGAGCTTGTTTATTTAAACAGGTAGATAATAAGGTAGATATAATTTAAGGATTCTGTATACATATTTCCAAAGGAGTATTTTCAAAGGAGGCCGGACCATGAGAAAACCTGATTTTAACAATCTGCTTCAGGTGCTAAACAACAAAAAACCGGAGCGGGCCACACTTTTTGAGCTGTTTTTAAATGACAGGTTATATAGAAAACTTGCAGATACGGAGGTGCTTGACAGAACAGAGCCCCTCCCCGATTTAAGAATCCAGATAAGTGCTTTCTGTAATTCTGGTTATGATTACGCCACGGTTCATGGTTCGGATTTCCATTTTCCACTGGGTGAAAAAGAACAGAAAGAATCTCATTCTCTAAATGAGGGTGGTCTGATTAAAAATCGTCAGGACTTTATAGATTATCCCTGGCCGGATCCAGCTGAATTTGATTATTCCCGGCTGGAGTTAGTCAAAGAGATACTTCCACCGGGGATGAAGGTAATTGTAATGGGTCCTTCCGGAGTACTGGAAAACACCATTGCTCTGGTCGGATATGAAAGGCTGTGTTATCTGCTTACTGATGATCCCGAACTGGCCACAGATATTTTTTCTGCGGTAGGGTCCAGACTGGTAGAGTATTATGCTCTTTGTACTGAATATGAAGCTGTGGGAGCCTTTATTGCCAATGATGACTGGGGTTTTAAAACTCAGACCATGCTGGCTCCCGATGATATGAGAAAATATGTTTTTCCCTGGCATGAAAGAATTGTCAGTAAAATACACAGCAGCGGGAAACCGGTGATTCTTCATTCCTGTGGAAATCTGGAACAGGTTATGGAAGATATTATAGAAAAAATGAAGTTTGATGCCCGGCATTCTTTTGAAGACAGTATTCTGCCCGTAGAAGAAGCCTATGATAAATGGGGTGACCGGATAGCTATTCTGGGTGGTATTGATATGGATTTTATGTGTCAGAAGACACCCCGGGAAATAAAAGACCGGGCCCGGGCTATGCTGGAGAAAACAGCTGAGGGGGGCGGGTATGCCCTGGGTACGGGAAACAGTGTCCCGGAATATGTTCCCGAGGAGAATTTCAGGGCCCTGATTGAGGCCGCCCACAGCTTTGATTATCAAAAACAGGGAGAGGAGAGTAAATAAATGAATCAGGAAAATAATAATAAAATGGCAGCAGAAAAAGCAGCTGAACTATTAGCCGAGATGACACTTGAAGAAAAGGTGGCCCAGCTATCATCAGCCTCACTGGGTGATGTTATTTCTGATCTGGAAAATTTTACTTTTGATACTGCTCTGGCCCGGGAGCATATTCCCCTGGGCTGTGGTTATATGGGCCGTATTGGAGGCTCTACTGACCTGTGGCCCGAAGAGATGGCTGCCCTTATGAATGAAATTCAGGAGTATTTCATAAAAGAAACCCGTCTGGGAATACCGGTTATTTTTATGACCGAGGCCACAACAGGTGTGCTCAGCAGAGATCACACTTTGTTTCCCCAGAACATCGGGGCCGGAGCTATGTTTAATGAAAAGTTAGTGGAAAAGATGGCCTCAGTAATCAGAAAGGAAATGACAGCAACCGGGGAACGGATGGCCCTGGCTCCGGTGGTAGATGTGGTTCGTGATCACCGCTATGGGCGCTATGAAGAATCTTTTGGAGAAGATATCTATCTGACAGCTCAGTATGGTAAGGCCTATACCCGGGGTTTGCAGTCAGAAGATTTGACATCCGGGGTGGCGGCCACTTTAAAACATTATGTGGCTCAGGGAATAAGTGATGGTGGGCGCAACTGCGGCCCCATCCATGCCACGGATCGTGAACTTTTGGATGGTTATGCTGTCCCTTTTGCCGCGGCAATTGAGGATTGTGAAGCTGCAGCCCTGATGGCCGCCTATCATGAGATCGATCAGATACCCTGTCATGCTTCAAAAAAGGTACTGGATGAAATGCTGAGAGAGGATATTGGGTTTAAAGGTTTGGTCACCTCTGATGGGGGAGGAATAAAACTGCTCAAGGAATTTCAGGAGTACTGTGCCACAGAAGAAGAGGCTGCAGTTCTGGCCCTTAAGGCCGGAATTGAACTTGAGCTGGACAGTATGTACAAAAAACATCTGGTAAAGCTGGTTCGTGAGGGGCGGGCTGCTGAAGAGCTGGTCGATCAGGCAGCTCAAAGAATGCTTGCTCTAAAATTTCGGCTGGGCCTTTTTGAAGAGCCCTATGTCAAAGAACAGGGAATTAAAGAAAGGGTGGGCTCTGAAAAGAACCAAAAAGTATCAGCCGATATGGCTCATCAGTCAATGACCCTGCTGAAAAATGAGGATAATCTTCTGCCCCTGACCGGTGGTGAAGAGAGTATTGCTGTAGTGGGCCCCCTGGCGGACAATAAAAAATTTGCTTATGGAGATTATTCTTATCCAACTCACTTTGAAGAGGTATACCATAAATCAGATGAACTGTCTGCAGATGAGGTTCTGGCCCGCTCTCTGTTTTTTAAAAGAGCAGAGACTTCCTATCAGGACCTGTTTCATGAGACAAAGACTATATATGAAAAAGTGGACTCTTATACAGATGAAAAAACAGAAATATTTTTTGCACCCGGACTCAAGGACACCTATAATTATCATGATGATGAGGATTTTTCTCATATCGAAGAGGCTGTCAAAACTGCAGATAAGGCTGAAGTTATAATTGCCGTCTGTGGTGATACCAGTGGGATGGGGCCTCATAATGACAGTGGTGAATCCGTGGACCGGGTTGAGATAACCCTGCCTTTAGAACAGAGAAAACTGCTCCGGGCCCTTAAGGAGCTGGGAAAACCGATAATTCTGGTCCTGTGCAATGGACGGCCTCTGGAGCTTTCCTATGAAAGTGAGAATATAGATGCCATCCTGGAGGCCTGGAAACCCGGCCAAAAAGGTGCTGAGGCGATCTGTGATGTCCTTTTTGGTGCCTATAATCCCGCCGGCCGTCTGCCGGTAACAATTCCCCGTTCTCTGGGCCAGCTGCCGGTATATTATTCCCGACGCCCGAGCGGCAAAAAACAGTTCTGGCGTAATACCTATCTGGAGATGGGGCTGGAACCGCTATATGAATTTGGCTATGGTCAAAGTTATACTGAGTTTACCTACCGGGAAATTACTATGGATAAAAAGGAAGAGGGTATAACCGTCAGGCTGAAGGTGGAAAACACCGGAGCTTATGATGGTGAGGAAGTTATACAGCTTTATGCCCGCAAGAAATATACTTCTGTTCTGCAGCCGGAGCGGGAACTGAAAGCATATAAAAGGGTTTTTATTGAACAGGGCGCTTTGGTGGAACTGGAGTTTGAACTGCTGTTTTCTTCTCTCTGCTATCACAACAAAGAGCAGAATCTGGCTCTGGAGGACTGTGAGCTGGAAGTGATGGTGGGAGCTTCTTCTGAAGATATCAAAGGTCGGGAATCCTTTAACCTTAAGTTCCCCGGAGGAGCTAAACATTTCTCTGAAAGGACCTACACCAATCCGGTTCAGGTTAACCGGAATATATGATTTTTTTATTTTTGTTTCTAAAATAGCAGATTACAAATACAACAGATAATTATAACTTTACTTTCAAAGTTGAAAATATAATTAACCGGCTGCAGGATAACAAGTTGCTCTTAACAATATTTACCCAGGACTGGAGGTAGAGAGTGTGGCTCACAGAAATTTTAATATAATGGCTTTTCCCGCCGGCTCAAGATGTAATCTGGATTGTGACTACTGTTATTATTCAAATGAATCAGCTCTTTATCCTGACCGTGATGATTATATGATGAGTGAAAAGGTTTTAGAAGAATATATCAAACAGTATGTTGAGGCCCTGTCCGGACCGGGAATAAATTTCGGCTGGCAGGGAGGAGAGCCCATGCTGCGGGGGCTTGACTTTTTCCGCAGAGCTTTTGCCCTACAGGACAAATATGTCCCTGCGGAATGGGAACTGCAGAATAGTTTTCAGACCAATGGGACCCTGCTGAATGGCGAATGGGCCCATTTTTTGGCCGAACATGAAGTACTGGTCGGTATCAGTATTGATGGTCCTTCAGAAATACACAATACTTACCGTACTAACCGGGAGCACAAACCTTCCTTTGCGGGAGTCAGGGCCGGTCTGGAGTTTCTTCAGGAGTATGAGGTTGATTATAATATTTTGTGTGTGGTTCATGAGGCCAATGCAGACTATCCGCAGAAAGTATATGATTTTTTTCGGAATCTGGGAGCTGAATTTGTGCAGTTTATCCCCCTGGTTGAAACTGATGATCAGGGTCAGCTGACCGAAAGGTCGGTTAAGCCGGAAAAATTTGGTCGTTTTATGATTGAGATTTTTAACCAGTGGCTGTTAAACAAGGATATTGGTGATGTTTTTGTGCGTACTATTGAGCAGTGTATGGCCGCCTGGAGTGGTTATCAGCCCGGGATCTGTGTTATGCAAAAAACCTGTGGACAGGCCGCGGTGCTGGAATTTAATGGTGATCTTTACTGCTGTGACCATTTTGTGTATCCAGAATACAAACTGGGCAATATAATGCAGGACAGTATTGATCAGCTGATGGCCCAGGATAAGATGGAAAAATTTGGTCAGGATAAGCTTAATCTGCTTAATGAGGACTGCCGGGAATGTGAGTACAGCTTTACCTGTCATGGAGGGTGTCCTAAAAACAGGTCGGGATATCTGCATGATCTACCCGGTGACCGTTATAAAAATTATCTCTGTGCCGGTTATTATCGATTTTTTGATTATATTGACCCCTTTATGAAAGAGGCAGAAAAGAGAATTAAAAAAAGACAGCATCCCCGTTTAATTCAGAAAAAGCTGCGGAAAATATATGATAAAATATGGTCTGATGTGGGTCGGAATGATCCCTGCCCCTGTGGTAGTGGGAAAAAATATAAAAAATGCTGCCTGTGAGGGATTATTTAAGCTGTATTCTTGTCTTTGCTCGATATTTTAGATAAAATGATAATATAATGTAAATAAATTGTAATTTTCCTGTTATTTTCAATACTTTATTTTTGTGCTGTTCAGGCCTAATTTTAATACTATTTATTTCTATTACTGCAGGATTGTGGTCTGTAAAAAAATTAAAAGAGGAGTGTGGAGGAGAATGGAATTAAAGTACAGCCGAACTGTCCTGTTTTTTGCAGTTGTGATTATAAGTGGACTTTTAATAATGTCTGGTTTTTCCAGAGTATATGCCGGGGAACTGCCCAGAGCGGGAGAAGAGTTTGAACTGGAAGTGACCGCATTTAGTGATGTGGTTGAAGATAATGGATATCCCGTGGAAGTGACCAGTAATCGGGAAGGAGAGGATGCGGTCAACCACTGGAATATTGAATTTACCGAGGGAGTGGCCATGGTACCTGTTGAGTTTGTAACCGCCGGAGAACATGAGCTGACTATTATTGTGGATAATGAACATGAAGCGGTTATGACCGTTGAATTGAGACCTGGAGAAGCTGCCGAGGTCAGTATTTCCCCTCAGGAAGAACAGCGAATTAATCTGCGGCAGAAAATAGAATTTTCTGCTGAAGCAGCCGATGAATATGGAAATGTAATCACCTCCGAAGTGGAGGATTTTATCTGGCATAACACTGATCAGAACGGTGTTTTCTCTCCTGCTGAAATGAGGGAGTATGAAGTTAAAGCAGAATATGATGAAGTGGAATCGGAAACAGTACAGGTGGTTGTGGAGTTAATTGATTTTCAGGAACATGAAGGCAGTATTCGGACTCTAGCTTTTTCCCCCGATGGTGAACGAATGGTGTCCGGAAGCTATGATAATACTGTTAAAGTATGGAATATAACCCGGGAGGAGACAGAAATTAATTTTACTGAACATGAAGAAAATATTCGTTCAGTACAGTTTTCTCCTTCAGGTGAGAGAATTGCTTCTGCCAGTGTTGATAATACGGTAAAAGTCTGGAATGCGGTCAATGGTGATGTGGAAATTAATTTTACAGACCATGAGGAGAGTGTTTATAAGGTTGATTTTTCTCCTGATGGAAGTTTAATTGCCTCCGGAGGCTGGGATCAGGTTATAAAAATCTGGGATGCAGAAAGTGGTGCCCTAGAAACAGAATTAAGCGGTCATCAGGGCTCGATCCGTGATCTGTCCTTTCTGCCCGGGGGAGATAAAATTGTTTCCGCCAGCTGGGATGGTACTGTAAAAATATGGGATATTGAAAGCGGTGAACAGATTTTTGAATTTACCGAACATGAAGGTTCAGTGGAAGCTCTGGCTGTTTCTCCGGCAGTAGGTATGATTGTGTCCGGAGATAGTGAAGGAAACATTTTTGTCTGGAACCTGGAAACGGGCAATATTATTTCGGAGATGGATGTCCACCAGGGCTGGATCTGGTCGCTGGATTTTGCTCCTAATGGCAGCAGGGTGGTCTCCGGCAGTGAGGAACACGTAGTTAAAGTGTGGGATGTGCTGAGTGAAGAAGTGGTTTCTGAATTTGAACTGCATAACGGGAGTATCCGGGCGGTTTCTTTTGATGGCTCAGGAGACTGGGTTGCTTCCGGAAGCAATGACCGGACCATTAAGGTCTGGCTGTGGGAATAGAGCCCATGGCAGATGAAAAATGTGGAAGGCCTGGAGCGAATATTTTAAAAAATGCTGGTTATCATATTTCCTCGCGTCATTTGACCGGTAATGATTTTCTGGAGGCAAAAATCAGTGAATATGGGCTGGGGTGGGTTCAGTTTTTTCTGGGCAATCCCCAGTCTTATAAACTCGGTCAGCCTACCCTGGAGAGGCTCAAAAAAACCTCTCTTTCAGTTAATTTTATTGTCCACAGTCCTTATATTATCAATATTGTTAATGAAAACAAAGATTTTTATGAACGGTCTCTGGAATGTATTATTGAGGCTCTGAATACGGGAGATAAATTTGGTGTTCACAGCTATGTGACCCATCTGGGTTCAGTGGACAAACGAGAGGACAAAAAACAGACTGTAAAGAAGCTGATCCGTTCCTGCAGTTATATTCTGGACAAAACAGATCCTGATAATGAAATAAAACTTCTGCTGGAAACTTCTCCGGGTTCTAAATCAGGTACCAGAATTGGAACCCTGGAGGAAATTAGGGAGGTGGTGCAGAACATAGATTCCGATAGACTGGGAGTTTGTCTGGATACCGAACATGCCTATGCCAATGGCCTTGAACTGACTGATCTTGATTTGAATGAACTGGCTCCAGAAATTGAGGTAATACATCTTAACTCAATTCCCGAAAGTGTTGATCTTAATTCACACAGGGATGAACACGGGACCACAGCTCTTAGAGATACAAAACCACAGCTGAAGGAGGCCCTGGAAAGAATTATTTTATTTTTTAATAAGCGTAATATACCCCTTATCCTTGAGAGATCAGGTGAAGATGTAATTGAAAATGATCTGAGCTATCTTCAGGAACTGCTTTCCTGTTAAAGAACCGGACGATTTTTGTTAAATTACATTTTTTTCATTTCTCCACATGAATTATGTGGTTCTCCTCCCTAACCGTTAGTAGATTTAAGTATATGCTGCTGTCAGCTGATATGAATATTTCTCGACTACTCATTATATAGCAATATTTTTTACCAGCGGAAGTGGAGATGATCCAATTATGTTAAGTGATGTGAGGTGTGTTTAACCTGGAGTTAGGTGATAAGAAAGTCCATCAATTTTTATACGGGAAGGAATGATTGATATGTTTAAATCACTGGGACCCGGAGCACTGGGACTTGATGTATCTTTCACAGAGGCGGCTGAGCTTTCTGCGGATAATGGGTTTTCCGGTCTTCAGCTGGATACTTCTTTTTTAAGAGACCGGGGAGCTGACAGGACAAAAGAAATTTATGATAGATTTTCACTAAAACCGGGCAGTTTTGGACTACCGGTTGATATTTATGCCGATGATGATGATTTTCAAAAAAGCCTCTTTGAGCTAAAAAAGACGGCAGAGCTGGCTTCTGATGTGGGCTGCAGCAGAGCTTCCACTTATATAATGTCCTTTAGTGACCGGCTTTCTTTTGAAGAAAATTTTTCTTTTCATCGGGAGCGGATCAGTCAGGCAGCTGAAATTCTGGCCGACCATAATATAAGTCTGGGTCTGGAATTTCTGGGTCCCAAGACTATTCGAGAAGGACATGAATATGAATTTATATACACCATAGAAGGGATGCTTAACCTGGCCTCTGAAGTCAAAACGGATAATATGGGTCTGCTGCTGGATGCCTGGCACTGGTATACTTCCGGGGAGGATATAAAGTCACTAAAAAAACTAAAACGGGATGATGTGATTGATGTTCATGTTAATGATGCCCCGGCCGGGATAGCAAGGGATAAGCAGCAGGACACCACACGCTGCCTGCCTGGTGAAACCGGAGTTATTAAGATTGATGTATTTATGCAGCATTTAAAGGATATTGGTTATCAGGGACCGGTTATGGTTGAACCTTTCAGCAGTGAACTGGAGGACATGCCTCCCGGGGAAGTGGTGGGGACTGTGGCCCGAGCTCTGGATAAAATCTGGATATAAAAATTATTTTAATATCTGTTTTTGCCCTGACAGCTTTTTATAATTTTGATTCAGTCACTCTACAGACATTCTATCTCACCAGGGACAGTATGTCTGGTTTTTGAGTTGACAATATTTTCATAAAATACATAACTGAGAGGAGTTTAACTGATGGCAAAATATAAAATAGCTTTCATTGGAACAGGCCCTGACCCTGAGAACCCCAGCCGCTTTGGTTTTGCTATGGCCTATGACCATGCAGAAGCCTATCAAAAGCTGGACAGCTGTGAAATGGTTGCCGGAGCTGATCTGGAGGAAGAAAATATCAGAGCTTTTGCAGAAGAATTTGAAATACCTGGTATTTATACTGATTATAAAGAGATGCTGAACAATGAAAAACCGGATATTGTCAGTATCTGCACCTGGCCCAGGGATCATAGGAAACTGGTAGTCGGTACAGCTGAGACAGGTATAGTTCAGGCTATTCACTGTGAAAAACCGGTGGCCTATAACTGGGCTGACTGTAAGGAGATGAAGCAGGTTTGTGATCAAAACAATGTTCGGCTGACCTTTAATCATCAGCGCCGCTTTGGTAAACCTTTTCGGAAAACAAAAGAGCTGATTGACGGAGGTGCAGTAGGCAAGCTGGAGCGGCTTGAATTTTCTTTTGGTAATCTTTATGATAATGGAGCACATGCTTTTGATATGTGCAATTATTTTAATGATCAGAACCCGATCAGCTGGGCAATGGCTCAGGTGGATTATCGTGAAGAGAATTTGATATTTGGGGCCCACAATGAAAATCAGGCTCTGGCTCTCTGGGAATATGAAAATGGTGTGTTTGGACTGGCTGCTACCGGCAAAGGTGGAGGAGCGCTCAACTGTCAGAACCGTATTCTGGGCAGTGAAGGAGTAATTGAGATAGAAGTAGAAGATGGTCCTATGCTGAGGGTGAAAAGGACGGGAAGTTCCGGCTGGGAAGAGATTGACTGTGAGGGTGAACATTATCATGGTCCCGGTTATATTGATCGGGCAATTGCGGATATTGTGAGTGCTTTAGATGAGGGACGGAAATCTGAGCTCTGTGCCTCCAATGCCCTGCAGGCCGCCGAATTGTCTTTTGCCTGTTATGAGTCTGTCCGCCGCCGGGGACGGGTTGACCTTCCACTGGAGATTGAGGATCATCCCCTGGTTGATATGGTGGAACGAGGAGAACTTAAGCCGGGTCCCAGGAAAGAGTAGATTTATGTTTCCATGTTTAAAACTTTACAGCAGCTGGTGGTAAATAATTGTGAGGTTAGAACACCGGTAGTTTTAATATTATAAAATATTATTTATAGGGGAGCTGATCAAGGTGGATGGTAAAGAGATACCGGATAGAGAAGAACTGTTAGAGCTTTATGAGGACCTCAGGGTCGCCGATGTACGGGATGGGCTGGATTTTCTGGGTCTGCATCAATATGGATCAATGGATCCTGAGATCAGGCCTCTGAAAAGAAGCAGGGCTGTGGGTATTGCCCGCACTGCCAGGTATTTACCCTATGAAGGAGAAATTCCTGATCTTACTCCGGAGGAATATGAAGAATGGTCGGGCTGGTATTATGGTGAAGTATGTACCTATCCCTGGATGGAAGAGCTGCAGGAGGGAGACTTTGTGGTTATCGACCAGAGCAGAGTGGATGTGGGCTTGATGGGTTCAAATAATGCTCTGGAAGGTAAGAAAAATGGAGTTAAAGGATATGTTACCAATGGTGGAGTTCGGGATACAGATGAGATTATTCTGCAGGATATTCCCTTCTGGTCAAGTATGGTTTCCCAGTCCATGGTTCAGGGCCGTCTGCGCTTTGATGAACACAATGTTCCGGTCAATGTAGGGGGAGTAATGGTTAATCCCGGTGATGTTGTTGTGGCTGATGGTGATGGGGTGATAGTGGTACCCCGCAAAAAAGCTGTTGATGCTGCTCACTGGGCTCACCACATGTTAAAAGAAGATAAAGAGAGCCGCCGTAAACTATATGAGGATCTGGGCTGGGAGCTTGATGACACGGTTAAATAACCAATAAGGTTCCCAAGATTAGGTTCTCATCAGGCTTTCACACAAGGAGGTAAAAAATGCGCACGGGAAAAGGAAAAATCAGGGAAACGGTAGTTGTCAGTCTGGATAAAGGGGAGGATCTGCTGGCCTCGCTGGAAGATGTTATTGCTGAATATGAAATTGAAAGTGGAGTTATTCTCTCCGGTTATGGGACAGTTGACCGCAGCACCCTTCATATGGTAACCACCACCGGGTTCCCTCCTGAGGAGTATTTTGACAAAAAGGAAGGACCACTGGAAGTGATTTCACTGGATGGCATCATTGCCGAAGGTAAGCTGCATGCCCACATAACACTTTCGGATACAGAGCAGGCCTATGGCGGTCATCTGGAACCCGGCTGTCGAATACTTTACTTGGGAGAAGTGGTGATTGGAGTATTTGGGAATGATAGCCTGCTGACCAGAAAAGAAAATGAGCATGGCATACCGGAGCTGCACATTAATTAAAGCAGATATAATTTTAAATTTTTCCGTTTGTTTTGGGGGGGATTGAGATGGACAAAGAACAATTTGTACACAGGCTGGAAAGAATAACCAACCTGCAGGATACTGTGGCTGAAGTGCTGGATGTTCTGCCGGTTAAATTACCGGGAGGCACCAAACAGAAACTTATGGACTGGATTCTGCAGGATGAAAAGATTGATGAGATGCTTTCCGGAATCAAAAAGAGACGCCCCCCACGCTTTATTCTGCTGGGCCGGACCGGTGCTGGAAAAAGCAGTCTGATCAATGCCATGATGGGCTCCTATCTGGCTGAAACCAGTGATGTGCTTACCGGTACCTGGGCTGCTGAAAAGTATCGGTATCATGATAATTCCGGTGAGGTGGTTCTGGAAGTGATTGATACCCGTGGATTTGGTTCTCTAAAAGAAGAAAACCCGGTTAGTGCCCGTAAGGAACTGGCAGAAGTTTTCCGTAAATTTGCCCCCGATGCAGTCCTGTTTATGGTTCGGGCCAAGGAACGCAGTTACCTAAACCGGGATCTAAGTCTTCTACAGGAGATGGGAGATTTATTTCCCGAAGGAATTCCCGTTCTGGCTTTAGCCTCCCAGGTGGATGAACTGGAGCCTTCCCGGTATAAAGATCCTTCAGCATACCCATCCCGCAAAAAGGAAAACATTTCTCAGGTTATTAATAGGCTGGAGGAAATTATGCCTGATTGTTTACCGGTGCTGGAAGTTATGCCTGTTTCTTCCTATATAGAGTGGGTGAAAGCTGATGGTTCTGCTGTGGATCCCGGGGATCTAACAGCCGAGGAAGCCCGGGAGCTGAAGATTCATTTTGATGGCCGCTTCGGAATTGAAAAGCTGACAGAACTGCTGGAAAACAACATGGATCTTAGGGCCCGCATTCAGTTCATGATGTCCAGCAAAATGGACCATCTGATTGATGATCTGTGTGATTTATTTATAAACAGATTTTCTGTGATCGCAGGGGCAGTGGGGACTACTCCTGTTCCTACCTCTGATATGTTTATTTTAACCCCACTGCAGATTGTAATGATCACCCTTATTGCCTATCTTTCCGGCCGGGAAATTAGTTTCAGCAGTTCCAGAGAGTTTTTGCTTACTGCTGGAGGAACCGGTCTGGTGGGTAAGATTTTTCAGCAGGGTGCAAAGCTGCTGAATCTGGTGGTACCCGGTACCGGAAGTGCGGTCAGTGGTTCTATTGCCGCTTCCGGCACCTATGCCATCGGTAAAGCCGCCAAACATTACTACCTGCGAGATGTCTCCGAAGAGAAGCTTTCTGAAATTATAAAGCAGGCCAGGGAAAAATACCAGGCAGACCGGGGGGAATAATTATGTTTACTCTTGATAAAAAGAATAAAGCTGAATTCAAAAAGAAAATATCAGAAATGAAGCTAAAAGAACGGGAGGTTCTTCTGGTTTTAATGGGAGAAGAATGTGTATTTGAATATCAGGAGATTGCAGATATATTAAATAATAATAATATTACCTTTGTGGGTGGATTTTTTCCGGCCGTAATTATAGAAAACAAAAAAACAAAGCAGGGGCTTATTGTGGTAAAACTACCCGTACAGAGAGAACCACTTCTGATTAAAAATATGGAACGTATATCAAAATACAAAAACCAGCTGGAAGATATGAAGAAAATAATTGACAGGGGAGCCAAAAACAAGACTGTTTTTATTATCGGTGATGGGCATAATGATTTTCTTGATGATTTTCTGGATGAAATTTTTAACTTTTTTGCCAATTCAGTTGATTATATAGGTGGTGCTGCCGGAGGTGCTGAACCAATTTGTATTTTTAACAACCAGGACAGTTATAGAAATGCGGCATGTGTATTACTCCTTGATTTATACTGTCAGCAGGGTATAAAACACGGCCTGCAGGATGTTTTCAATCCCCTGATTGCTACTAAAATAGATAGGAATGTTATTAAAGAATTAAACTGGGATAATCCCTTTAAAGTATACAGTGAACAGGTTAATGCTATTTTAGCTCAGGAGGACAAACAGCAGAAACTAAAAAAGGAGAGATTTCAGGATATTTCCCGGTTTTTTCCTGTGGGGATAATAAGAGAAAATCAGGATAAAATAATTAGAGATATATGGGGGGTAAATGAAAAGGGGGAACTGCTGTGTGGGGGAAAAGTTCCCGAAAATGGAGTTCTGTCCCTGATGAAAGCAGAAAAAAAGAATTTGATTGAGGCTTCAGGAAAGGCAGTTGAACAGATATCCGAAAAACTTGAAAAAAAAGAAACAGCAGTAAAACCCAAAATTATACTTTTTATTGACTGTATTGCCCGGGCTCAGGTACTGGGTGCTGATTACAACAAAGCGGTTCAGATGATATATGAAAAAAACAGGCTTATTGGTCAACAGAGAGTGGTGGGGGTGCTTTCTATGGGGGAATTTTCTTCCGCCCAAAAAGGATTTATAGAATATTACAACATGACAACTGTGGTGGGTGCTTTATATGAATAATTTTACTCATCAGGGAAACATTATTGATAAAATATCAGTTTTATATGAATTATCTCTGGCAGTTGGCCAGTCTCTGGAGCTGCAAAAAAACTGTGATTATTTTTTAACAAAACTTTTGAAAAGAAAAAACCTGACCTATACCGCACTATGGATAAAAAATAGATTTTTGGATAATAACCTGTTTGAGGGAATGAATATGGTATATGCTAAACCAGCCTATTTTTCAAGTAATAAGAAGAAAGTAGATTTTTTAAATTATCTGGGTAATGAAAAGAAAAAAAGAATCACCTGCAGGGATGAACTTTTTGCTAAAGTTAGCAGTAAAAATATTCAAGGGGGTACTTATGCCCTGTTTAAACTGGAGGACTTTGCAGTTCTCAAGTTATATTCTGAATTTGAGGAGCCACATGTTTTTGATGCTTATGAATTAAAACAGCTGGAAAATGTAATTGCCAATTTTGCCACCTCTGTCAGAGCCTGTTTATCTTATTCAGAGCTGCAGAACAAATTTAAAATGATTACTGATTCTGTACGTGAAGCAATTGTGATGCTCGATAGTAGAGGAGAAATAACCTTCTGGAATCCTGCTGCCGAGAGAATTCTGGGTTTTCAGGAAAGAGAAATAGTCGGGAAAAAGTTTAGTCAGGTTCTGTTAACTTCTGACAGCCGGGAATATTTTAAGCAGGCCTTGATCGACCTTGAAAAAGAAGAGAAAGACCAGCGGGGTAAGAATATAGAATTAAAAGGTGTAAAAAAGGGATCCGAAAAAATTGATCTTTCAATCTCACTATCTCCTTTAAGATTAAAAGGGAAAAATCAAAAAATAGCCGTGATCAGAGATATTACTGAGCGCAGACAAAAAGAGAAAAGAATAGAGCAGCTTCTTTTTCAGGATAGCCTTACCGGACTTTATAATCACCGTTATTTTAAAGAAGAAATGAACAGGCTGGATACAGAAAGACAGCTTCCTATCGGCCTGATTATGATGGATATCAATGGGTTAAAGATTATAAATGACACCTATGGTCATCAAAAAGGAGACCAGTTATTAAAAAAAACGAGTGATATTTTAACTGATAGACTTAGAGCAGAAGACATTGTGTCCCGCTGGGGTGGGGATGAATTTGCTGTTTTACTTCCCCGGACCGGCAGAGAAAAGATAGAAGGTATTGTCCGGAGGATAAAACAGGGTGCTCCCGAGACGGAAGAAAAAATACCGATTTCTCTGGCAGTGGGTTTTGCGGTAAAAGAAAAACCGGCAGAAAACTTCAGTGAAGTACTGGACCGGGCTGATGAAAAGATGTATCATGATAAACTGGAAAATAGCCGGAAGGTTAAAACCAGAATTATAGACAGTATTCTGGAAAATATTTTTAAAAAAAGCAATGAAAGTGAAAAACATGTTCAAAGAATGACCAGACTGGCCTTTATGATGGGCCAGGAACTGGGTTTTAGTGAAAATGATTTGGAAAGATTGGCTTTACTGGCCAAACTTCATGATATCGGGAAAGCTGCTATTTCAGAAAAAATACTAAAAAAACCCGGCAGTCTGAATGAACAGGAATGGAATATAATCAAAGAACATCCCAGGAGAGGTTATAGAATCACGACCGCAACGGGTGATTTTGCAGAAGCTGCCCGGGATGTATATACCCATCATGAGCGCTGGGATGGTGGAGGTTACCCTCAGGGTCTTAAAGCCGATGAGATACCCCTGAATGCCCGGATTATAGCTATAATAGATGCTTTTGATGTTATGACCCGTAATGTTTCTTACAGTGAGGCCCTAACAAAATCAGAAGCTTTATCAGAAATACAGGCTCAGGCTGGCTCACAGTTTGATCCGGAACTTGTGTCTATATTTATTAATCTATCCTGTTTTAAAAAATCATAAAGGCAGCTTAATCTCATATAATATTTTCTCTTTAATCTCAATCTTTTTCAATAAATTTTTTGACAGTCTTCATATTATTTTAAGAGTGAGTTGAATTTAGTTTTTTCTTGACCTAAAGAGAAGAAGAAAGTTAGTCCTTTTTGTGAAGGAAGCAATAGAAACATATATCAATATTTTTCCCCAGGGAAGTGGAGCTGATCCATATAATTTAACTGGATAAATACAGTATATTAATCTTAAATTAAGGAAGTATAGGAGGGAGTATGATAAATGAGATCCAATTGTAAGGGCTGTCAGGCAAGTGTAAATTTAAGTGAGACCCGGATTGAAGAAATGTTAGCAGAACTGAAAGAACAAAAAGGAACTGAAGTGGTTTCTGAGAAAGTTTATCAGAAGCGGCTGGCAGAATGCCGGAAATGCAAATATTTTGTCCATAATACAACCTGCAGACAGAATGGTAGTATTATAGTAATCAAAGCCAAACTATCTTCAGCAGCATGTGTTAATCCCGGAGGGGCAAGGTGGGAACAGCAGTGATGCAATCTATTAATTCAAGCGGTATATTAAGGACCCCACATTTCAGCATATAAAGGAGGAAGGATAAAGGGAAAAGGGAGATAGGGAACTGAGATAATAGATAATGACTATTATTTATTTCCTGACAAGGGATAGGAAAAATTATCATCTGCATTATTATCCAAAACTAGCCGCTCAAAATTTAAAGAGAATTTTTAAATAGATGCCGTTTCCTCATGTTGACCGGGATACCGGGCTGTGAAAAAATCAAACTAACTTTTTTATAGGGGGAGCAGATATGAGTATAGATATTGAATATAAGGGGAGTAAACTTGAATTATCAGAGCTGGTTTGTGACTGTGGAATAGAGCACACCCAGCCGGAGATGGATATTTATCTGGGCAGTGGAATTGTTGATCAGAGTGTAAAGTATATAGAGAATGGTAATATTTCCGGGCGAAAAGTACTTATTGTAACCGATAATGTAGTATATGACCATGCAGAGAAATTTCGGGATATACTTCAGGAGGGAGGTTATAAACCTGAAATCTGTCTGCTGGACCGGGAAGAGGAACTGGTCCCCGACCAGACAGCTCTGGGAGAGATCCTTTTGGCTCTGGATAAAGATATTGATTTTCTGGCCGCTGTAGGCTCCGGAACACTTAATGACCTGACACGCTATACAGCTTATCATACCGGCCGCCCTTTTGTAAGCCTGGGTACAGCACCATCTATGGATGGCTATACTTCAGTAATAGCTCCTCTGATATATAATGATCTCAAGGTGAATAAACCGGCCTTAAATCCGGAAGTTTTAATCCTGGATCTGGAAGTTATGCAGACCGCCCCTTATGAATTAATTCTGGCCGGGTTTGGCGATGTTATTGGAAAATATATTGCTCTGGCTGACTGGAAGCTGGGTCAAATTATAAATGATGAAGATTACTGCCCGGCTGTGGTGGAGATTATCCGGCAGGCAGTTGACAGGTGTATGAATAATGCTGATGCTATTGCCGGTCAGACTAAAACCGGGATTAAAAATTTAATTGAAGCTTTAATTTTAGCCGGTCTTACCATATTAATTATTGACAATACCCGGCCGGTGTCTTCAATTGAACACGGGATGGGTCATTATCTGGAAATGATGAAACTTTTGCAAAAAGAAAAGCCAGCCCGGCACGGGATAACTGTAGGTGTAACCACCGGTTATGCAGTTCAGATGTATGAACATTTCTTGAAACTGGATCCGGATAATATTAATATTGAACAAATTAAAAACAGCAGACCGGCTCACAAAGAATGGGAACAGCAGGTACTTGATAATTACGGGGATCGGCTGGGGTCTTTGATTCTAAAGAAAAATGCTCAGGGTTATCCTGACTGGCAGGAGCAGAAAAGAAGGATAGAAAAAGTCAGAAAGGAATGGCCTGAAATTAAAAGAGAAATGGAGTTTCTGCCTGGCTGGGAAGAGCTGAAGGGAGTTTATAAAAAACTGGGTTTCCCCCTCAGGGCCCAAAAGATAGGTGTTTCAGAAACTCTGATAAAAAAGGCCCTGCTGTATGGCAAAGATTACCGGGACCGGTATACTGTTTTTAAAACTATGAGTGAACTGGGGCTACTGGGAGAATATACAGATAAAATACTGGAGAATATGAAAAAGTAACCTTTTATTAAAAAAATCAGGGGTGGGGACTGTATTTGATATAGTTTCGTGAATGAAGCAATAGCAACATATATCAATATTTTTCACCAAAGGAAGTGGAGATGATCCTATTTTTATAAAAAATCCTGTTAAATCAAATCTATAGTCATGACCCTGTTGGTCCTGGTGATTACTTTAATGTGGTCATATTGTTCTTCATATTCAACTTTTCCCCGCCCCACGCTAAAATCGGATTTATAATCCAGCCCATATATCAGATCACTGGATAGAGTGTGCAGACATTCTATTTTTATCTTTTCTTCCATATTATCCCAGACAGTTTTTTTCATCTCCATAAATTCATTTATATCTTCAATCTCCCGGAGAGCACTGCTCAGCTCTTCAACAATATCCTCATAATCTCTCTGGAAACTGATCCCCATGACAGCACACCTCCCTTATATTTCCATTCTCCCTTCAAGTCTATTCTATTATACTTAAGGATAATTGTTAAGGGAGAAATGAAAATATATTTGTCTTTATTCTTTTCACTGTCTTCAGGAATCAAATCCTAAAATAATTTTTGTCATAAAAATGATTTAAGATTGGCAGCAGCTTTTTGGAGACGGGAATGAGGACAGGCAATGTTTATTCTCATAAAACCTTCTCCTGCTTTACCAAAAGTATGTCCCGGAGTAAGTTTTAAATTGGCTTCAGTTTTCAGTTTATAGAAAAGTTTTTTACTGCTCATGTTCAGCTGCCGAAAATTTAGCCACACCAGGTAAGTACCTTCTGGTTTAATGACCTGGATCTCCGGAATATTTTCTTCAATGAAATGCACAAGATAGGAAAGATTGTTATCCAGATAGGCCAGCAGTTCATTAAGCCAGGGTTCACCATGTTTGTATACAGCTTTAGTTGCTTCGGCGGCCGGAATAGTAAGGTGCTCAAAATCAAATCTCTGCCTCTGGGAATGATAGATATTGCGCAGTTTTTCTCCGGGAATTATCATATTACCGGGCTGTAGTCCGGGACAGTTGAAGGTTTTGCTGGGTGAAGTACAGACCACCGTATTTTCAGCCAGCCTGGAGTCCAGGGCCGGCAGTGGTATATGTCGGTTACCGGTATAGATTAAATCAGAATGTATCTCATCGGAAATAATTGTAATATTATTTTCCAGACATATTTCTCCCAGCCGGGTTAGCTCTTCTTCCTTCCAGACTCTGCCCACTGGATTGTGGGGACTGCAGAGAATAAGCAGTCTTGTTTTTGAACTAATTTTTGCTTTTAGATCCCGAAAGTCCATAGTATAATAGCCATCTTCGTATTTAAGCGGGTTGGCAACAACCTGCCGCCCATTTTTCCTTATAAGAGGGAAAAAGGAGAAATAGACGGGAGGCTGAACAATAATCTCATCTCCGGGATTGGTTAAACCCTCGATGAGAAAACTGAGCCCGGAAAGAATACCCGGACTGATCTCAATCCATTCCTGTTTAATCTCCCAGCTGTGGCGTTTTTTCATCCAGTTTTTTATCTGTTGAAAATAATCTTTGCCTTCTCTGCGGTAACCATAGATCCCGTGTTCATTATTTTTTTGAAGTGCTTTTCTAAGACAGGGTGGTGAGCGGAAATCCATATCGGCCAGACTGAGAGCCAGCAGATCTTTCCTATCTTCATCCCACTTGATTGAACCGGAAGCCCGGCGGTTAATCGCACTGTCGAATTCATCTTTAAAGTTATCCATATTATTCGCTCCTGTTGTATTATTTTATAATTATTAAGTGCTCAATAATAAATATACCAGATTTTATTTTACGGGCAGCAAAATGTATATTCCAGGATTTATCACTAAAGCAGTATTATATATATTATGTATTTTTTAAGATTCATCTCCAAAGCAGACTGATCCAGATGAAAAGAAGAATATTGAAAGCCCAGAACAGGTATCGCGACAGATCACCATTATGCCAGTAAGAAAATTTTTCTCCCACAAGCAGGTAGTATTTTTTGCTCTGCAGATAGGGGTCAAAATTTAAATATTTTCTGTGCTGAAATCCGGGCTCCAGCCCCAAAAAGTCCCGGGAGCCGACAAAATATCCGGCAACAAACAGCAGTCCGGCGATCAGGACCGGCTGCAGACTGCTCCAGAGAAAGTAAGGCTGGAAAAAGGAAAGCTCCAGAACAGTTTCCTCAAGTTCCATAAGATTAAAAACAGGTTTCGGCCTTAAACCGGGAATAAAAATCACGGAAACCAGTATCAGCAGAGGGGCCTGCAGTGATAAAGGTGGTTTTTTTCTGAAAACCGTATTTCTTTTCTGCTTTTTTAAAAAAACTGAATAGAAAACCTTCAAAAAAACCAGAATAGTACCCACCTCGATCAGGGTTAACAGGATATAGGGACCGGAGGTTAATCCTTCTTTGAGAATTATTTTGCTTATATAGCTGCCGGTCAAAGGCAGGCCGGCTGCGGCAGCAGAGGCCAGCAGAGTACAGACCATCGTGAATGGCATTTTGCCGGCCAATCCACCCAGCTGATCCAGCTTTTCCTTACCGGTGGCATAAATTATGATTCCTGAAATCATGAATAACAAAGTTTTATAGATTATATGGTTGGTTAAATACATCAATCCTCCAATTCTGCTTATCCAGGACCCGGATCCCATAGTGACCAGGACATATCCGAGCTTGGTGATTATACTGTAGCATAATATGGTCCGCAGTTTGTTTGCCCTCAGAGCCAGAATCACTCCCAGCAGGGCGGAGCAGCCTCCTCCCCAGATCAGAAAATTATGCGGCTCTAGAAGACGGAAAACACCGTAAATCCCAATTTTGGTTGTAAAGATGGCCAGAAAAACACTAATATGATAGGGTACCCGGGAATAAGTTCGGGGCAGCCAGGTATGGACCCCGATAAAGGCCATTTTTATGCCCAGGGCCAGGATCAGCCAGGGCTGTCCGGCCTGCAGGGGAGCCAACATCAGGTGGCCGGTTTCTCCATAATGAACCATTACAGCTCCCAGAAGGCTTAAGCCTCCGACCATATGCATCAGAAAGTAATATATTCCGGTTTTTTTTGTTCTTCGTTGTCTGGAGTTCAGGATCAAAAAGAAGGAGCTGATAGTCATTAATTCCCAGAACACAAAAAAGGTGAGCAGGTCTCCGGCAAACACAACCATCAGGGAGCTTCCGGCATATAAAGGTGCCAGCAGATAAAATTTGCTCCCGGCAGAAAGGCGGGCAAAAAGAAGAGCACCCAGAGCGGCAAGGGTTAAAACCACACCCATTATTTGGGCCGGCCCATCCACCCGAAACAGGAGTAATTCAAAATCGAGATAAGAAAAAGACCAGTAAGCTCCCGGATTTAAGGTGGGAATAATTACTAAGGCTGCCAGCCCAGAAATTAATGCTATGAAAAACTTATATTTTTTTCTGGCCAAAAGAGAGCCCAAACCTCCGATAAGCAATATTATTCCTGGGTGCATTTTTTAACCTCCCGGAAACAGTTCAATAAAGTTAATACTTTCCATTAAATGATGGGGTATCTTATTTATAATTTTAAGCGGCAGGGAAGGAACCAGGCCCAAAATCAGACATAGAGAACTTAAAAGCAGAGCCGGAGCCTTCAGTGACCACAAACCAGCTGGATCATATTTTTTTATTTCGGATGAACCTTTCTTAGAGTAAAGGATGGTGAATATTTTTAGATAATAGATCAAAGACAAAAAACTGCCCAGCAGAATGATCAGGGCCGGCAGAAATTGTTCTGATTCCAGGGTGGCCTGCAGCAGCAGCAGTTTACTGACAAAACCATTAAATGGCGGTAGACCTACTATGGCCAGCCCCGAGATCACAAAAGCGGCAGAGACCAGGGGCAGACTGGAGCCCAGGCCCTGAAAATCATTTATATTTCTGCTTCTGGCCTTTATAATAATCAGACCTGCCGAGAAGAAAAGAGCTCCCTTCATGAGGGCATGATTTAACATATGGAGACTGCCCCCGATCAGGCCCGCCTCTGTTGCCAGGGCCGGACCAATAATAATGTAGCCCATTTGGGCAACACTGGAATAGGCTAAAAGACGCATTATATTATCCTGCTGATAGGCTGTTATATGACCTACAATAATGGTGAGGGCTCCCAGCATAATCAGCAGGCCAGTTATTCCACCACTTTGTATGAGTTCTGGATTTAAAAAAAGATACAATATCCTGAGTAGAGCCAGTAAAGGAGCATTAATAACCAGGCCTGATGATAGTACATTATAAGGCAGGGGAGCCCCGGTATAGCTGTCAGGAAGCCAGGTGTGCAGGGGGACAAGAGCTATCTTAAGTCCAAAACCAAACACAAAAAAAGTAATTATAGTTTTTTGAATAAGCTCCGGTATTAGATGAAATTCACGGGCAATTCCGGCCAGACCAAGGTGACCGGTTCCCTGATAGGTTAAAATAATTCCGGCCAGCACAAAAAGCCCTCCAATTGTGCCCGGTATAATATATTTAAGAGTTCCTTCTATGCTGGCATCTTTTTTGGGTATGGCCACCAGAGCATAGGAGGCAATAGAGGTAATTTCAAAAAAGACAAACAGATTAAAAAGATCAGCTGTAATGACCATTCCTGAAATACCGGCCGTGAGTATAAACAGAAGTATATAATATTTGGCTTCATTATGGTCCACCCATCTCCAGGAATAAATTACAGCCAGAGGTACCAGCAGCCCGGTGAGAGAAAGCATTAATACTGAGAAGGAATCTACCAGCAAAAAAATTCCCAGTCTGTCCCAGTCCCCGGGGCTATAAAGGAGTGGTTCAAACAGAGCCTGCCGGGATATCCAGAAAATGAGACCTGAATGCAGCAGTACACTAACCAGAATCAGTGAACGGCTGTAGGTTTTCTTGAAGAAATATAATATGCCCAGCAGGAAGGCTGTGCCCAGCGGCAGGACCACCAGATATATTATGGCATTCATGGTTTTAGGTACTCCTTTTTAGAACAGTTTTTCAAATCAAGCTCTATATAAGTTACTTAAATGGCCGATAAAATAATCATCTGATGAACTATAATCAGTTGAGGAGCCATAATCATCAATTAGTGGTGTTAAAATATTTTCACTGATTATTGGAAATAAATTTTTAACAGAAATTTGTTTGTATAAGCAGTTAAAGGATTTCCGGAGTCTACTGGTATAATAAATTATTGAATTTCAGAAACTTCAAGGGCCTTTTATATAAGTGATGACCGGGGGACAACAGAGGTATAACCGAAAGTAGATTCAGGAAGATAACAAGAAAATAAAGTGTTTTTTAACTTCCTTTTGGGTATAATATTTAGGTTATTAACCCCTGAGATTCTTGATCTCATGTATGCTGCAGGTGCCATACCTTTTATGTATTTTTATAATTATTGCCAGCAGGAAGGCGGTGGTGCTGGCCGAAATAACAATAGCCGTCAGGGCCAGGGCCTGGGGCAGGGGATCAACCACCTGCTCAAGTTCCTGATTAAGTATAGGTGCCGCTGCTCCGGGACGGAATCCCGCTGATATGAGCAGCAGTATAAGGGCTGATTCTATAATATTAATACCAATAACGATTTTTATCAGATTTTCTTTTATCAATATGGTGTAAATGCCCAGTATAATTAAAATACCTGTAGTGATATATGCCGGCAGCATATTATTCCTCCTTAATCAGGCTGTTGAATATGGTGGATAGTCCGGCCCCAACTTTTAGACCCACAATTATATTGAGGTGGGGTATAATTCCGGCACTGATTAAAGTTCCAGCCTCCCCCAGACTTATACCGGACCGTCCACTGGCCAAAAAGGTGCTTCCCCGTAGGATACCCATAAATCCAGCAATAAGAAACATAAGTGCTCCCACATTTTCCACCAGAGATTTATAGGAGGGGGGTACTTTTTGTTCAGTATAGGAAATTCCATAGGTAATAGTAAGCAGGATAGGAATAGTCGCCAGAACCACCCCACCTGTAAATCCACCTCCTGGTGAAAGGTGGCCAAATATTATAAGATATACGCCCATTATGGCCATTACAGGAAGTATCAATGATATAATTTGATAGACAATGATGGTGAATTCGGACTGCAGCAGGGGAGTTCTCC
This sequence comes from Halanaerobiaceae bacterium, assembly GCA_003553225.1. GTDB lineage: Bacteria > Bacillota > Halanaerobiia > Halanaerobiales > Halarsenatibacteraceae > T1SED10-99. The sequence goes on from PWDW01000100.1 coordinate 51,014, forward strand.
TTTTGGGCAGCAGAAAAGCCAGAGCTGCCGCAGCACTCAAAATTACGGTAGCTTCGCCCAGAGTATCAAAAGCCCGGTAATCAAAAAGAATTCCGGTTACCAAATTGACAGCTCCAGTTTCTTCTACCCCATGATGGATATAATGGGAGCTGATTTCGGGAATCACGGTAAATTCAGATATATGGTAGAGTATGGTAATCAGCAGTCCCCCTAAAATCAGGATAAGTATTTTTTTATACCAGGTAATAAAGCTGCCATGAGAGTCTTTGTTTATCATTTAAAATACTCCTTATATAGTATGGTTAAAGGTGTTTGGGGTAAATTTTTTCATAAATATTTTTGAGTTTTCATCCATTTTAGTTGATAGCTGTAAATTGTGATTACTTTCATGCAGAAATAAATCCTATATTAATGAAGAAATAAATACCAATATTTTAATTGAGACAGCCAAAATTATTTAATTGTGGTCTACACTGTTTTTTTACCTAAATCGATTAAGGACCCAACACATTTTTACTTTTATTAGTTTCCCTAATTTCAAAAAGGATATGGAAAAGTTTCAAATTTAATAAGATGTATTTTAAAGTATCTTTAAGTATAAAGCATAACAAAAGAAGTATAATAAAAGTATATTAATATTAAGTATCCTTAAGTTAAATTTTGATTTCACATAGATTCAGGATTCGTTTTGGGATTCACTGTCTTCGAGATCACAGGTTTTATTGATGGCAATTATGAAAAAGGTGGTGGTAATCCCGGCCGCGATTACGGCTTCGGCCAGAGCCACATCCGGGGCCTGTAAAAAAACGAAAATTATAACCAGCAGACCACTGAACACCGAGAGGCTGATTAAGGAATTGATAAGATTTTCAGAAAATACTGCAGCCGCAGCTGAGCCTACTAAAAAGAATAACAGCAGATAAAAAATTATATTATTCATCGGACTGCTCCTTTCCGGTTTCTTTTTTTGAGGACAGCTGTCCGGGGCTAACCGGCAGGTGACCGGAGTGAAAGGCTGATCGGGCCAGTGCGTGAACTGCTGTGGGGTTAATTGCAAACAGTACGGCAATCAGAAGCAGTAATTTTAGTGATACCGGGCTGAGCCCCTCATATATTATAAAACCAATAAAAATAGACCCTCCTCCAGCTACCAGACATTTTGAACCGGCATGCAGGCGGGTGAAAAAGTCCGGAAAACGGATCATGCCTATAGCTGTACTTATCAAAAAAAAAGTGCCGGACAGAATAAAATAATAAAATAATAAAACCCGTAAAAAATGAAGAAAATCATTCACCTGGATTCACTCCCGGTTTTCCCAAAATATTTGGCCATGATCAGGATATCAATGAACAGCAGCAGCCCGTAAACTAAAGCTACATCCATGAAAATCTGGCGCTCAAAATAATAGCTCATAAAAACCAGGATCACCAAAAACATTATTCCAATGGAGTCCACAGCGGCTATGCGGTCAAAAACAGAAGGTCCCTTTAGCACCCGGTAAAAAGCAGCTATAGCGGCAAGTAAATTCACAATAATAATTATTCCCAGCATTATTTCACTCTCCTGTAGACTCAAAAATATTTTTAATCCATTTTTCATGCTGGCCCACAATTATATTTTTGATTTCCTTTTCGTTTTCAGCCTGAACATTAATCCAGTGAATGAGGTACTCCTTTTGCCTTAAATTATAATCAATTACCACTGTACCAGGAGTTAGTGTAATCAGATTGGCCAGTACTGCAATACCCAGCAGATTGTTCAAATTTGTTTTTATTTTCACGATTCCGGGATCCAGAGCAGGATTTTTTTTCAGGGCATGTAGTGAGACTTCTATAGCTGATTTATAGGAATCATAAAGATAGGTTCCGATAAGCACAAAAACATAAAATATTTTCTTTATCCAGCCCCGGATATTACCGGCTGGCTGGTAAAAATTGAAAACAATACTGCTGAGTAATATAGAAATTAAAGCTGAGATGAGAAGACCGGTAAGCAAAAGGGCAGGGTCCAGCGACCCGGTAAATAAGAACCATATAATAAAGGATAAAAGGAAGGTAAGCAGTTTTTTCATTTTTTTAAAATCGCTCCCAATATTTAAAAAGCTTATTTATTTCATGTGAATTAAATGTAATATGTGAATTTTATGTCAACTGAACAATTACATATAAAAAGAGCAATAAATAATTATGTATTATCTATTTACAGCCTATGAATTTTTCAAATTTAGTTTAACATATCCGCTATTTTTATGCAAAATATTTGAATCACATACTTCAGGGCAGCTGTTTTTGCGGGTTAATAAAGGAATAATATTTTAAAAAAATTCAGGCCTATATTATTTGACACTGTTTTTAAAGTATAATATACTGAAAGAGGAAATGATTAAATGTGACACATTTCATATAGGAGGGAAAATATAATGGCAAATAAGTGGAAATCCATGGATGGAAATACTGCTGCCGCTCATATTGGTTATGCCTTTACAGATGTAGCAGCTATTTATCCAATCACCCCATCATCTCCCATGGCTGAAATGGTTGATGAATGGAGTGCCCATGGGCGTAAGAACATTTTTGATCAAGAGGTAAGCTTAACAGAGATGCAGTCTGAGGGAGGTGCTTCCGGTGCGGTGCATGGTTCCCTGGTTGCGGGGGCCTTAACAACAACTTTTACGGCTTCTCAGGGCCTGCTGCTGATGATTCCCAATATGTACAAGATTGCCGGGGAACAGCTGCCGGGAGTTTTCCATGTGAGTTCACGTTCTGTGGCCACACATGCCCTGTCTATTTTTGGGGATCATTCTGATGTAATGGCCGCCCGGCAGACCGGATGTGCAATGATTGCCTCAGGCAGTGTTCAGGAGGTTATGGACCTGGGAGGTATAGCCCACCTTTCTGCCATTAAATCCAGTCTTCCTTTTGTTCACTTTTTTGATGGTTTCCGCACTTCACATGAAATTCAGAAAATACAGGTACTGGATTACGATGACCTGGCAGAACTGGTGGATTATGATGCTGTTCGTGAGTTCCGGAAAACCGCATTGAATCCCGAACATCCGGTAACTATGGGGACAGCACAGAATCCTGATATTTTCTTTCAGGCTCGTGAATCCTGTAACAAGTTTTATGATGCCACTCCCGATATTGTGGCCAATTACATGGCTGAAATCAGTAAGCTGACCGGCCGGGAGTACCATCTCTTTGATTACTATGGTGCTGAAGATGCCGAACGGATACTGGTGGCCATGGGTTCAATTACAGAAACACTTGAGGAAACAGTTGATTATCTGACCGAGCAGGGAGAAAAAGTTGGGGTTATTAAAGTCCGACTTTATCGTCCTTTCTCTGAAGAGTATTTCCTGAAAGCTCTTCCGGATACGGTAAATAAAATTGCAGTGCTTGATAGAACCAAAGAAGCTGGTTCCCTGGGTGAACCACTTTATGAAGATGTCAGGACTCTATTTTATAATAAGGATGGAGCCCCGGAAGTTGTTGGTGGTCGTTATGGTCTGAGTTCTAAAAACACTACTCCTTCCGATGTTAAGGCTGCTTTTGATAATCTAAAAAAAGATCAGCCTAAAGATGGCTTCACCATGTCAATTGTTGATGATGTAACCAATACTCATCTAAAAGTTGAGGAAACAATCGATTCAGAGCCCGAGAGTACTGTAGCCTGTAAGTTCTGGGGTATTGGTGGAGATGGAACTGTAAGTGCCAATAAAAATGCTATCAAGATTATTGGTGATAATACAGATAAATATGCTCAGGGTTATTTCTCCTATGACTCTAAAAAGTCGGGTGGGGTAACTGTATCTCACCTGCGATTTGGAGATGACCCGATTAAATCGACATATTTAATTGAACATGCTGATTATGTGGCCTGTCACAAGGCTTCTTATGTCGATAAATTTGACATGGTTTCTGATCTGAAAGCCGGAGGCACATTTGTGCTGAACTGCAGCTGGACAAAAGATGAGCTTGAGGAGCATCTGCCGGCTGAGATGAAGCGCTTCCTGGCTGAAAATGATATTGAATTATATACGATTGATGCTGTTGACATTGCTACAGATGTGGGTCTGGGTGAAAGAATAAATACGGTAATGCAGACCGCATTTTTCCTGCTGGCTGATATTTTACCTGTGGATGAGGCGATTGATTATCTCAAACAGGCTATTGAAGACAGTTATGGAGACAAAGGGGAAAAAATAGTACAGATGAACTGGGATGCTGTTGATAGAGCCCGGGAAGCACTGGTTAAAGTTGAAGTACCTGCTCACTGGGCTGAGGCAGAAGATGAAGCAGATGAACAAGATGATAGACCTGACTTTATAAAAAATGTAGTGGATCCGGTTCTCAAACAGGAGGGTGATGACCTGCCGGTTAGTGCCTTTGAAGGCCGAGAAGATGGCAGCTTTCCTCCGGGAATTTCCGCTTATGAGAAGCGGGGAGTTGCAATTGAGGTACCGAACTGGATTCCGGATAACTGTATTCAGTGTAATCAGTGTTCTCTGGTCTGTCCCCATTCAGTTATTAGACCTTTCCTGTTTGATGAAGAAGAAGAGGCCGACAGGCCTGAAGATATGACAACCATTGATGCCCTGGGTAAAGATCTCAGTGGTTATCAGTACAGAATACAGGTTAGTCCCCACGACTGTATTGGATGCAGGAGCTGTTATGAGGTCTGTCCCGCTCCTCAAAAAGCACTGGAAATGACCCCTTATGATGAAATGGTTGCTAAAGAAGCAGATAACTGGGAATATATTACTGAAAATGTAACTTATAAAGAGGAACTGATGGCCAAAGATTCCATTAAAGGCAGTCAGTTCCAGCAGCCCCTGCTTGAGTTCCATGGGGCCTGTGGTGGCTGTGGAGAAACACCCTATGCCAAACTGGTTACCCAGCTGTTTGGTGATCGCATGCTGATTGCCAATGCGACCGGCTGTTCTTCCATCTGGGGAGGTTCAGCACCCACCTCGGTTTACACTACCAATGATGAGGGGCATGGGCCCGCCTGGGCTAACTCCCTGTTTGAGGATAATGCCGAGTATGGTTATGGTATGTTTTTGGGCATGGAAAAAGTCAGAGAAAAAGCCGGTCAGCTGATGGAGGAAGCACTGGATAATGGTCTTCCCGATGAGCTGGAAGAAGCCTTTAGAATGTGGCTGGATAACAAAAAAGACCCGGAAGCCACCAAAAAAGCTAAAAAAATGATGATGCCCTATCTTGAAGATAAGGCCGATGATCCTCTGCTGGGACAGATTCTGGATAGAGAGAGTTACCTGGTTAAAAAATCTCAGTGGATATTCGGTGGAGATGGCTGGGCTTATGATATTGGTTATGGGGGTTTAGACCATGTATTAGCCCAGGATGATGATGTTAATGTAATGGTTTTTGATACTGAGGTATATTCCAATACCGGTGGTCAGGCATCTAAAGCCACTCCCCGGGCCGCAGCAGCAGCTTTTGCAGCTTCCGGAAAAGAGGTTAAAAAGAAAGACCTGGGTCGAATGGCCATGACTTACGGTTATGTTTATGTGGCCCAGATTGCCATGGGGGCGGACATGAATCAGACCGTTAAAGCCATTGCAGAGGCTGAAGCCTATGATGGTCCCTCCCTGATAATTGCCTATTCTCCCTGTATTGCTCATGGTCTAAAAGAAGGTATGGGCAGGAGCATTGAGCAGGAGGAAAAAGCAGTTAAAGCAGGTTACTGGCATCTGTACAGATATGATCCCCGACGTAAAGAAGAAGAAGGTAAAAACCCCTTTGTTCTGGACTCCGATGAACCGGAAGAATCTTTCCGGGATTTCCTTCTGAGTGAGACCAGATTCTCCAAGCTGCAGATTAATTTCCCGGATATTGCCGAAGAATTATTTGAAAAGGCAGAAGAGGATGCCCGGCAAAGATATCAAGATTATAAACGCCTGGCGGAATCATATGGAGGGGATGAAGAGTAATTAACTGCTCTTTTCTGGTTTGAAGATATAGTCCACACACTACAGCTGGACATAAAAATATAAAATACACAAGAAAGGGTGGGGGTCTTATCCCACCCTTTCTTAAGTGATTATATATAAGAACATATCTGCAGATTTATTTCTGGAGATTAATTCAAAAGAAAGCAGGGATATATAAGTTATTATAGAATATTTACAATAAGAAAGAAAACAAAAAAAACGATAAATTTTAGAGATTGTGAATTAAGGTTTATAATGAGTGGAGATTTATAATGAATGAAGCAATAGCAGCATATATCAATATTTTTCACCAACGGAAGTGGAGATGATCCATAATTAATAAAGATTTAAAATGAATAAAGATTTAAAATGAATAAAGGTTTATCGTGAATGGAGGTTTGTTAATTGTTTAATATAATTCTTCTGCTTCTGCTGGCAGGACTTGTCATATATTTTGTACCTTCGGTAATTAGATATTTTCTGCGGGATCCTAAGAAGAATATATTAATCACTCTGATTTGGTTTGTTAACAGCATATTGGCCCTTTTTTGTGCCAGCTTTTTTCGCAATCTTTATCTATTAGATGAAGAAGTAGAATCCTTTTTTCGGGCCGGTGGTCCCTGGGACCGATCTTTTATCTGGTTTTCATTTGGACTGGCCATTATATTTATTTTATTGCTTTTTTCATTTTATCAGAAAAATTTTTATGAGCGCTTTTTACTGATAACAGCTGTTCAGGTTGCTTTGATTTCCGGTGGTTATCTGCTTGATTTTCTGGTACTGCAGGAAACATATTCAGAAAATATTCTGCTTCCGGTCCTGTTTTTGCTGGTGGCGGTGATTATGTTTATTTTCAGCCGTAAAAAAAGTGAGGAAACCCTTAAGGAGCTGCTGGTTGCTTTTTTCGAGCGCCTATTTGCAGTATAAAATAGCCTGAAGGGCTGAAAATAGATGTGAAATAATAAAATAGCATAGATTATAAATATTTTGGGGAGGGTTTAGTTATGATTGAAGCAGAAGTGAAAGTAGTAGGATCCGGTATGGAGAACAATATGCCAATTGTTATTCTGGAAGCCAAAGATGAGGAGCAAAAAGGGAGTCTGCCGATGAGGATTGGTTCTATGGAGGCTCTGTCAATTGTACTGGCCCTGGAAGATAAAGAAGTTCCCCGCCCTCTGACTCATGATTTATTCACCCGGGTACTGGGAGAATGGGATATTGAGCTTAAGAAAATAGAAATAATAAAAATGGAGAATAATGTCTTTTTTGCAGAGCTGGTTACCGGCAAAAAAGGGGAAGAAAAAAGAATTGATGCCCGCCCCAGTGATTCGGTGGCCCTGGCCTTAAGAAAAGGGGCACCAATTTATATTGCCGAACAGGTTGTTGAAGAGAATTTTGTTTATATTGATTCCTCGGAATTTGTTAATGAATACCGTCTGGAAGATTTTAATATTTAGAAGAGTGGTCGTATAATAAAAAATATGGATTAATAAATTATTTTCATATTCTTAAGACCCTTAAACAGGGTCTTTTTTTATTGCTTAATTACCGGTGAGGTAACGGTTTACACAATATATACAATAATTTACGAAAAAAACAAAAATAATTACGAAAAAAAGCAGGAAAAAGAAATTTAATCTTTAATATTATAAATACCGGTATTTTATTTATTCAGCAAGCTGATGAAAGTGAGCCCG
>PWDW01000255.1 GCA_003553225.1 Halanaerobiaceae bacterium
ATGAAAGGTGTATTAAATGTGGACTGTGTTATGAGGTTTGTCCGGTGGATGGTGCTGTAGAAGTTGCATATAAACAACCCGAAGACCAATGATCTGACAGTCCTGGTCTATATATATTAATGATATTTTACAGGGTCTTAAAAAGAGATATTGTCATTTAAATACAGGTATAGTTCATTTTAAACGGTCCTAATTGGTTGAGATCTTTTGGGGACCGAATTAAGATATTTTATAATAATTGATTTTTTAAAAGGAGGAGCTCCCCTTCATGAGCAGCAGCAAAAAAAGAAAAATTTATATATCGGTTATTATCCTGATTTTAGTAATAATCGGTATTGGAATTTATGATATTTATTATACCAGTATATTCCCGTCGGGTCAGAATGGAGGGCCGGATAATATATCGGGAAATGATTTTCACCATATCCAGAAAACAGAATTTTTAATGGATACTGTGATTTCAATAGATATTTTCTCCAGAGATAAAGAAGAGGCTGAACAGGCTTTACAGGAAGCTTTGATTCTAATGGAGGACTGGTCGGATAAAGTCGATCGGTATCAGGAAGATAGCTTGATTTATAAAATTAATATGGCTCAGGAACCGGTAAATGTACCTGAGGGGATAATTACTATGCTGGAAGAGAGCCGTATTTATTATGAGAAAAGTGATGGTCGTTTTGATCCCACTGTTGGTCCTCTTCTGGATCTCTGGGGTTTTGGAAGTGAAGAAATGAAAATTCCATCTGAAGAGGAAATTGAAACTGTTCAGGAGAAGATTGGCTTTGACAGACTGGAAATAGATTATGAAGCCCGTCAGATTTATGTCCCGGAAGGAATGAGTCTGGATCTGGGGGCTGTGGCCAAGGGTTATATTGTTGATAGAGCCGTAGAACTGCTGGAGGAAAAAGGTATTGACTCCGCTCTTATTAATGCCGGGGGTAATATTGGGGTCCTGGGCGAGAAACCTGACCGCCCCTGGAATCTGGGGATCAAAAATCCCCGTGATGATGCTGCAGAACAGATTTTTCCTGAATATATCATGTCCCTTAGTGAAGGGGGGTTGGCCACCTCAGGTGATTATGAGCGTTATTTTATGGAGGATGGGGTACGTTATTCTCACCTTATAAACCCTCATACAGGTTATCAGGTTCGTGAAATGAGATCTTCAACTATCTATGCCCCTACAGCTCTAAAAGCAGATATACTTTCGACTGCAGTTTTTATAATGGGCTGGGAGGAAGGTCAAAAATTGATTAATGAGCTTGACCGGATTGAAGGTTTACTGGTCCGGGATGATGAGGTCTGGAGCAGTGATGGTTTTAGTGATTTGCTGAGGGATTAAAACATTTACATTATTACTTTTCTTTGATATAATAAAAGAAGATATATATTATAAAAGACTCAGAAAGTACCATTTTCATGCTGCTTCAAAGATGATATAAAATATATAAAGAAGGAATATATTTATATGCGGCAGACAAAAAAGATTATCCTGATAGGTTTACTGGCCGGACTGGGTCTGGCCCTGGCAGCGGTGGAGATGATGATTCCAATGTCAGCAGCTGTACCCGGGGCTAAAATTGGTCTGGCAAATCTGGTTAATATCATTGGAATGGTTTTTATAAGTATATCTGCCGGATTTCAAATATTAATTCTTAGAATTATTTTAAGTTCTCTACTGCTGGGCACATTTATGACTATCCCTTTTTTTATGAGCCTATTTGGTGGATTAGCCGGTTATCTGGTGATGGCGGCAGTTTTTTATGTGGCCAGTGAAAAGGTTAGTGTACCCGGGATTAGTGTTCTGGGGGCTGTATTCCACAATGTGGGTCAGATTACTACTGCTTCGGTTATCATGGCCACTACCAGTATTTTTTATTATCTACCCTATTTAACTCTGCTGGCCGTACCAACCGGACTTGGAATTGGTCTGATTGCCGTATTTAGTTTACGATATTTAACTCACAATTTAAACTCATAATTTAAAATAGCCCTTTATAAAAAGGAGCAGCAATGACTTCCAAAAAAATTATACTGGCCTCAGCTTCTCCCCGAAGAAAAAAACTTTTAGAAAAAATGCAGCTCAACTTTGAAGTACATCCGGCAGATATCAAAGAATCTGAAATTAGTAGCCCATCACCACAGCAGCTGGTTGAGGAGATTTCGGAAAAGAAAGTAAAAGAGGTGGCCCTGCAGAGGGGCCATAAAGGTCCTGAATTAATAATTGGTGCTGATACGGTTGTGGTCTATAATGATACTGTTATTGGAAAACCGAAGGACAAATGGGAAGCTAAGCAAATTCTCAAAAAATTAAGTGGTACCTGTCATCAGGTTCTTACTGGAATATGTGTTTATGAAACCCAGCTAAAAAAATTATCTCAGAGCTGTGTGGTAACTGATGTTTATTTTTCTGCTCTAAGTTCAAAAGAGATAGTAAAGTACATAAATACGGGTGAACCATTTGATAAGGCCGGTGCTTACGGTATTCAGGGTCGGGGAGGAATTTTTGTTCGCAAAATTGAAGGTTCATATGACAATGTAGTAGGTTTACCTCGTTTTGAACTCCGTCAGCTGTTAAAAGAATATAATGTTTGCTGTTTTTAGGACAAAAAATTTAATTTTTTACTGTTGCTGCAGGAGTGAACTGTTATGTCCAAAGCGAATTATAATTTTACCATTAAAGAACTCCCCCGGGATGAACGTCCCCGCGAGAAACTGATCAAATATGGTGCTGAACAGCTTTCTAACTCTGAGCTGCTGGCTTTAATAATTAGAACCGGCAGTAAAAACAGTACAGCAATTCAACTGGCCAGAAATATACTTGGTACTGCAGGAGGCCTCAGTTCTCTGCATGATTTGAGTATAGATGAAATGAAAAACTTGAAGGGAGTGGGCCGGGCCAAGGGTACCCAGATTAGAGCATTTGTTGAGCTCAGCAAGCGATTTCTTGCCGCAGAGGGACCGGCAAAGATAAATATAAATAATCCCCGAGATGTGGCCAATTTAATTATGCCGGAATTACGATTTGCTTCTCAGGAAATTTTTAAGTCGGTTTTGCTTGATGTTAAAAATCAGGTTATAGCGGTCAGGGATATCAGCCGGGGAAGTTTAACCAGTTCTCCCGCCCACCCGCGAGAAGTTTTTCGGGAAGCAGTTCGTAAAAGCAGTGCTGCTGTTATTTTGGCACATAATCACCCCAGTGGAATTCCGGAACCAAGTGAGGAAGATATACAGCTGACCGTAAAAATTTTTGAAGCTGGAGAATTGCTGGGTATTGAACTGCTGGATCATATTGTAATAGGTGATGGAAATTTCATTAGTATGAAAGAACAGGATTTGTTCTAGAATAGAAAGGAGAAAATAATATGGTATTTAATTTTTTAAGTGCACCTTTTTCCCGTGATATGGGAATAGATCTGGGAACCGCCAACACACTGCTTTATGTAAAAGGTAAAGGTATTTTAATCAGGGAGCCCTCAGTGGTAGCTCTCCGGGAAGATAGTCAAAAAGTACTGGCTGTGGGCAATGAAGCAAAAAATATGATCGGCCGGACTCCCGGGAATATTGTTGCGGTCCGCCCCATGAAAGATGGAGTTATTGCTGATTTTGATGTAACTGAAACCATGATTCGCTATTTTATAAAAAAAGCGCATGAAAGAACAAGACTGGTCCGCCCCCGAATAATTGTTTGTGTACCTTCCGGAGTAACGGAAGTGGAAAAAAGAGCTGTACTTGATGCTACTGAAGAAGCCGGAGCCCGAGAGGCTTATCTTATTGAAGAACCAATGGCTGCCGCTATTGGAGCCCGGCTTCCGGTTCAGGATCCCACGGGTAATATGGTAGTTGATATAGGTGGAGGTACTACTGAAGTTGCTATTATTTCTCTGGGTGGTATTGTCAACAGCAGGTCAATCCGTCTTGGTGGAGATGAGATGGATGAATCTATTGTACAGTATGTCAGAAATAAGTATAATTTAATGATAGGGGAGAGAACTGCCGAGGAGATTAAAATTGATGTTGGATCGGCTCTAAAAGAAAAAGCAGAAGGAACGAAAGAAATAAGAGGCCGGGATCTGGTTAGTGGTCTGCCCAAAACTGTTGAAATAAAATCAGAAGAAATTCAAAAAGCTCTGGAGGAACCCGTTCAGAGTATTATTAATGCGGTGAAAATGACTCTAGAAAAGGCACCTCCTGAGCTGGCATCAGATGTTATGGACAAAGGGGTCATTTTGATCGGAGGGGGTTCCCTGCTGTCAGGTATGGCCGGTCGGCTAAAAAAAGAGGTGGAAATGCCCGTTCATCTTGCCGAAGATCCTCTGGACTGTGTGGTTAATGGAACCGGAACAGCTCTGGAAGAAATTGATTCTCTTAAAGAGGTATTAATTTCTCCCAGAAAAATATCTTCCTGATTTGCTGATAATTTTAATTTAAAGGGGGTGTGGTGTTGCACAGCAGGTATAAATATGTTTTGATAGCATTTTTAATAATTGTTTTACTAACCACAGGTCTGGGCCTGGGTGAGTATTTGGGCCTCAGCATCCCCGGATATCTCAGACTGGATCGTGGATTATACAATCTGTTTAGTCCGGTAGTGGAGTTTACAGCATATTTATATAACACCATTACTTCCTATGTGTTTGTGATTTTTAATTTAAATGATATTGTTTCTGAAAACCGTGAATTGACACGGGAAGTGGGCAGACTGCAGGACAGGATCCACAGGCTGGAAGCTTCCCTGCAGCAGAATAAGCGTCTTGAAGAATTCACAGATTTTCTTGATGCCTTTAAAGAATTTGTTGATTATGAAGTGACCGGAGCTCTGGTTATAGCTAAAGCCCCCACAAATCAAGAAGATATATTAATAATAAATCGCGGTTCAAAAGATGGTCTTGAGGAAAATATGCCGGTTATTACATACAATGGTTCCCTTGTGGGCCAGATAAGCCAGGTTGGAGTGAGTACTTCCCAGGTTATACCTGTTTATAATCCGCGTTTTGCAGCAGGGGGTATTGTTGAACGGTCCCGGGTTTTAGGGCTTATCAGCGGGCAAACAGGACAGAAGAAATATAATATTATGGAGAATATAGATCCCGAAGCTGATATTGAATATGGAGACCATATATTAACTTCTGGACTTTCAGAAAATTATCCCAAATATTTGCCCGTGGGCAGGGTGGTTAAAGTTGAGGAAGACAATTATGGATTAACTCAGAAGGCTGAAATACAGCTTTATGCCGGGCAGTATACTCTTGAAGAAGTTTTAGTTATCACCAATTTTTGAGGTGGCCTTTGTGAAAAAAGCATCTTTTTATTTTGTGGCTGTGTTTTTAGCCCTGCTGCTGCAGACAACTGTCCTATCCTATCTTATTCCGGGAGCGATAATCCCGGATTTAATGCTGATCTTTGTTGTGATCACCGGTTTTATTTCCGGACCTAAAGATGGACTGCTGGTTGGTGGGGGAGCCGGTTTACTGCAGGATATATTTATTACAATTAATACAGGATATTATACCTTTTTAAAACTGCTTTTTGGTCTTTTTTCTGGTTTTTGGAGCAAAAAAGTTTTTAAAGAAAATTTTATTTTTCCACCATTATTTATTTTTCTGTTCACTATGATACAGTTTCTGGCAGTTGATTTTTTGGATTCAGGAATAGGTTTCAGCAGTAATTTTTTGCAGATGGTATGGCGGATTATGCTTCCGGAGTCCTTTGTTAACTTTCTTTTGGGGATAATCTTTTATCCACTGCTGGTTAAAATAATGATGATTTATTTCGGGGATAAAAAAATATGAATAAACGGCTTAAAATTTTTAGATACATTATGATAATGCTAATGCTGATTCTCTTTCTGAGGGCGGGTTACCTGCAGCTGGTTCAGGGAGAATACTATAGAAAACTGTCTGAAGGTAATCGTACCTCCTACAGGCCTATCAATGCTCCCCGGGGCAAGATCTACAGTTATTTTGAAGAAGAAGAGAACCCCCGGGAGTACCTTATGGCGGCCAATAAAATGGCCTACAGTATTTATATTTTACCCCAGGAGGTCCCGGAACAGCTTGAAGTTACCGGTCTTATCAATCGTCTGGTTGAAATTTGTGATCTTGAGTTTGATAATGAGCCGGAATCCCCCCGGGAATCTCTATATTATAATTATCGGGTTAATAGAAAACGCAATATAGAAGCCATGGGTTCTGTTTTTACTTCTTTTCCGGTCTTAATTAAGAGGAATATATCTCCGGAAAATATGCTTTTGATAAAGGAAAATCAGGAAAGATTACCGGGCTTAACGGTTGAAGATTACCCGGCCCGGGATTATAATTATAATGATCTAGCAGCTCATGTACTTGGTTATGTAGGGGAAGTGAATAAAGAAGAACTGAGAAATGATGAGGGCCAGAATTATCGGGTTGGTGATTATACCGGTAAAACAGGTCTGGAAGCCACCTATGAAACATACCTGCGGGGAACCGGGGGGATGGAACAGATTGAGATTAATAACCGTGGAGAAAAAATACAGACCCTGGGAACCAGACCTCCGGAATCAGGTTATGATTTAGTTTTAAATATTGATCTGGAGCTTCAGAAAAAAACTGAAAAACTTCTGGAAGATCATATTGAGCTGCTTCGTGAACAGCGGCAAAAAGAAGAACAGGAGGATGATGAATCGGGCAGCTTTTTAACCGGAGCAGCGGTTATTTTGATGGAACCGGATACCGGGGCTCTCAAGGCTCTAACAAGCTATCCCTCTTTTGATTTAAATTTATTTGCCCGGGGTATCTCTGCAGGAAATTATGAAGAATTAATCAGTAATCCCCAGCGGCCATTTTTAAATAGAACTACAACTCCCTATCCGGCCGGTTCAGTATTTAAACTGGTTACAGGTACAGCAGCAATTGAGGAACTGGGGGTTAGGGGAGAAACAAAATTTGTGGATGAAAATGGTTTATTTTATATACCTGGATGGTCCCGCCCCTTTAAAAACTGGCATCCAGTCGGTGAAGGAGAAATTGATTTTACCAGAGCTATTGCCCGGTCTAATAATATTGTTTTTTATGAACTGGGTTATGACCTATACCAGAATTTTGGAGGGGAGAAATTAATCGAATATTCCCGGAGATATGGATTTGGTGAGCTCACAGGGGTTGATCTTCCTTATGAATCAAGGGGGCAGATACCTGATCACCGCTGGAAAATGCAGACCCGTGGGGAAGGATGGTATCCCGGTGATTCAGTAAATCTGGCTATTGGTCAGGGTGGTCTTTTGGTGACCCCACTGCAGCTTCTCAATATGGTTTCGGTGGTGGCCAATCGGGGAAAAATTTACCGCCCCCGGCTGGTAAACCGTGTTTTGGATCAGGATGGCAGCATTTTAGAACAGTGGGAGCCTGAAGTAATAACAGAGCTGGATGTGGGGAAAGAAGCCTTTGAAATACTGGAAGAAGGAATGATAGATACCACCGAAAAGGATTATGGCACAGGTAGTGGTTATTTTTCAGATTTATCTTATAAAGTTGCGGGCAAGACGGGTACAGCTCAGACAGCTGTTGAAGGTGAAAATCACGGCTGGTTTGTGGGTTATGCCCCGGCTTCCGATCCCGAGGTGGCATTTGTCGTTTTCCTGGAAAATGGTGCTTCCAGTGCCAACACCCTGCCTCTGGTTGGAGATATTTTAACCGAATATTTTTCTGAAGCTGAAACAATAAATGAAGAAAAAAGTATAACCGAAAACCATAGAGAATATAATATAGAAAGATCTATTGGCACAAATTTATCCCGGGAAGGTCCTCCGGCACTGCTGGCTGATATTTTAAGAGACATGGATTCTAAATTTTCTGCGGAATAATTTATGGTTTGTGAAGGATTTTGTCCATAATACCAGAAATTTATAATAAAGGAGATAATTTTTATGAAATCTGCTTTTTCTTTTGAAATAACCGCTCAGGGGGCGGTTATAACCTTTGAATCAGGAATTAGTTTTAGTATTATCCAACAGGAACTTCAGCAGCATACAGAAGAAGCCAAAAACTTTTTTTCAGGTGTGGACCTGTACATTGATCTTGCCGACCGGAAATTTAGTATAAACCAGATTGATAAGATTATAGAGATTGTTCAAAATTATAAAGATGTTAAAAACATATATTTTGCCAGGAATCATACCTCACCAAAAAAGCCGACTTCCAAAATAAAAGGGCCTCAAAAGCGGGAAACGGTTTTTATAAAAAGAACAATTAGATCCGGCCAAAAGGTTAAGTATCCAACAAACATAGTAATAATGGGTGATGTAAATCCCGGTTCTGAAATTATTGCCACCGGAGATATTGTAGTAATTGGAAATTTAAGAGGGGTTGTACATGCCGGAGCAGGAGGTTACCGGGAAGCTGAGGTTTTGGCCCTACACCTGGATCCAACCCAGCTGCGGATAGCTGATCTAATTTCCCGTCCTCCGGAAGATGAAAAATCATCCAAAAAGGAGGTTCCTGAAAAAGCTTTTATTGAAAATAATAATATTGTTGTCGAAGAATATAATATTTAGCATAATGATGTTTATATCAAAGGAGGAACAAAATGGGTAAAGCAATAGTAATCACCTCTGGTAAGGGTGGAGTGGGAAAAACCACTGCTACCGCCAATTTAGGTACAGCACTGGCCATGAGGGACAGAAAAGTATGTTTAATAGATGCTGATATTGGGCTGCGGAATCTTGATGTGGTAATGGGACTGGAAAACAGGATTGTTTATGATATTGTTGATGTAGTAGAGGAAAACTGTCGTCTGGAACAGGGTATGATTCGGGACAAGCGTTTTGATGATTTGTTTTTACTGCCTGCAGCTCAGACCAGAGATAAATCAGCGGTAAGTCCTTCCCAGATGAAGGAACTAATTGATGAGCTAAAAGAAGAAATGGATTATGTTATTGTTGATTCACCGGCCGGTATTGAACAGGGGTTTAAAAATGCAATAGCAGGTGTTGATAAAGCAATCATAGTTACCACCCCGGAGGTTTCGGCTGTAAGGGATGCAGACCGTATAATAGGTCTGCTGGAAGCAGAAGGTGTTAATGATCCCCAGGTTGTGATCAATAGAATTGTTGCCGATATGGTTAACCGGGGAGACATGATGAATATTAATGATATGATTGAAATCCTGGCTATAGAGCTTTTGGGAATTGTTCCTGATGATGAGAATATAGTGGTTTCCACCAATAAAGGTGAACCTGTGGCCCTTAATGAAGAGACCAGAGCCGGTAAAGCATTTAATAATATTGCCCGGCGTATTGAAGGAGAGGATATTCCCCTAATGTCTCTTGAGGAGGATTCATTTTTTAGCAAACTAAAAAAAATGGTTGGTTTATCCTAACAAATCAAATAATTTTTATGTAGTTTACTGATTTTAAATAAGGCTATTTAAAAATGCAATTTACAAAAGGAGGTTTTTACAATCAGTATAACGGAGATATTACAAAAAATCGGTATTTTAGATAAAGAAGAGAAAAAAGAAGAAAGCAAAAATATAGCCAAAGAGAGACTGCAGTTCATTCTGGTCCAGGATAGAGTAAAACTATCTCCTGCCGAAATGGAGTCCCTGCAGGATGAGCTGGTGGAAGTAATCTGCAAATATGTAGAGATAGAAGATGAACAAATAGAAATGGAAGTTGATCGCGAGGAAGAGATGATGGCTCTGCGGGCCAATTTTCCATTAAAATAATGATTATGAATTACAGCTATTTTATGCAGCCTTTATTTCAAAAGGGGGAAGTATGTTTTTAGAGTGGAAAACAAATTATTTTAAAAATTTAAATCTGTTTGTCCCCTTACTAACTCTGATGATCATAATCATAGGTTTTATTGTACTCAGCAGTGCGGTGGAAATTAACAATCCCGAACAGGGTGGTATGAATCTTATTTACCGGCAGCTGACAGCTGCAGTTCTGGGACTGGGTTTTATTTTTTTAATGCAGTTTATTGATTACCGGAAATTAAAATATTTTCATATTACTTTTTATGTTTTGACCATCGGTCTGCTGGTCTATATTCTTTTTTCAGCCGAACAAATTGGTGGGGCCCGCCGCTGGCTCAGCTGGGGCTGGTTTCGATTTCAGCCCTCGGAGTTTGCCAAAATTTTTGTTGTTTTATTTCTGGCCTCATATTTAGAAAAAAAAGAAGATGAACTGCAGACCTTAAAAGGTTTTCTCAAACCATTTATTCTTATTTCTGTACCTTTTGTTTTGATTTTACTGCAGAATGATCTGGGTACAGCTCTGATTCTGCTTTTCATTTTTCTGGCCATGCTTTTTGTGGCCGGTGCTAATAGAAAAATGCTGCTGGTTTTTATAGGTGCCCTCCTGCTGATCACGGTTTTAATTATTGTTTCACAGCTATTTTTAGAAGTACAGGTTCCGTTTTTACAGGAGTATCAGATAAACAGACTGCTGATTTTCATAAATCCCGGTATTGACCCCCAGGGTAGTGGTTATAATGTTATTCAATCTTTGATTGCGGTTGGTTCCGGTGGTTTCAGCGGGAAAGGCTGGTTTGCAGGTACCCAAAACCAGTTAAATTTTCTACCTGAAAAACACACGGATTTTATATTTGCCGTATTTGGTGAAGAATTTGGTTTTATAGGAGTTTCTGTGCTGTTGATTCTGTATTTTTTTCTTTTATCTCAGTTTATAAATATTGCTTTAGAAATCAAAGATAAATATGGTAAGTTAATTATAACCGGAATTGCGTCTATGTTTTTTTTCCATATATTTGAGAATATAGGCATGAGTATGGGTCTGATGCCGATAACGGGTATTCCCCTGCCATTTTTAAGTTATGGGGGTAGTTCTATGGTTGCCTTTCTAATAGGAATCGGATTAATTATAAATGTAAATATACACCGTAAGAAACTTGGTTTTTAATAAAGAGGAGAATTTTTGATGATAGTAAGCAGCAAAATTGAAAATAAACTTTATAAAGTTGAGAAGCCGGAAAGATATATAGGCCGGGAATGGAATCAGATCAAAAAAGAGGGGACCACTCAGAAAAAGAAAATACTGCTTTGTTTTCCCGATACTTATGAAATTGGAATGTCTCATCTGGGAATTAAAATTTTGTATCATCTTTTAAATAAACAGGAAGATATACTCTGTGAGAGGGCTTTTGCACCCTGGATTGATTTAGAGAATCTGCTGCGGGAGGAAGGGCTCCCTCTTTTTTCACTTGAATCCGGTCATAGGGCCGGAGATTTTGATATTATAGGTTTTACCCTGCAGTATGAAATGAGCTATACCAATATAATCAATATGCTTGATCTGGCCAATATCCCTCTTTATACAGAAGACAGAGACGGCAGTCATCCTCTGATTATAGGAGGTGGTTCAACAGTTTACAATTCAGAACCAGCTGCCCCGTTTTTTGATTTAATTTTTATAGGGGAGGCTGAAGATTTTATTATTGATCTGGTCAATACTTATTTCAACTTTAAAAACCAGGGTTTAAACCGAAAAGACATTTTGAAGAAAATGAGTAAGCTGCCGGGTGTTTATGTTCCGTCAATGTATGAGGTGTCTTATCATAAAAGTGGGGGAGTAAAAGAATTTAACCCTAAATTTCCGGAGATAAAAAAGACTATAAAGCGGCAGATTGTAAATGATCTGGATCAATCTTTTTATCCCACTGGTTTTCTGGTTCCTTTTATGGATATTGTGCACAACCGGGCAGTTATTGAAGTAGCCCGGGGCTGTACCAGAGGCTGTCGTTTTTGTGCAGCCGGTATGACATATAGGCCGGTTCGGGAGCGAAGTAAGGAACGAATATTAGAACTGGCCGAAAAAATTCTTGAGAAAACGGGATATAGTGAGTTATCTCTTAATTCATTAAGTACAGTGGATTACAGTGATATAGAAACTCTGGTTAAAGAATTAACTGACAGATTTTCCGGTCAAAAAATTAGTATTTCACTCCCTTCACTGCGTATAGATGAATTTTCAGTTAGACTTGCAGAAGAAGTACAGAAGGTCAGGAAATCCGGTTTAACTTTTGCCCCAGAGGCGGGCACAGAGAGACTCCGCCGGGTGATCAATAAGGGGGTTGGTGAGAAAGATTTATATCAGGCGGTCCGGGCTGCTTTTAATTCTGGCTGGGACCGGATAAAACTTTATTTTATGATTGGACTGCCCACCGAGACCCGAAAAGACCTGGAAGGAATTGTCAGTATGGTGGACCGGGTAAAAAAAATAGGGCGCCAAACCTCCGGGAGGAGGACCAATATTGAAGTTAGTGTTTCTTCATTTATTCCCAAACCTTTTACTCCTTTCCAGTGGGTGGCTATGGAAAACCGGGAATCTATTGAAAAGAAACAGTCCTATTTAAGAAATAATATAAAG
Source organism: Halanaerobiaceae bacterium (assembly GCA_003553225.1). Taxonomy (GTDB): domain Bacteria; phylum Bacillota; class Halanaerobiia; order Halanaerobiales; family Halarsenatibacteraceae; genus T1SED10-99. Next base: position 12,371 of record PWDW01000255.1, read on the forward strand.
GGGAGGGGAGTTCATCTCAGCTGGAATGAACCCGATATGAGTTTGGTTGAAGGGCTTATGGCCCGTGGGGACCGCCGTCTGGCCCCGGTAATTGAAAAAGCATGGCAGAAGGGTGCTCGTTTTGATGGCTGGAATGAACTGTTTGACTTTTCACTGTGGGAAGATGCCCTGCACAAAAGCAATCTAAAGTTTTCTACTTTTATCAGTGGATATTCACCTGAAAAGTGTCTTCCCTGGGCCCATATAAATATGGGTGTTGACCGGGAATTTTTGTATAATGAATATAAAAAAGCACTCTCGGAAGAGCTAACCCCCGACTGCCGTCATGAAGGGCGCTGTACCGGCTGTGGAATAAATTTATTATTTCCGGAGGCCGATTTATATGCTGATTAGAGCAGAATTTAAAAAATTAAAACCGGTCCGCTATATATCTCACCTGGAATTGATGGATACTTTTCGGCGCAGTTTTCGCAGAGCCCGGCTGCCGGCGGCTTATTCTCAGGGATATAATCCCCATATTAAACTTGCCCTCGGTCAGCCTCTGCCGGTAGGGATGGTGGGCTTTTCAGAATATCTTGACCTGGAGTTATGTGCACAGATACCGGCTTCAGAAGCTGTAAACCGAATTAATAACAATTTACCTCAGGGTATTAAGATAAGTGAAGCTCATTATATTCCCGATGATGCAAAATCTTTACAGGCTGCTGTTAATACTGCAGTTTATCTTTTTGTAATGAAATTTTCAGGTCCTGTGCAGCCCGAACAAATACTGCAGAATTTTATGGCCCGGAATAAGATTGAGATTACCCGCCACCGTCGTAACAAGAAGGATCGCCGGCTGGATTTAAGACCATTGCTTTATGAAGCTGAAGCAGAAGCTGAAAAATTGTGGAGATTTACCGTAAGTACAGGCAGCAGTGGGAATGTTCGCCCCTCTGAAGTTGTCAGAGCTTTAAGTGAACAGGAGGAGAATCTAGAATCGATTCCCGTTGTCAATATTATTAGAGAAGGCATGTTTGTTCGTAAAGATGAAAAATTGTATAAACCTTTTTCGGAAATTATAGTTAATGATTAATGTGGTTAGAGAGGTGATCAATATTTGAGTAAACAGATTATTATTAATTCCGGACTTCGAGAAAAAAGAGCCGGAATTCTGGTTGATAATAAACTTGAGGATGTTTTACTGGAAACAGATACCTATGATCAAATTGCATCCAATATTTACCGGGGTCGGGTGCGGGATGTTCTTGCCGGAATGCAGGCTGCATTTGTAGATATCGGTGCAGAAAAGAATGCTTTTCTGCATATAAGTGATATTTATCCTTTGTTAAATAAAAAACAGAAAGACAAATGGAATAAAAAACAGCTTTCGATAAAACATGTTCTGCAGCCGGGCCAGGAAATTATGGTACAGGTGGCCAAAGAGGCCATAGGCAGCAAAGGACCGAAAGCAACCTGCAAAATAAGTATCCCCGGGCGTTATTTTGTATTACTTCCTTTTGAAAACCGGATCGGAGTTTCACGCAGAATAGAAGATAATAACAAGAGAGAGAGATTAAAAAGTATTGCCCGCAGTTTTACCGGTAATAAATTTGGAGTAATTGTGCGCACCAATGCCCGGGATAAGAAAAAAAGTGTGCTCCGAAATGATTATAATTATTTAACCAATATCTGGAAAACAGTTCAGCATCGCTATCGCAATAACCGGGCCCCGGTCTTGATCTACAGACATGTAGAGCTCATCAAGCTCATAGTCCGGGACTATCTTTCAACTGATATTAATAAGGTGGTTGTTGATGACCGGGATGTTTATGAAGAACTGCTGGAAAAAACCAAAAAGATTGCTCCCCATCTAAAAAATAGAGTTTTTTATTATAAAGAAGATACCCCTATTTTTGAAAACTATGGTATTGAAAAAGAAATGGAGAAAATATTCCGCCGTAAGGTCTGGCTGGATTCCGGGGGTTATATCATAATTGACTCTACAGAAGCCCTGGTTTCTATTGATGTAAATACGGGCAAATATATTGGGGAAGATAATCTGCAAAAAACAGTTTTCAAGACAAATATGGAGGCGGCCCGGGAAATTGCCCGCCAGTTAAAACTGCGTGATATTGGTGGAATAATAATTATTGACTTTATTGATATGAATAAAAAAGAACATCAAAATCAGGTACTTGATACCCTGAAGGACGAACTGAGCAAGGACAGGACCAAAACGGGAGTCCTGGGGCTTACTCAGCTGGGTTTGGTGGAAATGACAAGACAAAAAGTCAGAGATGACCTGGGAGATCTGGTTCAAAAAGACTGCCCCTACTGTGATGGTACCGGGCAGGTTCTGTCAGAGAAGACAATGGCCCTGGAGGTAATAAGAAAACTGGAGAAGATGACAGTATATGAAGATTTTTCCGCTATTTTACTGGAGATGCATCCCCGGGTAGCCGCTGTATTGATTGGTTCAGGTGGGGACAAGCTTACTGAACTGGAGAATAAATTACAGATTGAAATATATATCAATGGTAACAAAGATCTGCATATTGAAGATTTAAATATTCTGGATAAAGGGAGCCGAAAACGTCTTCGAAAAAGATCTCTTCCCGTTAACGAAGGTGAAAAAGTAAAAGTGAAAATAGAAGAAAGACATATAAATAATGAAGATGATGGTATTGCCCGTCTTAAAGGGTATATAATTATTGTTAAAGGAGGGGGCCATCTGATTAATGAAAGGGTAGAAGTTGAGATCAGGGAAGTCTCCCGTACTTTTGCCCGGGCCCGGCTGGTTTCTGCTTGACTTGAGATAAATAATATGCTAAAATTAAGAAGGATTTATTATTAAAGAATTTATATTTGCAGAAATACCTGCAGCCAAAACCGCACGGATCGGGCTGAAAATGCCGAAAGGCTGCCTGGATCCGGCGAGTCCGAGGTGAGGAGGTGGAGAATAAATGTATGCCGTAATCAAATCAGGTGGTAAACAGTATAAAGTTGAAGAAGGACAGATGGTCAAACTTGAAAAATTACCCGCTGACGAAGATGAAAGTGTCGAGTTTGAAAGAGTTCTGGCCCTTTCTGATGAAGAAGGAGGGGTTGAATTTGGAAGACCCTATCTGGAAAATGTCAGGGTCCAGGGTAGAGTAATTGAAAATGGAAAAAATAAGAAGGTTGTGGTTTTTAAGTATAAACCCAAAACCCGTCAGCGCCGAACGATGGGACACCGACAGCCATATTCCCGGGTACTTATTGAAGATATTATAACTGAGTAAATCTGATTAAAATTTTAAATCTTTCCAGGAGGTGAGTATAAATGGCCACGAAGAAAGCTACTGGTAGTACGCAGAATGGTCGAGATAGTGAATCGAAACGGCTGGGAGTTAAAGAATTTGATGGACAGTATGTAAATGCCGGCAGTATCCTGGTCAGACAGCGGGGTACAAAATTTAAGCCCGGTTTAAATGTGGGCCGGGGTAGTGATGATACACTTTTCTCCAAGATAGACGGTTATGTTAAATTTGAAAGGAAAGGGAAAAAGAACCGGCAGATAAGTGTTTATACTGAAGAACAGCTGGCAAGTGTTGCCGGTTAAATAAATAATAAATTTTTCTGAAACGAGTCCCTCAGTAATACTGCTGGGGGATTTTTTTCGTTAAATTTGCTTTAATAAAAGAAGGTGATCATTATGTTTGTTGATGAAATCGAAATTGAAGTAAAGGCTGGAGATGGAGGTAATGGTATTGTCAGCTTCCATCGGGAGAAATACATTGATAAAGGTGGTCCGGATGGTGGAGATGGTGGAGATGGTGGAGATGTAGTATTTAAGGTGGATGAGAGTCTGAATACCCTCGGTGATTTAAGTTACCGCAGTCGTTTTGAAGCTGAAGATGGAGAAAATGGCGGAAGTCAGAAAAAAACCGGTGCCAGTGGAAAAGATCTGGTTCTCAACATACCTCCGGGAACTATTGTATATGATGCTGAATCAGGAGAGATGCTGGCTGATCTAACAGAACAAAATCAGACTTTTGTGGCCGCTAAAGGGGGAAAAGGCGGACGGGGCAATGCTCGTTTTAAGAAGTCAACCCGGAGAACTCCCCGGTTTTCAGAAGAAGGAGAACCAGGAGAATATCACCGCCTAAAGCTGGAAGTAAAGCTTCTGGCAGATGTCGGCCTGGTAGGTTTTCCCAATGTCGGCAAATCAACTTTGATATCTGTAGTATCAGCCGCTGAACCCGAGGTTGCTTCCTATCACTTTACTACCATTAATCCCTCTCTGGGTGTGGTTGAATTTTCAGAGTTTAATTCCTTTGTAATGGCTGATATACCGGGCCTGATAGAGGGAGCTCATCGGGGGGTAGGCCTGGGGGATGAATTTCTCAAACACCTGGAGAGAACAAGACTTCTGGTCCATGTGATTGATGTTTCCGGGAGTGAAGGGCGTGAACCTCTGGAAGATTTTGAGATAATTAATAATGAACTGGCCAATTATGAACAGGATCTCTCCCGTCTGCCGCAGATTATTGCCCTGAACAAAATTGATCTTGTATCTGAAAACCACAAAATAGAAATGGTAAAAAAAGAGCTTGTGGACCGGGGATATGAAGTTTTTCCTATTTCGGCGGTAACCCATCAGGGGGTACAGGAATTGGTCAACAAAATAGGAGAAAAACTTGCAGAACTGCCCGACCGCAGCCAGGTACTTTCCAGTTCCAAAAAAGAAGATCAACAGGAAGTGGTTATCAGTCCTGATTTTGAGAAAGAAGAAGACATTATAATTAAAAAGACTGCACCTCATGAATATCGGATAACCGGTAAACTGGTTGAAGAGATGATTGAGAAAACAACTTTTGGTAATGATGCCGCTGTCCAGCGCATGATGAGGGTTCTTAAGAGCAATGGTCTTTATGATAAAATGGAGGAAAAAGGCCTTCAGGAAGGGGATTCGGTGAACATCGGTCCCCTGGAGTTTGATTATATTGAGGATTAAAGGAGTGCTTATGGTATGTCAGTGCTGAATCTGAATAATATAAAAAAATCATTTGGATTAAATGAAGTTTTATGTGGTTTTGATATGGATCTCAGCCAGAATGAAATAACCGCTTTGATAGGAGCCAATGGGTCCGGGAAAACAACAATCTTTAAAATAATTGCCGGGCTGGAAACACCTGATAAGGGTACAGTTTCGGTTAGAAATGATCAGCAGATCGGTTATTTAAATCAGGTTCCGGATCTAAAGGAGGAGCACACTTTACTGGAAGAACTGGAGACTGTGTTTGAAAGACTTATCTTTTGGGAACAGAAGCTGAGTGTTCTGGAAGAAAAAATTTCTAACATTCAGCCGGGCCAAAAGGAAGAACGACACAATAAACTTATGAGTGAATACAGTGAATTACAGGAAAAATTTGAAAAAGAAGGTGGATATGCCTATCAGAGCAAAATATATAAAGTGGCGGTAGGATTGGGTTTTTCTCATCGGGAGCTGAAAAAAAAGGTCAGCAGTCTGAGTGGTGGTGAAAAAACCCGCCTGGGACTGGTTAAACTGCTGCTTAAGGAGCCAGATCTCCTGCTGCTGGATGAACCTACCAACCACCTGGATATATCCTCAATACACTGGCTGGAACGTTATTTAAATAATTATGAAGGTACAGTGCTGATTATTTCCCATGACCGTTATTTTTTAGATCAGGTTGTAGAAAGAATTGTGGAATTAAAGCAGGGCCGGGCAGAAAAGTACAGTGGTGATTATTCATACTATCTTAAGGAGAGAAAACGCCGATTTGAGCAAAGAATGAAAGCCTATCAAAATCAGCAAAAGAAAATTCAAAAGCTCCAGGAAGCAATTGAACGACTGCACCGCTGGGGGAGACAGAGTGGTGATGCAAAACTGCATAAAAGAGCCAGCAGCATGGAAAAAAGGCTTGAAAAAATGGATAAGCTGGAAAA
>PWDW01000267.1 GCA_003553225.1 Halanaerobiaceae bacterium
TAATCATTGTCGTCGTCATCTTCGTTTCGATCGGCGGCGCTCATCGCTCTACTTTCAAAGTCCTGATCTGTCCGACTCTACGGATATTATAGAGTATTTGATGGAGACCAGCACTTCCATGACGTATCAGGTGTTTATTTCAGCAATAGCAGAATTTTTCATTCTGTGGGAAATCTGCAGTATGCATAAAATTTATAAGCTGCATAATCATTATAGACAAATATGGAAAGGACAACCATCGCACTGAAAAAAGAAACCAAAGATGAACTAAAAAATCTGGGTAGAAAAGGAGAATCATACGACGATATAATCGAAAGACTGCTGGGATTGAGTAAAGAAGAATTAGAGATGATCGATGAAGTGTATGAGCGGATAGAAAAGACCGATCGAGATGAGTACGTTGAACTCGAAGAAGTATGACATCCTCCTGAACCCTGAAGCGGAGAAAGAACTGAATGATCTGGGCGAGGTATCTACCCGGGTGAGGGAAGGTTTGAAAAGACTATCTCAAGACCCAAAAAGATCGGGAAGCGGGAGAGATGTGAAAAAATTATCGGGAACATCAGATCCCGAATTATATCGACTCAGAATAGGTGATTATAGGGCGATCTATTGGGTAGATGAAGAAAAAAAGGAAGTACTGGTTGAGAAGATCTCGCATAGGAAGAAAGCTTACAGGGATCTGTCAGACCTACGTTAACTTTCAGCGGTATATTCAAAGACGAAATTTTTTGAGTCTTTGAATGTAGGTCGAAGTTTTGTTTTAAAAACTTTCGAATCCCACTATATCTCATCTTCTCTACTTGATCTCCTCTGAAAAAGGTTTTGTTCGCCTGAATATCCATGTTGCTTTCGCAGAGGAATAATTTGAAACCATATTTTTTTACAATTTTCGAATTAGTATCGAAACCCCCCCCTTCCAAACTTTTGCAATCTACCGCAAATCACGAGGGCTTCGCCTGAAGCGAGAGTAGGGATTTCTATAATTCCAATGGTAGAAGGATATCCGATCCTTCGACGACAGTGATAGTAGAGATACGGAAGGTGTGGCTTCACACAACACGAGGCACACTTGCTGAGTGTCTACTTGAATTCTTTTCATGAATTCCATCGATATTTGGAATTTCATCCGAAATTCCGACATAAGAGCAGGAAATTCTCTCCTGCGGATCCGTCCTCCTCCCTGAACGGAGGGGAGCTTCTGTCTATCCTCATCTATAAGTAAAATTTATAATGTTGGAAATAATAACATAAAATGAAATGCAGAATTTAGGCACGATGAGGGGTAAAGATTGATAAAAAAAGCAAAAGAGGTGTCCGTTGATCCTTCCATTTTAAAATGGGCGAGAAAAAGCATAGGTATGGATATAAAAGAGGTATCAGATAAACTTGAGGTAGAGGAGGATTTAGTCAAAAGCTGGGAATTAGGAGATAAACATCCTACTCTATATCAACTAAAAAAGCTTTCTGATTATTATAAAAGGCCTCTAGCGGTGTTCTTTTTACCAGAGCCACCGGAAGATCCATCTTATCCAACTGATTTTAGAACTTTACCTGACAAAAAAGAACTGCCATTATCGAAAGATACAAGATTAGCTATTAGGAAAGCTTGGCGCATTCAGAATTTAACTGAAGAACTAAAAGGAAAATTTGAGGAAGAAATAACAAATTACATGGGAAATATAAAACTTTCAAATAACCCTGAGGAGATCTCAAAAAAACTAAGAGAGTGGTTGAATGTAACTGTAGAGGAACAATTAGAGTGGGATGATGCGAGAGAGGCTCTCGACAACTGGATCAGTGTTTTAGAAGATATTGGCTTGATAGTTACTCAAAATTCTATGCCGATAGAAGAAGTAAGAGCATTTTCAGTGAAAAGTAATAAGATCCCAGTGATCACAGTAAACACTAAGGATTCAGTGAAGGGTAGAATTTTCTCAATATTTCACGAGTTAGGGCATATTTTATTGGATACTGAAGGGATCTGTATTCCCTCTAACTCACTGGAATGGGAAAATTATGTTGATAACGAGTCCCATATCGAGGAGATTGAAATATTTTGTAACCAGTTAACGGGCTCTTTTTTAGTACCTAAAGATTATTTATTGGAATTAAAAACTGTGAAAAGAAATGACTCACTAGAATGGTCTGAACATAGATTAGGAAGAATAAGTAATAAGTTTAAAGTTAGTAAGGAGGTAATCCTTCGGAGGTTATTGACCTTCGGGAAAACAGATAATGCTTTTTATCAGAAAAAAAGAGAAGAATGGATAAAAAAAGCTAAAAAAAAGAGAAAGAAAGGAGGAAGCGGATATAGAAAAATTCCGAGAGAATGTATAAGAGAAAATAGCAAATATTTCGTATCCACAGTACTTGATTCCTATAAAAACAATGAGATTACATACTCAGATGTATCTGACTACCTCGATGTGAAATTAAAGCACATCCCAAAAGTTGAAGAGTTAGTTGAGGGAAGATGATGCCTCAATCAAGACTCACTGAAGGATACTGCATAGATACCTGCGCCCTAATAGATCTTTGGAGAAGGTACTACCCTCCAGATGTTTTTGAAAGCCTCTGGCAGGATATAGAGAAGTTAGTAAATAAAGGCAATCTGGTAGCTCCTAACCAAGTATATGAAGAAATAGAAAGACAAGATGATGAACTGAGAGAATGGGCTAAGGAACATAAGGATATGTTTGAAAAATTAACTACTGATCAAATCGAAACCGTAACTGAAATTTTAGAAAATTATCCTAGATTAGTGGATAAAGAGAAAACATCTGAAGATGCTGACCCATTCCTGATAACTCAAGCAATCTGTAGGGATTGGAAAGTCGTAACTTCAGAACAAAGTAGCTCTCATCCTAACTCTCCTCCAAAGATACCAGATGTCTGTGATAATTATAATGTAGAATGCTATGATTTAATAGATTTTTTCAGAGAAGAAAATTGGCAATATTGAGAATTACTATTCTAATCCTTTAAACTTCTCCAATATATCCACCTTCTTCTCTTCATCCGTATCCAGCGAATCCAGCACCGTCTCAACCTCCTCCTAGAATATATTCGTCTTCGTTTTCCTCGTCCTCTCACCACAACGCTTTTAGTATATCCGCTCTTCTCAACCCTCTCATGAAATGCCCTCATTGTGGGAAGAGCGAGAAAACGATCAAGCACGGTATCAGAAAGACGGCAAAAGGTACCGTCCAGAAGTACTACTGCAACGGCTGTAACACACACTTCAGCAGCTCTAAGAGAAAGTACACGCAGTACCCCGAACACGTTATACTATATGCGTTAGAACAGTACAACCTGGGCCACCCCGTAAAAGAAGTCAAGACCCTGACCGCAAAGAAGTACAAGTACTCCCCACCAGTAAGGACCGTATACTCTTGGATCAAGAGATACGAAGATACCTTGACTTTCCTCCGCCTCAGAAAAAAGTTCGACGTCCATCCGGACAACGTGATCTCAACCCAGATCTTCCATCACCTTCAGGTATATCCTTTCAAGTACCACAGCCTGAAGATGCATCTCTCCGCTAAAAAGCTCCCACAGTTAAGGCGCTATATGAGTTGGGTAGAACGTTCTCTGCCCGATAAAATCTTTCTAAAAGGGCCGAGAGCTTCTTCCGCTAGAGTAGAAGATGGAAGAGATCTTACTCCCGAGGAGAAGGACAACATCGCCCCGAAGCTTGCTGAGCTCGCTCTAACGTCAAAAAAGGGTAGAGAATCCCGCCATGAAGCGGTCGAGCGGTTCTTCATCAGAAACGACTCTAAAACCATCTGTTCGGAACTGCCCGTCTTCATCGAGAGTAAAGAAACGGACCTGGTCGATATAGAAACGCCTCTCACCGGACATATCGACCTGATCCAGGAACGCTTCGGAACGATATACATCATGGATTACAAAACAAATTTAAAGAAACCAGAGAATCACGTTTCTCAACTCTTACTCTACAAAGAGGCGCTGCACAACCGAACTAGCATCTCAAAAGATAAGATCGTCCCGGTAGTGTTCAACGAGCACGGCTACTACGAATTGATTACAATCGACCGACCGTAGGGAGGTCACATACCCACAGCTTCTAGCTGTGGGAGAAAAACATCACACGTAGAATGCCCAAATTTTTTGCGCGACTCCAAAGATTATTAATATAACTAGTTCAATAAAGTAGATTTCACACCTGAAGGCGCTGAGTTGACAGCGCCCTCAGGACGTGAAAAGATGGAATTACAGCACATCTACAGGAATTGTTCGACAATTCCTTCGATTCTCGGAACAAGTTCCGAGTAAAATCCCATAACGTAGGAGAGGCGAGCTACCATATAGTTTTTAGGCCGAAATACAGTCATTCA
>PWDW01000142.1 GCA_003553225.1 Halanaerobiaceae bacterium
CTTCTGAAACATCCTGTAGGTTTTTCCCGATCTTCGGATTCCAGTGAGCAAGGCAGCTTTCTTTCTCTCAGTATCCACTTTTATTTTTCTGTCTTTTAGATCATCCGGGACCCCGTCTTCTTTAAACTCAACGAGGAGTCTTTTGATGGTCCTTTTGTTGGTTGTTTCGACCATATCGTATAATAGAATTAACAATTTATAAAGTTATCGTATTGATTGATATACGATATTTTAAATAATCGTTCATATAGATGAACGATTATTGCTGAAGAAACTGAGAAATAGTTGCTGAGGTTTGAAGTGTTATATATTGCGGACTTAACAGAGATGACGTAGTTTGCAAAATTTTGTAGGGGTTTGGACGAAGGGGGTGGTAGAACTTGGTCGGAGTAGTTTAACCCCTCAAAGGTCTGATTCAAACATTATAGGTAAATAATCAGCATCGTATTACTAAAGTCTGATTAAAGTATCTCTATCATTTTTCACAATCAGCTTAAAATATAGATTTTGATTAAAAGTGTCCGGAAGTTACTTATATATGATGCTTCATAGAATATAACGGTGTTATAATTGTGTAGGGGTGAAAGAAATATGAATGAATCTCAGGATTTTGGAGAGGATCAACAAAATCAGAAAAACCAAACCCGTGGAATAAATGATGAAAACATTTCTCGAGAGAATAAAGAGGGTATTCTTAGAAGATCAACAGATACGAAGACTGCCTTACAGAAGATACCAACTATAGGCATCATCATACTAATCTTGACAAGTTTTACATTATTTTCTCTATGTATACAAATTGAGTCTGATGATGAGCCCGATTACGATAATATAGGAAATGATACACCATCCTATCTAACTGGTGACCTTGCCATCTCTGAAGTTATGCCGTCTGAAGAATGGTTTGAACTTTACTATCGAGGAGATTCTGGATATACTCTTGAAGGTATTATGTTTACCACTTTCGATGAAGATTTTATATCTATACCTACAATCACGGGTTTAACGGGTTTCGATTACATCGTTGTTGATATGGGTGAGGGAGAAAGCAACTTTAACGCGTCTTATGATACCGTGTCGGTGTATCTTGACCTTGAGGACGAAATTCTTCGAGAAGAAGGAGACGAATTGGCGATATTCGATACAGACGAAAATATCATAGATTTCATGGCATGGGGAACAGGGAACGAAGCTACTCCTAGGGAAGGATGGTCAGAAGATATGTACCCACCTGCGCCCGGGGAAGGATTATCTTTGTCGCTTCACGGTCCGGATCTTGATAGCGATTCATTCTGGACTGTAGGGCCTAAAAGTCCTGGCGGTAGTAACATATATGATACTCCTCTCAGCCGAGATGGTGATGTGAGAGCATACATCATCAACGGGAGAACGAAGAACGTTACATTCGAAGGAGACGAAGGCAGGTACACCTTTCGCTCTATTGCTGTGAACGTATCTGTGGGAGTCCCTGAAGGTCATCCTGTTAACCAAACCGTGATAGAAGAAGTAGAGGGGTACGTGAATTACACTTACAATCTGCTCAGAGATCGCGGTTACGGAAATGTTTTAGCCTCGGAAACAGACGATGAAGGACGACCTTTTGTCAACATAACCGTCACTGCCGGGGGAACTTATACCGGTGGTTGTAATTCTAATGGCGAAATAGATGTTGATATCGGAGATAATAGAGCAGCCTCAAAACAAGTCGTGGAGCACGAGATGGTGCACAACTTCCAGTTCTCATCCAACTCCTTGAATCCCCGTCCATATTGGTTCATAGAAGAAGGTATTGCAGAATATTGGGGTCGCTATTCGGCTAGAGAAAATTTTAACCTCACGTGGCAGGAAGTAGAAGAGGAACTTCAGGATTCTGGAAGTATCAGCATATACAATATGAGTAACTCTTCTTGGCAAAATTTTTTCTCAGACTGGCCTAACACTTATCCCCGGCCAGCTTATCCCCAGCCAGATAATTACCCGGATAATTACACGGCTAATTACACTACATATTACTCCATGGCCTATCTTTTCATGAAATTCTTAGTTGACGAGTACGATGAAGATGTACTTCTTGCGATCCACGAGAACAATTCCGGACAACAACACCTTGGTATACCTCTTATCGAGAGGGCAACTGGAGAGGATTTTCCAAATCTATTGAGAAATTTTACCCTCTATCGTCTCGAGAACAGGTTCCCACAGTACGAAAACGATTCTAATTTTAGAAACGCTACCATTGACCGCAGTCACGAATTCGATGGGGAAAATCCTATAAGCGTTACAGATGAACCTACTGAGAGATGGGGTTCTAGGATAAATGAATATATAATGAACAATAATTCCGGGGTTTTACGTTTCAGCCCCGACGAGAACGAATCGAGATGGCAGTTAACGGTTATCAGAGAATACCCAAATGGGACTAGGGAGTATGAAACAGAACGATTGGATCTGGGCGAGAACGGAACCATACGGATACCTCCTGGATACCAACGTATTATAGTGATCAAAACACGGCTTAATGGTACTGAGGATCATCCTGTGGGGCTTCCTGATAATATTTGGCCTGATGGTGAATCTTTCAACATCACCATACAACCCGATCCTGATGTTAATGCTGAACAACCAGCCAACAATGCCCATGTTACGGACGATCCGGTCCTTCTCAATTTCACAGTTTCGAAAAATTTCTTAAATGCATCTGTTCGACTACAGGTCGGAGATTCATCCACGTTCCAAAACACAGTGATAGATGAGGTGATATGGCAGTCTGGAGAAAGTTGGTCGTATCCTGTTACTTTAGAAAACGGGACGTGGTGGTGGAGACTGCGCTGGGAATTCAACGGGTTGGAGGGAGATTGGTCCGATCCAACTAATTTCAATCTTTGGAAAGACCCGCTCTCCCCAGAGATACTTCATCCAGCGGAAGGAGATGTTTTCTCTCATGGAGATGATATAGATGTACATGTCGATGCTAATGAGAGTCCGGAAAACATAACGATAGCGCACGCTTCCCTGATGGATACCGATTTGAATGTCATCGAAATGATAGAACTGTGGCATGAAGATGACTCCTCGATATTTTATGGAACATTTCATTCGCCGGAGGTAGAAGAAGGAACATACATCATAGAAGTCACCATGGAAGACAACGCTGGAAATGTTGGAAAGGATCAGGTTGAAATAGAGATCGTTCCGTGATACAAAGAAGATTCACAAACTATGGAATTTGGAATATCAACTGAGAGGTTAAAGCAGAGTAGGGATGAATTCTTAACCCATGAAAGAACAGGTTTGATAGAATTGAAACATAAATAGATATCGCAGTGGCGAATAAGGAACAGTGAATTTTAACTAAACGAGTAAAAGCAAACTCTATTCCTTTTTTCTAATTTCTATTTCCAACCAATCGAGACAAAAAATCTGACCATTTGTTGATAAATAACATATTTCAAGGGAGTTTTGAATTTATCTTAGACGGCTGATTTTATTATGATCTACGGTTGGAAAAGAATAAATTCTTAGACATCCGTAGAGTCTCGTTCGAGGATGTAAAGATGTAATCTGAAAACATCCTCGTTATCCACTGCGGATGATGTCCACCACAGTTGATAATCACCGTCAGCAGGTACTACCTCGTATCTGGAAAATTCATCTTTCTCACTAAATTTTTTATGAACTGGTTTTAGAGATTCACGATCATAAATTTTTGTTTTATCGTTTTTCGCTTCGATCTACCTATTAAGATAACTCCCTGCGCTGAAATTATGGTTTCGGTCGATTTTATCATGATCTGAATCTGCTTTGATTATCAAAGACAGTTGATAGAAGATCTATCATATTCCATCTTACTATAGGTTCTTGATTTTCTCAGGAGGAGGGTCTAGACTCCTTTCCACTTCTTGAATCTGTAAACAATACCCTTTAAAGTTCACTCATACTCTTGGCGGTTGTCGCAGTACCATCTATCATATCGCTCGATATATTTTAGAGATTGAGCACAATCGGGAAAAGTGTAAACTGTTGTAGCCGTGGTTCCTATTGCCCCTTCTATTGCTACGGCTGTCGTGTGTATCTTTCTTCCTCACGAGTGGTGGATTCCTCTTCGATCTGCCGTGATTCATCTCAACGTCCAGGACCTTCCTCCTTTGTCTGTTGTGATGGCTGCCGTTCTAGTTGTTGTCTAGGTTCCTGTCCTCTTGACTCTTGTTGTTCCGAATTCCATTGTTCTTGCTGGACTCCCTCTTCCATGTCTTCCTCACTTCTATCTGGTCTTCTCTGGGTTGACTGTTTTCCTCCTGAAACTATAAGGATGAGAGATATCAGCAAAAGTATTCCTGCGCCCAAAGACATGAAC
>PWDW01000133.1 GCA_003553225.1 Halanaerobiaceae bacterium
TATGTCTTTTCATTAATAATATATCTTCTTCCATCACCTCAGGCGGTACTGTCCGCCCTAAATCAGGATGAATATCATGACGATTAACTCCTTTAATCATAATCTCTTTTCCATTGACCAGAAGCTGGCCACCCTTTATTTCCACAGTCCGAAATCCAACCGTGGTACTTTTGGCCTCAATAAGATTTTCCTGCTGATCTTTTATCTCAACAAGAAGCCGATAAAGATTGGGAGTCTCAGCAGTCCATTTATCAGGATTCTCATAGGCCATACTGAATTCAGCAGTTTCCCTTTTTCCACCAGCCAGGACTTTTTCTTCTTTTTTAACCTTTTGACCCTGTTTATCGGCAGCAGGTGTTCCCTGCTGATCTATAAGCTGAAGATCAATTCTAAGCTCCCGGGATTCTGCTGTATTATTCTGTAAATCAAGTTCAATCTCGAGCAGTCCATCCCGGTAGTTTTCATCCAGATCTGGTTTTATCTGCAGATCATATACTTCTACCGGAGAACGGGCATAAATATAAACATCCCGGAAAATACCGCTCAACCACCACATATCCTGATCTTCCATATAACTTCCATCTGACCATTTCATTACCTGAACCAGAAGACTGTTTTCTCCTTTAGTAATATATTCACTAATATTAAATTCTGCCGGGAGCCGGCTTCCCTGACTGTAACCGACTTTTTGACCATTTATCCAGACATAATAAGCAGAATCAACACCGGAAAAATGGAGAGTGAGCTCTCTTGTAAGCCATTCCTCCGAAATATGAAAGTTTTTATGATAAATCCCGGTGGGATTATCAGAAGGTACATGAGGGGGATCAGCGGGAAAAGGGAATATAACATTTGTATAATGTGGTTTACCAAAACCCTGAGTTTGCCAGTTGCCCGGTACTTTAATTTTTTCCCAGAAATTATCTTCCACAGTCTCAAAATTATCAGGTACCAGAACAGGATTTTCCACAAGTTTAAAATCCCAGATACCATTTAAAGATTTAAACCAGGAGCAATCTTTTTTTTCTCCCGAAAGAGCTCTTTCTTTACTGGAATAGGGAAGTAAATTACAGTGTGGTTTTAAAGTATTGGTCTGAAAAACAGCGGGATTCTCCCAATCATTCATTTTGTTGAACCTCCATTATGTAATATTTTTAATATTAAAGACATAATATAAAAAAACGAATAATGTGATAAATAAGAAACACCCCTGCTGTTTATTATCTCTTCTACAACAGGGGTTTACTGAACTATCCTTTGATTATTCTTCTTCTGCAGCAGCTACTTCAATATTTAACTGGGCCCAAACATCTTCATAAATTTTGACCGGAACCTTATGTTCACCAAGAGATTTGATGTTTTCATCCAGGTCTATATTTCTGCGGTCAATCTCATATCCTTTTTCAGCAGCTCTTTCTGCAATATCCTGAGTTGTTATAGAACCAAAAAGTCTGCCCTCTTCACCTGCTTTAACATGAAATATAAATTTTTCTTCTTCCATTTTGGCAGCCTGATTTTGAGCTTCCTCTATTTTTCTCTGTTCCTGTTTTCGTTTTTGTTTTTCTCGATGCTGTATCTCCTCTATCTTCTGCTGTTCTGCCTGAACTGCCATCTGTTTGGGCAGCAAATAATTTCGGGCATAACCATCAGCCACATCAACTATATCTCCCCGTTCTCCCAGCTTTTCAATATCTTCTCTTAATATAACTTTCATGGTTACCATTCCTCCATCATTATTCTGCTTTTTTTAAATTTCTAAGATTGAACCACATATCTACCAGCCCAATTAATAATACTAATAAAAACATAAAAGGGACAGTAAACAAAATGAAAACAAAAACAGCTTTAATTAAAGTGCTTTTCAGCACCTCACCAATAAAATAAAAACAAACTGCAAAACCCTGGATAAAAACAAGCACAAAAAGCAAAAAATTCAAATTCATAAAGATAATATTCTGACTTAATAGTAGACTGATAATCAAAGCTATAGAAACCGGCCAGTGCGGAAAATACCAGTATTTTAAGGGAGTAAAAGTTTCAACAGCATAATTTTTTCTCCACAAATACCAGGCTGAAATATAATAATTTAAAATACCTATTATAATCGAACCCGTAATCAGCAGAGCTGGCAAAATTTGCTCCATCCACTCCAGCTGCAGCATAATATATTCTTCCAGGTGCTCAAATTCGGGAATTTGGGCTAAAACATCCTCAAATTCCTGAATAAAAAAGCTGAAATCAATCCCCAGCAGATAATATAATATAAAAAGCAAAACACTCAGGGATAAAAATACAACCCCGATGGTATACAGCAGTGTTCTAAAAGAAGAAATTTCTTCCTGAAAACAGGAACCTATAACAAAACCTATAAACCCAAATCCCACCACGGTAACCAGACCCATAAGTGGGCTAAACAGGGCACTGTTAATTACTGCTGCAGCTATTATCAATTTCATGGAGGCCAGCATGTCATATTTGATAAATATAAACACAACCGGAACCGGCCAGAATACTATTCCCAAAATATTTATTATCGGTAAGTAAATTACTGTTCCGGATAGAATAATAATAAACAAAAGTGCTTTTAAACTATCAACTACAGCTTCACTAACCATGGGTCCACCTCTCTGCAGAACAAAAACCAAAATATTGATCAGGGAGGCCTGCAGGCCTCCCTGATCATTGGCTGTCCCCAAAAAATAATAACTAATCCATTACATAAGGGAGTAAGGCAACTTTTCTTGACCTTTTTATTGCAATAGTAACCTCCCGCTGGTGTTTAGCACAATTACCGGTGATTCTGCGGGGAACAATCTTACCTCTATCTGTTAGATATCTTTCCAGAGTATCTATATCTTTATAATCAATCTGCTGATCATTACCACAGAAATAACAGGATTTATTTCTACCTCTTGCCATTGGTAATCAAACCTCCTTTGCTAAAAAGGTACATCAAATTCATCTTCATCAAAATCATCATCAAAATCATCGGAATCCTGTTGGCCGGCATTTTTTCTTTCCGGAGGCTCTTCAGGAACTTCCTCACGTCCCCCATCATCCGGCCAATCAAGAAACCTAACATTATCGGCTACAACCTCAGGATTTATATAAGTACGACCATCCTTTTCACTTTTTCGGTTTCTAATCTGCAGAGAACCATCAACCCCAACCAGTCTGCCTTTTCCTAAATGGTGAGCACAGTTTTCTGCCAGTTTTCTCCAGGTAACTATCTTTATAAAATCAACATCTCTTTCTCCCTGCTGATTGGTATAATTTCTTTCCACTGCCAGAGTAAAGTTGCTGACAGCAACACCATTGCTGGTATACCTCAGCTCAGGGTCACGTACCAGTCTACCTATTAAAACAATTCTGTTTAACAATTAGCCCACCACCCTGATTTTAATAAATAGTTAATTATCCTGCCTGACAACTAAAAAACGAATAATGCTGTCAAGGATTCGGAAATCATACTCTATTTCCTCAACAACATCTCCATTTCCATGGAACTGGATAGCTGTATAGTACCCGGTAGTAAAATCATTTATTTCATAGGCAAGCTCCCGGGTTCCCCATTCATCAATTTCTATAATCTCTCCACCATTCTCGGTGATATTATTTTTAGTTCTTTCAATTAATTGATCACGTGCCTCTTCTTCAATCTCAGGATTAAAAATTAACATAGCCTCATATTGCCGTAAATCTGCCATTTTTTCACCTCCTCCATCTGGTCTAACGGCCCTGTTTGACGGTTGATAACCGCTACAGAGCATGGAAAAACCATATAATTTGACTGTCTTACATTATAGCATTGTGCCTGCCAGTTTGCAACATGGTATTTAAAATGGTTTCTGTCAAGCTTTTGTGGGGGAAAATAACATAATTTGAGACTAAAAACAAAATTTCTGTTTTACTTTCCGCTCATCACGATTGCGACTCACTCCAGGTCCCGGCCCTTTGGACCGGGGGAACAAGCTGCTTTAAATTTTGTCTCTTCTTGACCAAAAGGGAAGGTGAGACTTAGGCTTTTTCGTGAATAAACCAATAACATCATCAACATCATCTGCCACATCTTTATCCAAAGGAAGTGGGGATGAACCTCATATATTAAACTTGAAAAAACAAACATCTCCATCCTGAACAATATAATCTTTACCTTCCATTCTGATTAAACCTTCCTCCCGGGCCCGGTTTACAGAACCAGCTTCATATAGCTGATCAAAATTTATTACTTCAGCCTTGATAAAACCTTTCTGCATATCAGAATGTATTTTTCCGGCAGCTTCTGGAGCAGATGCACCTCTTTTTATAGTTGAAGCCCTAACTTCTTTTTTCCCGGCTGTGGTAAAAAATGTTATTAAATCAAGCAGTTCATAGCTGGTCTTAATAACTCGCTTCAGGCCTGATTCTGTTAAATTCATTTCTTCTATAAATAATTCTGCAGATTCCTCATCCAATTCGGCAATATCTGCTTCGATCCGGGCACTTAACTTCAGTACCTGGGTTTGATGTTCGGCAGCATATGTTTCTAAAGCCCGGACCGGTTCAATACTGGATCTATTAATATCCTCTTCATCAATATTGGCCAGATAAATAATTGGTTTTGCCGTCAAAAGCTGAAACTCATTCACATATTCTTTTTCCCGGTCATTTAAACTCAGCTCCCGGATAGCAGTTCCTGCTTCCAGATGATCAATGAATTTTTCCAGAATTTTTTGCTTTTCCTGATATTTTTTTTCTCCACTTTTTAGCATACGTTCATTTTTTTTGCTCTGTTTTTCCAGAACTTCCAGATCGGCCATGATTAATTCTGTTTTAATGATCTCTACATCTCTAACCGGGTCCACTTTCCCGAGTACATGGGATATATTTTTATTCTGAAAACATCTGACAACATGAACCAGGGCCTCAACACCCCTGATCTGACTTAAAAATTGATTACCCAGTCCTTCTCCACGACTTGCACCCTCAACCAGACCGGCGATATCCACAAATTCAATTGCTACAGGAGTTTTTTTCTTTTCCGGATTCATTTTATGCAATTTATCCAGCCGGTCATCCGGGACATATACAACTCCCCTATTGGGATCAACCGTGCAAAAAGGATAATTTTCTGCATCAGCTCCCGCTCTGGTTAAAGCATTAAAGAATGTTGATTTACCGACATTGGGAAGACCTATGATCCCTATCTGCAAAATTAATCACCTGCCAGTACTTATTTCAAAACTTTTTTTAAGTTTTTTTCAAATTTTTTTCTGGACATCATTACTATATGATCACAGGTGGTACATTTAAC
This sequence comes from Halanaerobiaceae bacterium, assembly GCA_003553225.1. Lineage (GTDB taxonomy): Bacteria > Bacillota > Halanaerobiia > Halanaerobiales > Halarsenatibacteraceae > T1SED10-99. The sequence goes on from PWDW01000133.1 coordinate 5,294, forward strand.
CTTAATATCCATTCCCATTCTAATTATTTCCCATTTATTACCACCACAGGGATGACTTTTTTTGAATTGTACCGTTGAACCCAGCTTATATTTCCTCTCTTTCATAAACATCTACCCCCGGGAAGAAAAATGGCCTTAATTTCCTGATTGTCTTTCTTATCCTTTTTCTTATCCTATTGATTTTTATTTTTGCTATCTGAATTGTTTTTTTCCGGTTCTGAATCCAGCTTATCCCTGCTGCCAATAAAAGTAGCTCCTTCCTTAATGACCAGCTTATCAGTGATGATATTCCCTTTCAAAAACCCGGAAGCTAAAATCTCCAGTTTTTCTGCTGCAGTTATATCGGCTGAAACATTACCGGCAACTACTACCTTACTGGCTTTGATTTCGGTTTCTATTTTTCCTGATTCTCCAATAAAAACATCTCCCTCGGCCTCAACTTTACCGGTGATTTCCCCTTCTACCCGAACAGAACCTTCAGTAACTATATCACCATTTATTTTTGTTCCTTTTCCCAGTACCGTTTTGATTTCCCCGCTGCTCTCTTTTTCCTGTTCCTTTACCATCAATTTCCCTCCTCATCTTTCTGTTATAAATTCCAGCGGATCCTGAGGCTCCCCATCTACGATAACTTCATAATGCAGGTGAGGGCCTGTACTATCCCCGGTGTTACCACTTAAAGCAATAGTGTCTTCAGGCTGTACTTTTTGTCCGGTGGTCACTTTAATCTCCTGCAGATGAGCATATAGGGTTTCAAAACCATGTTCATGTTCAATCTTTACTGTATAGCCATATCCATTTTTCCAGCCGGCAAAAACAACTTCACCTTCGGCAGCTGCAAGAACCGGGGTGTTATACCAAACCCCGATATCAAGACCTTCATGAAATTCTCGACTGCCACTAAGAGGAGAAGTCCGCCAGCCAAACCTGGAAGTGATATAACCTTCCCCATCATCATCTACAGGCCATATTGTGGGTACCGAGGCATGATAATTTGAAAATTCATGTAGTGCACTTTCCAGATTCTGCATATTCTGCAGCTGGGTCAGGGTATCATTATTTAAGGAGTCTATCTGTTCGTCCATCATTTCTGTTTGTTTTTCCGAATCATAAAAGTCAATACTTAATATTTCTCCAGGACCACCTGCAGGAAAAATTCTGTCCGACCGTCCGACTTTGTATTCCGAATCCATATCAAATTCTTCAAGATATATCTCAACCTCTTCAGATAGAATTTGCTCGATTTGTTGGTTTCGTTCATGTAAATCCTGTAAAAACAGGTGTATCTGATTTAGATCACCGGCTAAAAAACGAAGCTGCTCCTTTAACCGGGCATTTTCATTATATACACCCTCCAGCTCTGCCATTTTATTTGACCGCAAATAATTCAGTTCCCGCCGGGCTTCCAGATAATTACTTCTGTATTGCTGGAATAAATAACCAAATATTGTGATAGATGCTATAATAATAACTATTATTGCCAGGGATGTTATTTTGGAAAGAGAGATTATTCCTGTTTTACTGCTGAAGGGGGACCCTGAGATAATATGTAAATCACTCTTTAAAAAATCCTTAAATGTCTGCCATTTCACGCCTGTGTTTCCTCCTTTTTTAAATTTATAACTGCCCTTTGAAGAATTGCCAGCTTCAAAATTTCTTGGTTACAGCCCAGACCGGATAGTATTAATTTTCTTTGTGCTCCCGGTAAAATAACTTTTTGCAGTACAGGGTATTAACATCTTTTGGATCACTACCACTTCCGCAGAAAAAATTATGGATATATGCTGCTATTGCTTTATTCACGAAAAGGACTAATTCCTATCTCCCTTTTCTTTCGGTCAAGATAAAACTAAATCTAACTCACTTCTGGGGGTCCACAGGGCCCGGGAACTGAAGTAAGTCACAATCGTGACGAGGAGAATATGAAACATAAATTTCGTTATTCATCATTTTTCCATAATGCAAATATGGATTCCTTTGACACACTCAATGCGCTAAAGCTGGCCAAACCATGTGAAAAAATGGCAAGGCAGCAAAATGTTCATATGAGCTGACAGCAAAATATACTTAAATCACACCAATGGTTATAAAGATGAACCTATCTTTTATAAATGAATAATTATAAGTGAATAATGTTTCACGTGAAACATTATTCCTGATCGAGAAGGGAAAGAATTCTCTGAAGAACTTCATAATCATCACAGGTTATGGATAATACTTTGTTCCCATTCTCTTTTTTAATTTTAACTCTGGTGTTAAGGGTCTGGCTTAATTGTTTTTCTGCTTTTAGCCATCTTTTATCTACAAATCTTTTCTCAGCTGTTTTTGATTTCTTTTTTTGCTGGTCTTTTTCATTATTTTCACTGCTTTTTGCTGATTTAATTTTCGAAACATACTTTTCAGTTTCCCGAACCGAAAGATGATTTTTAATTATATGGTCGGCAGCTTTCACCTGTAGCTCTTCATCTTTAATTGATAATAAAGACCGGGCATGACCCATAGAAAGTGTTTCACGTGAAACATATTTCTGAATTTTTGGGGCCAAATTAAGCAGCCGAATGGTATTAGAAATTGCAGAACGGCTTTTCCCCACCCTTTCAGCAACATCCTGCTGAGTAAACTCAAAATCATCCAGCATCCTTTTATAAGCCTGGGCTTCTTCAATTGGATTTAAATCTTCCCGCTGTAAATTTTCAATTAATGCAACTTCCATCATCTGCTGGTCAGTAAACTGATCAATAATAGCCGGGATTTCATCCAGCTCAACCATCCTGGCCGCCCTTAATCTTCTTTCACCCGAAACCAGCTGATAATTATCATTTTCTTCAGTTGTTCTAACGGTAACCGGCTGAATAATACCCTGTTTTTTAATGGATTCAGCAAGTTCCTCCAGAGAGTCACGGTCAAAGTCTTCACGGGGTTGAAAGGGGTTGGGTTCAATATTATCAGTTTTTAAACTCTCTATTAGCTGTCCATTTTGAGCTGCTTTTTTTCGGGTATCGGAAAGAAGAGCATCCAGGCCTTTGCCTAATCTATTTTTCTTCATGATTGATCATCTCCTCAGCCAGATTTGAATAGGCTTCAGCACCCCTTGAAGAAGAATCATACTCTATAATGGGTTCCCCAAAACTGGGTGCTTCACTAAGGCGAACATTCCGGGGAATTACAGTATCAAAAATTTGATCTGCAAAATGATTTTGTACTTCTTCTATAATCTGTTCTGAAAGATTAGTCCGGGCATCATACATGGTCATAAGAACACCTTCAATCTCCAGCCGGGGATTAAGGTCCTCCTGAACCAGATTAATTGTCTCCATGAGCTGACCTAAACCTTCCAGAGCGTAATATTCACATTGAATAGGGATTATAATACTGTCACTGGCCGTTAAAGCATTTAAGGTCAGTAATCCAAGAGAAGGAGGACAGTCAATAAAAATATAATCATAGTCTTCCACCAATTCTGAAAGACAGTTCTTCAATTTGTGTTCTCTGGAAATTACTGAAACAAGTTCAATTTCAGCCCCAGCCAGATCAATATTTGCGGGAAGTAAATAATAGTCATTAAGTCCAGTTTCCAGAACAGCTTCCAGGGCAGATTCTTCATTAATTAATACATCATACATACTAATCTCCAGTGAAGATTTTTGAATACCCAGACCACTGGAGGCATTACCCTGAGGATCAATATCAACCAGTAAAACTTTTTTCCCCAGCTCAGCCAGACAGGCACCCAGATTTACGGCCGTTGTACTTTTACCAACACCTCCTTTTTGATTTACAATTGCAATTTTTTTTGCCAAGACAATCCCCTCCTGTAATATTTCAGTATTCCGGGCAATTTTAAATTTATTAAAATAAAAATTATATCTTTTTAATATAATTCTTTAATTATGTCCATATCCCTCCCTTAAATTATATCAAAGAGGAGATTTTCGGGGACGTCCTGCCCGGCGAGGATATTTTTCGGGGGTTTTTTGTATTTTTTTGATCGAAATAATCTTTCTTAATTTTTCAATACCCGGGACCTTAATTTCTATTATATCTTCGATCTTTCCTCCCAGAAGGGTTATCGCATCTAAAGCAGATTCAATCTCGTTTTCACAGTCCTGGCTTTTATAGGCATACATAAAACCTCCCAGTTGAACAAAGGGTAAATCATATTCACATAATATATTAAGAGGAGCTACAGCCCTGGAAACAACAGGATTATATTTTTCTCTATAATTAGGCTGGCTCCCATAGTCTTCAGCCCGACCATGGACTATCGAATAGGGAGTTTCTATTAAAGAAATTTTATTTACCAGTTTTTGTAAAAATATTGTCCTTTTTAAACGGGAATCTAAAAAAAATACGGGAAGTTCAGGGTATAATATTTTATAAACCATTCCGGGAAAACCGGCACCACTTCCCAGATCCAGAACATGTTTCCAGTTGTTCCTGTTTATTCTTTTATCGGTAAATATTGCTGCTGAATCTAAAAAGTGATAGGATAAAATTTCTGAAGGTCGGTCCAGTCCTGTTATATTATAATGTTGATTTTCTTCCCTTAAAAAGTTTAAATACTGCCAGAACTGCTCTCCCTGCTCAAAATTAATAGCCTCTCTAAAACCCATTTTTTCAAATTTCTGCTGCAGTAAATTATAAAATTCATTTTTGTCTTTAAATTGTTCTTTCACTTAGTATTGTCCTCCTGTTGTTTCTTTTGTTCTAGATAAACCATTAACACAGAAATGTCGGCAGGAGAGACCCCGGAAATTCGAGAAGCCTGACCCAGTGATTGAGGCTGTACCTCATTTAATTTTTCCCGGGCTTCTTTCCGAAGATTGGTTAAAGCTTCATAATTAATTTTTTCTGGAATTTTTTTATCTTCCATTTTCTTAAATTCTTTAATCTGGGACAGCTGTCTTTCAATATAGCCCTTATACTTAACCTGAATTTCAACCTGTTCTTTGACATCTTGCGGAAATTCAGGAAAATCATGATCAAAAAATTTAAGGTCATCAAAACTAATTTCAGGTCTGCGGAGTAATTTGTTTAATGTGACCGGTTTACTTAAACTCCCGCTGTTCAGCTCCTCAAGTTTCTCCGTAACATCAGGGGTGGGAGTTACCTGAATGTTCTGTAAATATTCCAGAGCACTCTCAATATTTTCTTTTTTGGTAGAAAACTTTTTGTATCTTTCATCTGTAACCAGGCCCCCCTTCCGGCCAATAGGAGTGAGCCGCTGATCAGCATTATCCTGTCTGAGCAGAAGACGATACTCAGCACGGGAGGTCATAATTCTGTAAGGTTCCCTGGTACCCTTAGTAACCAGATCATCAATTAATACACCGATATAAGCATCTGATCTTTTCAGGATCAGAGGTTCTTTATTCTGCTGACTTAAAGCGGCATTAATCCCAGCAATTAAGCCCTGACCGGCGGCTTCTTCATATCCGGAAGTACCGTTTATTTGACCGGCAGAATATAAACCGGAAACCTTTTTAGTCTCCAGAGTTAACTTTAACTGAAGAGGGTCCAGACAATCATATTCTATGGCATAGGCCGGTCTCATTATTTCAACCTGGTTTAAACCGGGTAAAGTTTTAATCATTTTTATCTGGATATCAGCCGGTAAACTGGTGGAAAACCCCGATACATAATATTCATCAGTGGATTCCCCTTCCGGTTCCAGAAAAATCTGATGTCGTTCTTTATCAGGAAAGCGAATTACTTTATCTTCAATAGAAGGACAGTAACGGGGGCCGGTGCCTTCAATATCCCCACTAAATAAGGGAGTGCGGTCCTTATTGTTTCTGATAATTTCATGAGTTTCTTTACCGGTGTACGTTAACCAGCAGGACACCTGACTGCGTTCAAATGGAGGAGACATAAATGAAAAAGTAAAATTTTATGTACCGGTCTGTTCTTCCATCTGCGAAAAATCAATTGTATTTTTGTCAACCCTTGGTGGGGTGCCGGTTTTAAAGCGCTGCAGCTCAAAACCGGCATTTTTTAATGATTGAGAAAGTCTGTTGGCCGGATACTGCTGATTGGGCCCGGCATTAAAGGTAGCATCACCAATTATTACCCGACCTTTTAGGAAAGTACCGGTAGTCAAAACCACCTTACTCCCCCGGTAAAATAAGCCTGTTTTTGTAATAACACCTTTAATCATACCCTTTTTGATAACCAGATGCTCAACAATATCCTGTTTTAGATCTATATTTTCTTCTTTTTCCAGAACTTTTTTCATCCTGCGGTGATATTCTTCCTTATCAGCCTGCCCGCGCAGACCATGTACAGCAGGCCCTTTTGCAGTATTAAGCATTCTGATCTGAATCATGGTTTTATCCATATTTCGGGCCATCTCTCCACCCAGGGCATCAATCTCCCGAACTATATGGGACTTACCGGGCCCACCCAGGGACGGATTACAGGGCATAAAAGCAACATGATCCAGATTAACAGTCAAAGTTAATACTTTAAGACCCATTCTGGCCGGAGCCAATGAAGCCTCACATCCGGCATGTCCGGCCCCAATTACAATTACATCATATTTTTCGGGATATTCACGGTGATAATCTGCCATATTTCTATCCTCCCAGACATATTAGCTATACTATTTACCCAAACAAAATTCAGAAAAAATTTGATCCAGAATATCTTCATTAACTGTTTGACCGGTAATTTTGCCCAGATGAGTTAAACAGTCTTTAAGATCAATAGTTAAAAAATCATGAGGAAGACCTTTTTGTTTAGTTTTCCGGGCTTTATTTATTGACTGCAGAGCATCGGACAGTTCTTCCTGATGCCGCATCCGGGTAATCATAATTTCATTATCAGTATTAATCTGTTCGGTAAATATTTCATCAATAATTGCTTCTTTTAGTTTTTCTAACCCTTCCTGCTGCTTTATTGAAAGCCAGATCTTTTTGTGTTCTGAAAAATGTTTTTCCAGATCCTGCTGCTGTATTTTATCTTCTCTGAGGTCAGTTTTGTTAATTAAAATTAATAGGGGTTTATCCTTAACAAGATTATAAACCTCCAGATCTTCTTCTTCAATACCCTGGCCTACATCCAGAAGCATTAATACTAAATCAGCTCTGTCAAGAGAAGAACGGGCTTTTTTAACTCCAATTTTTTCCACTTGATCTGTGGTGGACCTGATCCCCGCGGTATCAATAATATTTAACGGAATACCCTGTAAATTAATTGATTCTTCAATAACATCCCGGGTAGTCCCTGGAATTTCAGTTACTATAGCTCTATCTTCTGCAAGAAGATAATTTAACAGACTGGATTTACCCACATTAGGTTTTCCCACAATTACAGTATTCAGACCTTCACGATAAACTTTCCCCCGATCACTGGTAGCCAGTAAATTTTTTATATCTTCCCTGATTTCATCAATTCTGGGACCTACTTCTTTTTGATCAAAATTTTCTATTTCATCTTCCGGAAAATCTATTGATGCTTCCAGATGGGACAGCAGATCAATAGTTTTCTGACGTATTTCCTCAATTTTTTGAGAAAGATCACCCTGAAGATGATTGACCGCAATCTCCAGACTGCGTTCTGTTTTAGCCTGGATAACCTCCATAATACTTTCTGCCTGACTTAAATCAAGACGGCCATTTATAAAAGCACGACGTGAAAATTCTCCAGGTTCTGCCATACGGGCCCCATTTTTAAGAATTACTTCCAGTACTTTTTCCAGCGGAAGACGGCCTCCATGACAATCAAATTCCAGAACATTTTCTCCGGTGAATGAGTGAGGTTCCCGAAAAACCAGTACAACAACTTCATCAATAATTTTATTCTTCTGGGGGTCCATTACCATGCCATAATGAAGAGTATGGTTTTTGGCTTCACTAATTTTTTTTAGCCCCCTGGTTTTAAATATACAATCTCCAATATAAAAAGCCCGGGGGCCACTAACCCTTATTTTACCCAGTCCGGCAGTGCCTATAGGAGTTGATATGGCAGCTATAGTATCCTCCATTTCCGGTCACCTCATTTCTTTGAATATATTATCATTTTGTAGAAAGTTTCATAATTTCCTGGGAAGTATTATAACTTCACCAGCTGTTTTCTGGTTTTCGGTTGCTCCATAAAATTATAATAAAGGAAACCCAGCAGGCTTCAAATTAAACCCACTGGGTGCTTATTATCTTTTCTCTTTTATTATTTTTAAACCACTTTACTGATAACTCTCTATGAAATAAGATAACAGACCCTGTCAATTGTCAATGTCGTCAATGTCTATTTCAATGTTAATTAATCAACTTCTTCAATTTTTACTTTCCTAAAAGGCTCTTCACCTTCACTATAGGATTTAACCCGAGGATTTTTCTTGATCGTCATATGAATAATTCGTCTTTCATGAGGAGGCATTGGTTCGAGTACAACTTTTCGACCTTTATCCAGACATTTACGGGCCATCTTATTGGCCAGACGCTCCAGGGTCTGTTTGCGCCTTTCTCGATAACCTTCAGCATCAAGAATTATACGAATGTATTGATTGGCCTGTTTGTTTACCACCAGTGAAGTCAGATACTGTAAAGCATCAAGGGTTTCACCACGATGACCAATGACAATACCCAGATCCGGACTGTGCAGATCATATGTGATCTGCTCGGAATCTGTTTGTTCCTCAAGTATATCAACATTTACTTCCAGCTCTACAGTAGAAAAAAGATCTTCTATAAATTCCTTTCCAATCTCCCGGGAAGTTTTTTTAGCTTCAACTTCAACCAGAGCACTTTTTGCCCCAATCAGACCCAGAAAACCATTATTACCTTCTTCAATAACCTCTATTTTAGCTTCTTCACGGGATATCTGCAAAATTTCCAGGGCAGCCTGGACTGCTTCTTCGACAGTTTTACCTTCCTGTCTTATCTTATCCATTTTCAGGTGCCTCCTTAGTCTCCGAACCAGTTTCAGTTTCGGAATCAGAATCAATTTCCTCTGAATCCTTGGTGTTAGTATTGGATTCGACAGTATCGGATTCGATCTTTTTGTCTGGCTTTTTCTCAGCCTCTCTTTCCAGATCAGCAGCGTCATCTTCATGACTGAGCTTATAATGCTGCAGAGCATGTATCAGAGTTGAAGTTACAAAATACACTAAAACACCTGAGGGTAACTGGAAACCAATAAATAAAATGAAAATCGGCATAATCCACATCATCATGCCCCCGGCTTTTTGATCTCCTGCTCCCTGCTGGGTTAAATAGCTCTGGATAAATACCGCTCCTGCATTTAATATAACCAGTGGAACATCAGGTTCACTTAGAGTTTCTATCCAGAGAAAACCCTCCTGAATATCCATACCAACTATAGCCCTGTAAAGAGGAATCAAAATAGCCATCTGTAAAATTAAGGGCAGACATCCTGAAAGAGGATTTACATTATGTTCTTTATAAAGCTCCATCATTTTTTCCTGCTGTTTCTGCTTATCATCATCATATTCTTCTTTGATTTCCTCTAATTCAGGCTGTAAGTCCTTCATACCCTTCATCGAACGGGTCTGTTTGGCAGTTAAAGGATACAATATTGCTCTTATTATCAGGGTAAAAATTATAATAGCAATACCATAACTACCTACAAAACCATATAACAAATCCAGAAAAGACTGCATTGCTTCAATTAACCAGCTAAACATTATTTTGCCTCCTACTTATTATTCTAGGGGATCATATCCACCAGGATTAAACGGATGACACCTGATAATACGCCTGATCCCCTTCCAGCTGCCTTTAATTATTCCATATTTTTGTACTGCCTGTTTTGTATACTCTGAACATGAGGGATAAAATCTGCAGGTGGAGGGAAATAGAGGAGAAACAACCTTCTGATATAATGAAATTAACTGCAAAAAAATAAATTTCATTACTGCTGCTCCTTTTTTTTATACAAACCTGCCTTAGAAAACAAATAAATGACATTCTTTTTCAATCGGGAAAACTCTAGACCGGCTGCCCGCTGACGAACAATAAAGACAACATCAAAACCTATTTGCAGATTTTCTTTCTTTTCCTGATAACGGATAATTTCTTTTAACCTGCGCCTTATTTTATTTCTTTGAACAGCTTTCCCCACTTTAGTGCTTATAGAAAAACCATAACGATTTTTTGTTTCACTGTTTTCAAGCCAGTATAATACCAGATATTTTGAAGCCCGAGAATAGCCATACTCATAGACCCTCTTAAAGTTTTTATTTTCTTTCAGTGTCTCCAAATAATGTCCCCCCGATAAATCAAAAAATCCTTCATGCAAATAAAATTATATGTTATCTGGTCTAAAGAGTCAAGAAAATCAATATGCCGGAAGTTTTAATAACTATAATCGGTAAATTAAGATTTTATCCACAGGAATTAAAGCCTTTAATTTATGTTGATTAATACTTAATAATCTGTTATTATATTATTGCTCTATATTCAGTTATTTTTTTGTGCTTTTATAATAAAAATAAAAATACAAAAACTACATTTATTATATATATTAATTAAACCCAAATCTTATATTTTAAAGCATCAGTTTTTTAACAACCTGTGGATAACTTTTTAAATGGTCATACCTGTTCACAAAGACAAAACCCCACTTATTCACAGAAAACATCTGTTTTTATCCACATTCTGTGCATAAGTACATACTTTCAACTGATTTCTGTGGATAAAAAAAATAGGTCTACTTTTTTTCAAGAGGCAAATTCGATAAATACCAGCAAAAAAACCATATTAAACCAATTTATTCTGTGGATAACCGGTAAATTTATCCACAGTTTTGTTAATAATTAGGTTTTTTATAACCAACGGGAGGAATCTTTATGTCCTTTACACAGGAAGAATTAGAACAATTGTGGGAGCAGACCCTGGATAAAATAAGAAAAAAATTAACCAACCCCAGTTTTGAAACCTGGTTTTCCAATACTACTCCCGTAAACCTAAAAGACAGCAAGCTTATTGTTAAAGTTGAAAATGATTTTATTAAAGACTGGATTAAAACCAGATATATAAGTCTGATCAAAGAAATTATGAATGATTTAAATGATAAAGAAAATGAAAAATGGGAAATAGGGCTGTTTACACCTGAGGAACTCAAAGAAAATCAAAATTTACTAAAAGAGCCAAAAAAAGAAACAGCTAACAACCATCAAAATGAAATTAATCATGATATTAATCAGGAAATAACTCACAATCTTAATCCAAAATATTCTTTTGAAACATTTGTGGTCGGTAACAGCAACCGGTTTGCCCATGCAGCTTCTCTGGCGGTTGCCGAAGCACCCGCTAAAGCCTACAATCCTTTGTTTTTATACGGGGATGTGGGCCTGGGGAAAACACATCTCATGCAGGCCATTGCCCATTTTATACTGGAACATAAACCAGAACATAAAGTAGTGTATGTTTCTTCTGAAACTTTTATAAATGAATTTATCAATGCTATTAAGGATGACCGCACCTCCGATTTTAGAAATAAATACCGCAATATAGATATTCTGCTTATTGATGATATCCAGTTTATTGCCGATAAAGAAAGAACTCAGGAAGAATTTTTTCATACCTTTAATTCTTTACATGAAGCAAATAAACAGCTTATTATTTCCAGTGACCGACCTCCTAAAGAAATTCCCACCCTTGAGGAAAGATTGAGATCAAGATTTGAATGGGGACTTATAACAGATATACAGCAGCCCGATCTGGAAACCAGAATTGCTATTTTAAGAAAAAAAGCTGATCTTGAAGACCTGGAAGTTCCCAATGAAGTAATTATTTATATTGCCAATAAAATACAATCTAATATTAGAGAACTGGAAGGGGCCTTGATCAAGGTTATACACCAGGCCTCTCTCATAAATGAGGAAATTGACATCGAATTGGCCAAAAAAGCCCTTAAAGATCTGGTGGCAGAAAATAAAAATGAGAACAGAGAGGTAAATATTGATCTAATAAAAGAGGTAGTTACAGATTACTATAACTTAAAAATAGAGGATATGACTTCCAAGAAAAGAACACAAAAAATTGCCTTCCCCAGACAGATCGCAATGTATCTGGCCCGGGAATTAACAGACAACTCTTTACCCCAGATTGGAGAAGAGTTTGGAGGTCGAGATCACACCACAGTTATTCATTCTCATAAAAAAATAGAAAAAAAGAATCAAAATGAAGAAGATTTCAGAAACACAATTAAAAAATTAATTGATAAAATAAAAACCAAATAACTTCTGCTAACTCATGTTAATAAGCTTCTGGATAACAACTTAATAATCTGTGGTAAAAATGTTAATTTATTTAATAACTTTTTACCCTGTTTAAATGTGTAAACTTATTACTGCTATTATCTACAGGATATATACAAAGACCATCCCGCAGTATTAAGCTCTGTTACACTTAATAACAAATTAACACTCCTTATTACTTATATTACTGGTTTTTATTAAATATATATTTATATTTTTGTTTTTAATCTGTTCTCTTTTTTTGTGAATAAAAAATGTTCAATATAACATAAGGAGGAACACAATATGAAATTTACAGCTCAGCAGAAAATTTTGCATGAAGGTATTAATAAAGTTCAGAGAGCAGTCTCCACTAAAACCACACTCCCCGTATTATCAGGAATATATATCAGTGCTGACAAAGATACTGGATTAAAATTAATTGGTACTGATCTTGATCTTGGCATCAGCTGTGTAATACCTGAAAAAAAGGAAAAATATGATGGGAATAATTTAGAAGAAACTTCCAAAGAAAACAAAGAA
>PWDW01000012.1 GCA_003553225.1 Halanaerobiaceae bacterium
ACACGGCCATTATAGGCTCTTATACCTTCGAAAATTCCATCACCATAAAGATAACCGTGGTCAAATACTGAAACCTGTGCTTCTGCTTCGGGAACCAGTTCTCCATTTAAATAAATCTTTCTTTCCAATTTATCCCTGGTTATTATTAATCAATTTAACCAGGTTTCACCTCCTTAAAAATATAGAATTTACACCCCTCAGTAAATAAAAAATATGTAACTACATATAACATAAATCCTTAACATAAAACCATACATTAAACCATTCATTTTTGCTCTTTACAGGCTTAAAGGATTATATAAGTAGTTAGTCCTATATTATATTATTATTAATTTAAATTGTCAAGCCAGCTTTCGGTTAATTCGGTTCCCAGAAGATGTGAAACTATATAAAATACCTGCCACCATAATATTTTAAAACCAGACTTAAAAAAGTAACGAGTTTTTGACCGAAAATAAGAAAACAAATAGCCGTCCAATACTTATTTTCTTATTAAAAAACAATATTGAGCTGGTTTTGGGTTTTTGCACAGATCTAATACTCACAGAGGCTGCTTAGCGGCCAAAGTCGCTCCGGAAAGTATACCCTGTAATTAAAATAAATATAATAACCAGGGGCAGTACCAGCAGTCTGATTATTTCTTCTCTTTCAGGTGTTTTCTGGCGCATCTTTTCAGAATAGGACAATACCTGAATGGGCGCAGCAACAGCATATTGTTCACTATTAAAATTGGAAAGCACCTCTTTTTGGTCTTTATTTTCAGGTAAAATAATATCCATAACTCTTGGTGCCTGTTCAATCAATTTTTCTTCCAGTTCAGTATCATATATATACCAATGAGACCGGTTATTGGTAACCTCCCTGTAATATCCCGGTCCCAGAGGATCAAAACTACCTACTAATATATACATATAGGATCCGGCAATAGGGCCCAGTAAATCTTTGCCCAGCCGAAGCACTATCTCATTATCTTCAACTTTTAACTCATATTCATTTACATCCCAGGGAGAATCTAGAACATCATCTTCCAGGATTTCTATTTTCTCTACTTTTTTTTCATCTTCCGGCTGAAATACTCTGATAAATTCGCCGCTAATTTTCAGAAGATGATTCCAGGGATGACTTTTTTTAAAATCAACCCGGGCTGAATCCTGAAATGAGCCGGAGATTCCACCTTCCTGATTATCAATATATACTTCAATTAAGGGATGACTAAACCCACCACTTTTATTCCAGGGATTATTTATCCTGCCAAAAGAAAAAGTGAAAATATAATCCTGTTCAGCTTCAACTATTTTCATTTTTCTTATGTCAAAAAGCCCTTCCCGGGGTGCAAAATCATCATGAAGCGGGTAGCTGTAAGAACCGGGGCCATAATCATCATTACTTTCATCATTAAATACATATATCTCCTGTTCAGCTTCAGGTCCTGTAAGGACCGGATGATTGGCTAAAATAAAAATCAACCCCAGTATCAATATAAATTTCACTGAGTGCCACCCTCCCCGATAAACAAATATTATTAAAAAATTATTTTTATATAAAACATAATAAATTAGTTTTCTGGTGCTGTCCGGGATACAAACTCCCGGGCAGCATTATAACCCATGTTTTTCATCCGGGAATTCATGGCAGCCACTTCAAGGACCATAGCCAGATTTCTCCCCGGTTTAACGGGTATTATAATTTCAGGAATCCTCACTTCTAAAAATTCCACCTGATTATTATCCAATCCCAGCCTGTCATATGATTTACCTTTCTGCCAGGGTTCCATGGTAATCAGTAAATCCACAGGTGAATTATTGTTCACCGCTCCAGCACCAAAAAGTGTGCGCACATTAATAATACCTATACCCCGCAGTTCTAAAAAATAACGTGATTTTTCCGGGGCCTGACCTATCAGCTCATTCTCTCCGATTTTTTTAATATTTATAATATCATCGGCAACCAGTCTGTGGCCTCTTTTAACCAGTTCCAGAGCAGTTTCACTCTTGCCAATCCCGCTCTCCCCCTGGATAAGAACCCCAATACCATATATTTCTACCAGAACACCATGTACCGTTTTTTCCGGAGCCAGCACCTTCTCCAGATAGGTGGTTAATTTACTAAGGAAGCGGGTGGTAATTGTCGAAGTTCTCAGTAAAGGTATATCGTTCTTTTCAGCCTCTTTGATAATGATATCGGGTATTTCCAGATCCCTGGTGATAATAACACAGTGCAGATCATAACTCATAAATTTTTTGATTCTTTTATGAAGCAGATCTTTTTCAAGACCTCGAAGAAAAGATATCTCCGTCATACCCAGAAGCTGAACTCTTTCTGGAGTAAAATGTTCCCAGAAACCTGTCAGTTCAATACCCGGCCTCTTGATTTCACTTACAGATATACAGGAGTCCACTCCCTTTTGTCCGGTAATGATTTCCAGAGAAAATCTTTCTATTATTTTATTTACACTTACACATTTTTCTTTCATTTTCCCAATATATCCTCCATAGCAACTGCAACTGCCCCCTGAACTCCCACATCACCTTTTAGTTCAGCATTACAAATTTCTACCTGTTTTAAAGAGGTTTGCAGAGCATTTTCCTGTAAACTTTCCATAAATGAATCATTGAGCAGATCATGATCTTTCATTACCCCTCCACCAAAAACTATCTTTTCGGTATTAAATATATTTATTAGATTTGCCATCCCAATACCCAGATAGTAGCCTGCTGTATTATAAATTTCCTGAGCTTTTTGATCACCTTTTTTGGCAGCATTGGCAATTAAAATAGCATCAATTTTTTCAGGATCTGACCCTGACATTTCGGCAATAATACCATTTTTATCTTCGGCAAGAGCCTCCCGGCCCATACGGGCAATTGCTGTACCCGAAGCCATAGCTTCCATACAGCCCGAATTACCACACCCACAGGTGGGACCACCGGGATTGATAATCATATGGCCTATCTCCCCACCTGCCCCTTCTTTTCCCTGAAGTATGCTGCGGTCAATGATAATTCCTCCTCCAATACCGGTGCTCACGGTAACATAAATCATATGGTCCACATCTCTACCTGCTCCAAACCACTTTTCTCCTCTTGCCGCGGCATTGGCATCATTCTCAAGATTGGCCGGTAATCCGGTTTTTTCCTGAATAATATCGGTTAAAGGAACATTTTTCCAGGGTAAATTTGCGGTCTCATATATAACCCCGGTTTTACTGTTTAAAGGACCGGGACTGCCTATTCCAATTTTGGCAATTTCACTCCTGTTGACACCTGAGTTATCCAGTACATTATCAATACTGTGCAAAATATTTTTGATAATTACCTCACGACCTTTTGCCGCTTCAGTTTCAACATTTGATCTTTCCAGCAAATTTCCTTCTTCATCAGCCAATGCGGTCAGGATCTTGGTACCTCCCAGATCAACACCCAGATAATACATTTTCATAAAACCCCCTATTGTTTTTTCTCTGTTTATAAATTATGTATTTTAAAATGATAAACGTGCTAAGTTGTTTATTTGGTGCAGTATTTGTTAATATTTCTGCAGCATAACTGTGGTACCTTTAATAACATAAAGACCGGGTAAAGTAATAAAAAACGGGAAAAATGCCAGACGTAAATATACCAGCAGACCAAAAAATAGTCCAAAAAACAAAAACCAGAACAGAGAAAAAATTAAATTATCAAAAGTTAACACAAAGGACCTCCTGATCAGAGTAAATATACCTTCTTCGGGATACATTACCAGCAGAGACCAGAAATAAAGCTGCATCATACTAAAAACAACAAATATAAATAAAATGATTATAAACAAAAAATATAAAACAGCTGAATCCATTTCGATCTGCAGAAAAAAATAAACATCCAGGATCAGAATTAAATAAATCAGACCGGAAAAACAGAAGGATTTGACTCCCCTCCAAAAATATTTTTTATAACCCCGGAATAAGTCAAGTACCCTAAGCTGTCTCTCCAGATGAGAATCAAGGGCAATATACATGCCCGAAACAAATAGCGGCCCGGACAGAAAAAAAGGAAAAATCAGCAAACCCCACATACCCACCTGAAAAACACTGTAACTAAAAACAGCGATTAATCCTATCAAAAAGGACCAGACCAGATTGGCCATTACCAGGCGAAAAGAATCCTCATAAAAATTTATAAAAGTATTTTTAATTAAATTGCCCAGTGTGTACAAAAACAAATGCTTACCCTCCAGCCTGCAGCTTTTATTTAAAAGTTTAGGTTGCCAATGTTAAAATTGAACG
>PWDW01000136.1 GCA_003553225.1 Halanaerobiaceae bacterium
AATGAAGCAATAGCAACATATATCAATATTTTTCACCAACGGAAGTGGAGATGATCCTTTTATTTTAACACACCCCTAACAACAAAACAGAACTTAAATCTGAGAGGTGAGATAAAATGTTTAAAAATTCATTAACCATCATGAAAGTATACGGAATACCCATCAGACTGCATATCAGCTTTCTGCTGATTCTGCCCTTTATGGCGGTGGCCATAGGGAATAACATTGAAGCTATTGCCGATATGGCGAACCTGCCCGCCGGAGGTTTATCCATAAACCCCTATGTATTGGGCTTTATTCTGGCTGTTCTGCTGTTCATCAGTGTGGTTTTTCACGAGCTATCCCACTCCCTGGTGGCCAGAAGCAAGGGTATCGAGATCAGAGACATCACCCTGATGCTGCTCGGGGGGGTGGCCCAGATGGAAGACGATGCCCGGGAACCGGAAGATGAAGCCTGGATGGCCTTTGCCGGTCCCCTTTTCAGCCTGGTTTTTGGGGCCTTTTTATTTCTGGTCCTCTGGAATTTCAGGGGTCTGTTCAACAACGATCTGCAGATAGTAATCTATTATCTGGGTTTTATGAACATCTTTCTGGCCTTTTTTAATCTGCTGCCCGCCTTTCCCTCCGATGGAGGGCGTATCCTGCGCTCACTTATTGCCCGCAAAACATCCTATCTTAAGGCCACCAAAATAGCAACTTCGGTCGGAAAATTCTTCGCTCTGCTGTTCGGTCTGCTGGGCCTGCTGATGGGGAATCTGATCTGGATTCTGATCGCCTTTTTTATCTACATCGGGGCCTCCCAGGAATACCAGACTAAACTGGTCAAAGACACCCTCTCGGACTTCAGGGTTAAAGACCTGATGACCGAAAATGTTTCCACGATCAATGAAAACTTAACCATTAAATACCTGATAGACAAAATGATGGAGGAAAGGCATTCCGGCTATCCGGTGGTCAATGATCAGGGTGAGCTGACCGGCTGTGTGACCATGGAGGATGTTAAATCGGTGCCCCGGGAGGAGCACTCCCAGAAGAGGATCAAAAACATCATGACCACCGACATTATCACTGTCCAGCCCGAAGATGACCTGTTTGCAGCCTTTAAAACCCTGTCCCGGGCCGATATCGGCCGCCTGATGGTAGTTGATCAAACAGGAGAACTAAAAGGTATCATGACCAGGTCCGATATCATGAAGGGCTACCGGCTGAAAATGCTCAATCAGGAGCAGGAAAACAAAAACAAGATTGAACCTTTTGGGCGCTGATTCACCGGCAGCCCCGATTTTTACTGATAATAGATAATAGTGATTTATTTTTAACCGGTAAACACAAATAAAGGATCCGGGGAGCCCGGAGGCTATTTTTTGAACACCGCTCCCGTATCCGCGGTATCCACAAATTCCCGGTAGCGGGCCAGGTAACCTTCTGTTACCGGGGGCTCTACCGGTTCCCAGTCCTCAAGACGCTCTGCGATTTCAGTCTCTGTAAGCTGAACTTCCAGCTTCCTGGCAGGGATATCAATCTCAATGATATCCCCTTCCTGAACGGCCGCTATCGGACCTCCGGTGGCCGCTTCCGGGGAAATATGACCTATCGAAGCACCCCGGGAGGCTCCGGAAAAACGCCCATCGGTCAACAGGGCCACATCTTTTTCCAGGTTCATGCCGGCCAGAGCGGAAGTGGGGCTGAGCATCTCCCTCATACCCGGTCCCCCCCGGGGACCTTCATAGAGAATAACCACCACATCTCCTTTATTTATTTCACCATTCATAATGGCCTCATTGGCCTCTTCCTCGGAATTGTAAACCCGGGCCGGCCCCGTGTGCTGCAGCATCTGTTCATCCACGGCCGACTGTTTGACCACCGAACCATCAGGGGCAATATTCCCCTCTAAAATGGCCAGACCACCCTGTTCATGATAGGGATTATCCAGAGGCCGGATCACATCACTATCCTGAACCCGGGCCTGATCAATGTTTTCACCCACAGTTCGGCCACTAACGGTCGGCTGATCCAGCTCCAGGATCTCATCACCGGCCAGGACCTTCATTACGGCCTGAATGCCCCCGGCCCGATAGAGGTCCTCAATAAAATATTCACCAGAAGGACTCATGCTGCACAGATGGGGCACTTTCCGGCCGATCTCATCAAATACGGCCAGATTCATGTGAATATCAGCCGCATGGGCCACCGCCGGTATATGGAGCACGGTATTGGTGGAACCCCCCAGGGCCATATCCACAGCAACAGCATTGCGGATACTTTCGGGAGTAATGATCTCCGAAGGTGTTATGTTTTTTTCCAGCATCTCCATGACCTGGTATCCGGCCTTACGGGCCAGGGCAATCCGTTCTCCCATGACCGCCGGAATGGTTCCATTGCCCGGCAGCCCCAGACCCAAAGCCTCTGTAATACAGTTCATGGTATTGGCCGTAAACATCCCGGCACAGCTGCCACAGGTGGGACAGGCACTTCTTTCCAGCTCTTTTAGCTCTTCTTCACTCATCTGATTAACTTTGGCCGCACCCACACCTTCAAATACTGACTTCAAATCCACCCTTTCACCCTGAAAGTGTCCGGCCAGCATGGCCCCTCCACTGACCACCACTGTGGGGATATCAATCCGGGCCGCGGCAATCAGCATCCCGGGCACAATCTTATCACAGTTGGGAATCATCACCAGGGCATCAAACTGGTGGCCCCGGGTCATGATCTCAATGGAGTCGGCAATCAGCTCCCGGCTGGGCAGAGAATAACGCATTCCTTCGTGGTTCATGGCAATTCCGTCACAGACCCCAATTGTGGGAAACTCAAAGGGAGTCCCCCCTTCGGCAATAATACCTTCTTTGACCGCTGCGGCAATCTGGTTGAGGTGGCGGTGGCCCGGTATCACCTCATTAAAGGAATTAACCACTCCCACCCAGGGCTGATCAATCTCCCGGTCGGTGTGACCGGTGGCCCGCAGCAGTGAACGGTGGGGAGCCCGGTTGAGCCCCTGTTTAGCATTATCACTTCTCATAAAAATCCCCTCTTCTTTTTTAAAATTTTTGTAACCCTCATTCAGCAGCTGAATTCTTCCTGCAGCTTGATATGGCTGGCTTCTAAAAAATTAAAGTATAATACTTATTTAAAGCCCCGGACCTTATTGGGCCCCGGACCTCATCTTTCTTTTTTACCCAATTACATAATGACAGGTCACTGCCTCACTAAAAAAGGCTCTAAACCTTTAATTAATTATAATTTAAAATACAGGCCAGCGCAAATCAGCCGCCCTCAAACTGACTTTAGAGCCCACTCCCGGAATAAAAAGGGTAACCAAAAGTACCGCCCGGAACCCTGATCCACCAGACCTCAAGGCCGAAAAGCTGGTAAGCGGCCCTGATTTATGGTATAATATTTTTCAAACTATTTCTACAAACTATTTCTTTATTTACTCTTATTGAGCCCTGTTTTTTCTTTGTTCATCTTTTTCTTATATATATTTGTTTATTCTTTTCTTGTTTATTTTTGTGTATTCTAATCTACATGCCATTCATATTTATACTTTTATTTATTCTATTGATCTAGTTTATTAAAGGTTTAACATTAATTCCTGTCATTCCCGCTGCACCGAATCTGAATTTTAGATTTGTTTTTGAAAGTTTTTTTAAAATAGCAGTGAAATTCATAAAAATTGCCGCCCGGGCGTAAAGACAAAATCACAGCAGTAAAGGAGTTGATAACCGTGATCACCCTGGAGGATGTTAAAAACAGCCCTGATTTTAAATTGATGATTGAAAAAGCCCAGGACTATCTCTCAGAACGAGGCTATACTGAACACGGGTTCCGCCATGTAAATTATGTGGCCGACCTGACGGCCTATATTTTAAAACAGCTCAATTACAGTGAACACCAGGTAGAGCTGGGCTCCATTGCCGCCTATCTGCATGATGTCGGCAACATGTTCAACCGCAAACACCACGGAATCTCCGGGGCCAATATTGTCTACAATGAGCTGCGCAGAAGGGAGGTCCCCCTGGAGGATATCTGCCAGATCACAACTGCTATTGCCAATCATGAAGAAGAAATCGGTCAGCCGGTCAGCCCCATTACCGCAGCCCTGATTCTGGCCGACAAAAGTGATGCCCACCGCACCCGGGCCAACAAGGAGAATGCCGATGCCATCCACGATCGGGTTAATTTTGCCATCAAGGATTCCAGGGTCGAGGTGGATCCCGAAAACATGAACATCAGCCTGTATATTGATTTTGACACTTCCATCTGTCAGGTCATGGACTATTTTGAAATATACCTGCACCGGATGGAGATGTGTAAGGCGGCCTCCACCCATCTCGGCTGCCGCTTTCGGTTAATAATCAATAACCTGAAAATACTGGGCCGGCTGGTTGATACCTCAGGGGAGAGCAATCTGCAGTCAATCCTTAAGGAACAGCAGGGTTAAAATAATTACTTTACAAAAATCACTGGCTGTGTTATAATTTATTGAAAATTAGTGGCAGAGTAGATTTCATGCGCTTAAGTGTCCGGAGATGGGACGTCGCTCCGGGACGAATGATTGTTTTTTAATCGGTGATATGAAATCGCGTCCGCTGTCACCAAAGAGAACACTCTTTTCTCTTTGGTACAGGCTGCTGCCCATGACCAAAGAGAGGAGGGAGGAACAATGCAAAAATTTTCAACCCATAAAATTGTCTATATGGCTTTTCTGATCTCACTGAGCATTATCTTAACCAGAATCCTCAGTATAAGAATCCCCTTCTATGGAGTGGAAGGTATCAGGATTGGTTTTGGTGGTCTGCCCATCATTTTTGCCGGGCTGACCATGGGGCCGATGGCCGGTGGGGTCGTCGGAGCCCTGGCCGATCTGCTGGGTTTCTGGATTAACCCCATGGGAGCCTATATGCCCCACTTTACGATAACCGCCTTTTTGACCGGCTTTATCCCGGGGTTTCTTTACTGGTTTGTTTTCCGAAAACAAAAGACATACCCCCGGCTGTTAACCGCTGTGGCCGCCGGACAGATAATCACTTCCGTAATTCTGGTCCCCTATTTTATTCACACACTCTTTGGCGCGCCCCTGACCCCGATATTAATCCCCCGGGTCCTGGGTGAACCGGTCTCGATTATTCTCTATGCCTATATTTTGAATACGGTGCTGGAATATGACCTGCTGACCCTGCCGCAGAGTGCCCCCCAAAAAAGTGGTTAACAAGTGGTTAAAAAGTGGTTAAACAGACCGAAAAATTAAACTCACAAAAGCCCGGGTCTAAGCCCGGGTTTTTTCTTTTTCCTTTAGTTTTCTCTTCCGGATGGGCTCTGGGGGAGGCCTGTCCTCCGGTGAGGGCTCTGGGGAGGAAGTTCTTTTTTGGGGAAGAGCTTATGAAAACGACTGTCCTTCTGGAAGGTGCTCATTTATGGAATAGCTTTTTGGGCTTAATTTCTATAAAAACTATCAACTTAAGCAGGGTTTTTTGTTTTCTTATGGAATATATATTAATACATAAGTGAATAAAAGAGAAAAAACAGCCAGAAATATTTTTTTGCTATTTTAAAAATACAAAAACTAAAAATACAAAAACAAAGCTGAAAAAAACCACAGGAGGTTAAAATATGAGTCTTTATGATAATGCCGCCCAATTAATTGGCAAAACACCCCTGGTTAAACTGAACAATATTGTTCCTGAAGGGGCTAATCTTTTTGTAAAACTGGAAATGTTTAATCCCGGCAGCAGTGTTAAAGACCGGATTGCCTACAGTATGATCAACAGTGCCGAAGAATCCGGAGAGCTTAAACCCCGGGGCACTATCGTAGAACCGACCAGTGGTAATACGGGAATTGGTCTGGCCCTTATTGGAGCCGCCAAAAATTATAATGTGATTCTCACCATGCCCGAGTCAATGAGCAGAGAACGGAGGATGCTGCTGAAGGGTTATGGAGCCGAACTTATATTAACCTCTTCTGAAGAAGGAATGAAGGGGGCCATAAGCAAAGCCGAAGAACTGGTGGCCCAGAATGATGACTATTTTATGCCCCAGCAGTTTAAGAATCCGGCCAATCCGGAGATACACCGCCGAACCACAGCCCGGGAGATTCTTGATGATATGAACCGGGAGATTGACTTTTTTGTGGCCGGAGTGGGTACCGGGGGCACCATCACCGGGGTCGGTGAAGTCCTCAAGGGCAATAATGAAAATATCCAGATCACCGCTGTGGAACCGGAAAGTTCAGCCGTGCTGTCCGGTAAAGAAGCCGGGGGACACAGTATTCAGGGTATTGGAGCCGGTTTTATTCCCGAGGTGCTAAATGTAGATATCCTGGACCGGGTGGTTACCGTTACCGATGAAGAAGCCCACCAAACTGCCCGGCAGATGGCAGCCCGGGAAGGTCTTTTGGTGGGTATCTCCTCAGGAGCCGCAGTAGCCGCCAGCATCAAAGTGGCCCGGGACAGTGAACCCGGTTCAGTCATAGTAACCGTGGCCCCGGACAGTGGTGAGCGTTATTTGAGCACCTCTCTGTTTGCTGATTGAGAGTGTGAACCACTCTGGAGTGAGCCTCCACTTCCATTTGTAAAAAATATTGATATATGCTGCTATTGCTTCATTCACGAAAAAGACTAATTCCCATCTTCTCTTAGGAACACCAGCCTTTATTTTAAAACCCAAAATTTATACCGACCGCAAGAATCGGGCCCCTGAGGTCGGCAAAGGGGGTCTTGATTTCTTGACCGGCAAACTGCCAGCCCGGACTGCTGGTGGTCAAAAAATAGCCGGCCGTTAATTCAACATCCACCAGGCGGGACAGCCTCTGCTGGAAGGAAATAAAGGGCTGCAGAGCCCAGAATTTATATTCCAGCAGAATCTGGTGACCTGAATCCAGCCTTAGCTCGGGCGGACTGCTGAAGACAAAGTTCAGGCTGGCCGCTCCCCGGCCCAGCAGTCCACCCAGAATGAGATCCTTATTTTGTTCGTTATATACATTTTTTTCATAAAACAAACCCCGCCAGAAGATGTCAATTTTTGACTTCCGGAATATTCCTTCTGCCCTGTCCTGATATATTGCTTCCTTTGAGCCCTCATATCTCATCCAGCCCAGCCGGGTTCCGAAGTGAAAACCGGCTCTACCACCCCGGGCTCTTATCGGCAGTTCTGAACTCAATTGCGGAAAATCATTTTCACCTAGAAATTGATTAATACTCTGCATATTCAATTTGAGGACTCCCAGCCGGGGGCCATAATTGATTCTAAAACCCAAAACCCCGCTGCTTATTGTTTCGGTTATCTCCTCAATAACCAAATCAGGGTCTTCCGGTATTTCCTCTCTTTCCTCTCTATGATCACCGGAATCTCCGGTCACTTCTGGCTCTCCGCTTTGGGCTGTGGCCCCTGCCGGGAGCAGAAAAAAGAAAGTCCCCGGCAGTAAAAAACAGAGCACCGCCCCCAAAAAAATCCGCCTCCAGGTAATCTCTTTTCTCATCTAGATCCCTCCCTGATATGAGTTAAAACATACATCCCCTCTAAGTTTTGAACATATTTCTCCATAATAATTATTATACTTTAGCTGCTTCAGATACCTCATATAATTCATTATACTTCCTTTATCTAATATAATTAATCTGCTTTTTAGACCAGTATACACTACATACCCCAAACTCCAAAAAAACTAAAAAAATTATTCCGGAGCTTGCCCGGCTGTTAAACAATCCCTTCTTCAGCATCTCCCAGATAGAGATTATAATAATAACCTTTGTGATTTAGAAGCTCCTGATGGGTACCCTGTTCCACAATTTCACCATCTTTAAGCACAATAATGCGGTCCGCAGAGCGAATTGTGGACAGCCGGTGGGCAATAATAAAGCTGGTCCGACCCTCCATCATTTTATCTATAGCTGACTGAATCAGTTTTTCCATTTCGGTGTCAATAGAAGAAGTAGCCTCATCGAGAATAAAAATCTGGGGGTCGGCAATTATGGCCCGGGCAAAGGATACCAGCTGTTTTTCACCGGTGGACAGCAGGTCTCCTTTTTCTCCCACTTCTGTATCATATCCCTTTTCCAGCCGGGATATAAAATGATGGGCATTAACCGTTTGGGCCGCTTTCTGAATTTCCTCATCTCCGGCCTCCAGATTACCGTACTTTATATTATCCCGAATAGTGCCGCTAAACAGGTGGGGATCCTGCAGTACATAACCCAGGTTGCTGTGCAGCCAGAATAAAGAACGTTCCCGGTAATCTGTTCCATCAATCAGGATTTTTCCGGAGGTGGGTTCATAAAAACGGCTGGCCAGTTTAACCACCGTGCTTTTCCCGGATCCGGTTTCCCCGACCAGAGCAATTTTCTCACCCTTTTTGACCTCCAGAGAAAAATTTTTGAGAACCGGTTCCCCTTTTAGATAGGAAAAGGAAACATTTTTAAAGTCCACAGCACCGTGCAGTTCCGGCCCCCGCGGGTTTTCAGTGGTAAAGAAATCACCATATTTAGCTTTTACTTCCGGAGCATCTTTTATCTCCGGCTCCGTATTGATCATGGAAATAACCCTTTCCGCTGAAGCCTGGGCGGCCTGCATTCTGGTAAAAATATAGGCCAGATTGTTGACCGGTCCAAAAAACATGACCGCATAGGAGAAAAAGGCCACCAGGGTCCCGTACTGAAAAGTGTTTTCCACCACTCCCGCTCCCCCATACCAGAGCACCAGGCCCAGCCCCAGGCTGCCCAGGGTAATGGCCAGGGGATGATAAAGGGCGGAGTAAATAGCCGATTTCACGGAGGAAGACTCCATCTCTGCAGTCAACTTCTGGAACTCCTGTAAGTTTTTTTCCTCACGGACCAGAGTTTTGGTGGCCCGGGCCCCCATGATACCCTCATTAAAAGAACCCGTAATCCTGGAATTTATTTTTCTGACCAGCCGCTGTAGCTTGAGCATTATTTTCTGGAAATAGAAACTGACAGCAATCAGAGGTGGCAGTACGGCCATGGTCACCAGGGCCAGCTTCCAGTTTATGGCCAGCATAAACACAATACTGGCCGCCATCATGGTAAAGCCCCAGACAATATCCACAATACCCCAGGAGATAATATCCCCCAGCCTCCGGATATCGGAAGTCATTCGCGCCATCAGCCAGCCCACAGCCTTTTTGTCATAATAGGATAATGAAAGTTCCTGCAGATGATTAAAGCCGATCCTCCGGAGATCATAACTTAGTCCGGTCTCCAGTTTACCGGCTATAATAATCATCAGCAGAATGTTTAGTGCCTGCCAGGTAACCAGACCGGCATATATGGCGGCAAACCAGCCCAGCCCTGACACCTGGTTGGCTGTAATAAAATTGTCAATTACATATTTGGTAAGATAGGGAAAAACCGCATCCAGAATCCCCACCAGGGCCATAATAAAGGCCAGCATAAGGGCCAGTTTTTTAAATGGGATTAAAAATTTCCCCATTTTTTTCCACAATTCAAAATCAAACTGTTTGCTAAATTCATCTTCTTTAATTTGCTGCATAATCAACACTTCCTTTTTTGGATAACAGTTTTCTCTTTTCGGGAGGATGCTGGATATTCCAGACTTTACGGTAGGTCCCCTCCTCAGAAATTAACTCTTTATGGGTTCCGGCCTGAATGATGTGTCCCTGGTCCAGAACAATGATTTTATCGGCTTCAGCCAGAGTATTTATTCTGTGTGAAATAATAATAGTGGTTTCCTCTTTTTTATTGTTCCGGAGAGCCTGCCTGATTCGAGCATCAGTTTCGGTATCAACCGCACTCAGAGAATCATCAAAAATTAAAATGGGGCAGTCTCTGATCAGGGTCTGAGCAATAGCCAGACGCTGTTTTTGC
The DNA here is from genome assembly GCA_003553225.1 of Halanaerobiaceae bacterium. Lineage (GTDB taxonomy): Bacteria > Bacillota > Halanaerobiia > Halanaerobiales > Halarsenatibacteraceae > T1SED10-99. The sequence goes on from PWDW01000136.1 coordinate 9,837, forward strand.
CCTCCCGATAGGGAGACTCCCCTTTCACCGACCAGGGAATCATAACCCTCTTCAAACTCCATAACTACATCGTGAATAGCTGCTGTACGGGCTACATCATAAATTTCATCTTCAGAAACATCATCATTGGCCAGGGTGATATTTTCTTTAATTGACCGGGCAAAGAGGAAGGGTTCCTGATGAACAAAACCAATGTTCTTCCGCAGCCATTTTTTGTTAATCCTGCTCAGTTCTACTCCATCTATTTTAATTGAACCCTGCTGGTAATCATAAAGCCGGGCCAGAAGGGATACCAAAGTGCTTTTCCCGGATCCCGTGGAACCCAGAATTCCCAGGGTCTCCCCCTCTTTTAGTTCAAAGGAGATATTATCCAGCAGCCGTTCCTCACCTTCATACCCAAAGGAAACATTCTTGAAACTTATATTTCCAGCAATTTCAGGCTTAAGGGCCTCAGGGGAATCCTCTTCTTCTTTTTCATTCAGGACTTCTCTGATTCTATCAATGGCCACAAACATTTTTCCGGCCTGGGTTAGAATACGCCCCAGCTGCCTTATCGGCCACAGCAGCATACCTACATAGGTGGTAAACAAAACAAGGGTCCCCAGGGTCAATCTGCCCTGGGCCGCCCAGTAGGCACCCACCACCAGAACCGCCCCGGTCTGCATCATACACAGAAAATCGGAAACAGACCAGAAATGGGCCATACTTCTTATCACCTGATAAAGCAGATTTCTGTATTCATCATTTTTTTCATCAAATTTTTCCACCTCATAATTCTGGCGGGCAAAAGCCCTTACAACCCGGACTCCGGTCAGATTCTCCTGCAGGACTGTCTGCATTCTGCCCTCAGATTCGTCTGCTTTTTTGAACCTGATTCTCACCTGGCGGAAAAAGAAAAATGAAAAGCCAATTATTATGGGAATCACCGCTACCGCAACCAGAGTCATCTGGGGATGCAGATTATACATGATGGTAACAAACATGGCCAGCATGAAAGCGGCATTCCCGATCTCCACCACCTGGACTGCCAGAAAATCCCTTACTGTCTCCACATCAGAAGTACAGCGCTGAATTAAATCACCGGTCTTGACTCTGACATGGTAGGTATAGGGCAGATGCTGAATATGGCCAAAAAGGTTATCCCTCAGCTGTTTGGACATTGATTCTGCCGCCTGAGCAGCCAGTTTCCCCCGCACAAAAAGAAAAATCCCCCGTAAAATGTTTAAACCAACAATCAGCAGTCCCATAATCCACAGCCGGCCCAGAAGCCCTTCCCTGCCGCCCAGATTATGATAAAAAGACATAATCCAGGAGGGCAGTTCCAGTGGTTCCTCACCAATGACAGAATCAATTGTTATCCTCAGAACCATGGGACTAATGGTGGCAAAAATCGTAGCCAGAAAAAGACTAATTACCGCTGTCAGATAAAGCATTCTATTGCCTTTCATTAACTTCCATATATATGTTAGCTGTGACATAAAAGATCTCCCTTTCCTGCTCCTGTTTATCTATATAGTGCCTGATTATAGAACCTGATTAATTTTATCTTAACCTTATCTATTTCTCGCCATAGACATACTGCCTATTTCTTTTTATACTGCCTGTTTTCCCACATACTGTCTTTTTTACGTTATACCCACTTTACACATCCTGCTTTTTTTACCTGCTGCCTATTTTCTGCTTACCAGCTATTCTCTTTATACCGGCTCCTTCTTTATTACCCGTTCTTTTTTACCTGTTTTTTATTATCTCTTCTTTATTACCTGTTTTTTTAATTTCCATATACTATATACTGTTCCAGCCCCTTCTTCTCTTTTCAAATATAATAAATTTGTTTATTTTTTGTATATTATCTTAAAGATTTTTTTATATTATATTAAAAATAGTGAGCACCTCTCTGTTTAATTGTTTTGTTATCTGCTTCAATATTTCTCCCCCCTGTCTTAAATACCTTTATTATGATGTAAATCAGTTTTTATCTCCCCCAGAATAAAATGATTTTCCAGTCCCCCTTCAGAGTTCCGGTCTCAAATATCGACCAATACTCAAAAATTGGTTGACTTTATATAAACAAATAGACATCAAAAAAACCACGGGACAAAAGTTCTCACCCGTGGTTGATTGAGCATATTTTTAAACACAAAAAGATAAGTACTAAATCCTATCTCTTTTTTTATTATCCTGTTTTCCGGTACAGGCTCTTTTGTGATCAAAGCTCACATAATTAACTGGATTAAGCAGTTAACTGTGTTTTACCCTTAGGCTTTAGTAATCAGCACCATCAGGGTTCAGGCAAGCAAACACACCGGTCCAGCAGGCATAATAAATCCACAGGTTTTGAAAACACCACCTGTGGTCCTGTTAGCTGTTTTATATAAAAGGCTGCATAAGGCTGCCTTTTATATAAAATTAACCAGCAGACACAGGTCGTGTTCTGTTTATTTCAGTATTATTAACTGAAGGATATATAAAGTCAGGATTATTTTTCAATATCCGGACTGCTTTTTGATAATGTCGTTTTCTAACTTCCGCCAAATATCTAATCACCGGGCACGACCTCCTCTCCTGATTTTTGTAGTTTTAATTACATGTAAAAATATAACTGTTCATCGATTAATATTATAACTGGTAAAATATTTTTATGCAAGTATTTTTTTAAATTTTTTTGTAATTTTTTTATATTGTTCTCTGCCCGGTAAAATGACCGGTTATTTCATAAAATTCATTATATTTATTTTTTATGTGATTTATTCCTGTTAATATGCCGGGTATTGTATAAATTAAATACCAAATATCTGTATTTCTGCTCTGCAGGATTAGATGTATTTGACACAATAAGGCCCTTATGTTAAGCTTTTTAAGGTGGAAAACTTTATTTTTCATCTTTAAGCATTTAAAGCATCTAAAAAGCATTTTAAGCCTTCAAAAATAATTCATGATTATCTAACTTTCATTAACCTGTTAATTAGATATTTTCAGAAAGGAATGTAATATAAAAATGGACCACAAACCGATAATCAATTTAGGAGTAATTGCTCACGTCGATGCCGGGAAATCAACTCTGGTTGATGCCCTCCTTAAACAAAGTGGAGTCTTTAGAAAAAACGAAGAAGTCAAAGACTGTATCATGGATAGTGATGACCTGGAAAGAGAGCGGGGGATCACTATTTATTCCAAAAATTGTTCTATTGAATACAATGGAATCAAGATAAATATTCTCGATACCCCCGGACATTCTGACTTTTCATCTGAAGTAGAACGGGTGATTAAAGCTGTAGATTCAGTTATCCTGCTGGTTGATGCCACAGATGGCCCCATGCCTCAGACCCGTTTTGTCCTGAAAAAAGCACTGGCCAAAGGAATTAAACCAATTGTCTTCATCAATAAAATTGATAAAAAAAATCAGCGGGCTGTGGAAGTTGTGGATATGGTGCTGGATCTTTTTATTGACCTGAAAGCAGATGATGACCAGCTTGAATTTCCCGTACTATACGGGATAGCGACCGAAGGGGTTGCCCGTCATGAACTGCAGGGTGAAAGTGAGGATTTGACACCATTATTTAATACAATTCTGGATAATGTAGAACCTTACCCCGATTACAGCAGCCGGCCCCTGCAGCTGCAGATCTTTGATCTGGCCTATGATGATTATCTGGGGCGGATAGGTATTGGCAGGATCTATCAGGGCCAGATAAAAAACAGACAGCAGGTGGAGGTAACCAAAAGAAACAGCAGTGTAATTCAGGGGGAAATCTCAAAATTATTTGTATACCAGGGATTAAAACAGGTACCGGTGGACAGAGCAGCAAGTGGTGATATAGCTGCTGTAGCGGGGCTAGAAGACATTTCCATTGGGGAAACCATCGGTGAGACCGGAAACTGTAAACCTCTGCCCATGATAGAAATCGAAGAACCGACCATGTCAATGTATTTTATGGTCAATGATTCTCCTTTTGCCGGTCAGGATGGAGATTATTTAACCACCCGGCATTTAAAAGCTCGTCTGGACAAAGAACTGGAAATTAATGTCGGCCTGCAGGTCCAGAAAGTGGAACAAAAAGAGCTGGAGGCCTTTAAAGTTTCCGGAAGGGGGCAGCTGCATCTGTCGATTCTTCTGGAAAACATGCGCCGGGAAGGATATGAGCTGTCTGTCTCCCGGCCCGAGGTGTTGATGAAAAAGAAGGATGGCCGGCTGGAAGAACCTCTGGAAAGAGTTGTCCTTGATTTACCCGAAAAATATTCCGGTACAGTTATTGAAAACCTCAATCAGCGCCGGGGTATCCTGCAGAACATGCTGGAAAATAACGGCTATGTAAAACTAATATATTTAATTCCTTCCCGGGGGCTTATTGGTTTCCGCAGTGAATTTTTAAATGACACCCGGGGTGAGGGCTCTCTGATCCGTTCTTTTGTCCATTATGGTGCCTACCGGGGTGAGATTGCCGGCCGCAATAATGGAGTCCTGGTGGCCAAATCCCGGGGTCGGGCGACCGCCTATGCCCTGAATAGTTTAAGTCAGCACGGAACATTTTTCATAAAACCAAATACCAGGGTTTATGAAGGTATGATTATCGGCATCCACAGCAGAAGTAATGACCTAACAGTAAATCCCTGTAAAAACAAAGAACTAACCAATATGCGGGCTGCAGGGTCAGATGATGGTTATAATCTGGCTCCTCCAGAAGAGCTAACCTTAGAACAGGCTGTAGAGTTTATTGATGATGATGAACTGGTGGAAATAACGCCCCGGGCCATCAGACTGCGTAAAAAAACTTTAAATGAAAAAATGAGAAAAAGACAGGCCTAATCTTTTATTCTACCCACCGCAATCTTACAGACACAATATATATAATCAGCCCTGAAGCGGCCAGAAGAATAATTGTTTCCAGCAAAAATTGAGCACCACTTAGCTCCCCGACATCCATAATAAATCTCAGTCCCCGGCCGATATAACTTAAAGGTAAAAGAAAACTTATCCGGTAGAAATAGGAGGGCAGAAATTCCCGGGGGAAATATATGCCCGAGAAAAATATCATAATGGTCAGAAAAATTGAGGCCACCTGGGAGGCACTCTCGGCAGTACTGGTAAAGAGGGTAATAAGAGCTCCAAAACTCATCATCACCACTGTGCCCACCAGAATATAGGGCACAAATAAGGGCCAGCTGACGACAAAGGTGATCCCAAAAAGCATCCTGCCCACTCCCAGAACCAAAAGAGAACTTAAAAATGCCATCGGCAGGCGGCTGCTCATTAAAGAAATGAGAAATATTTTTCTGTCCATGGGCGAGGCCGCCATTCTCTTTAATACTTTTTTCTCCCGGTAGGACATAAAAGTTTCGGCAAAAACAAACAATCCGGCCGAGGCCAGACCGAGGGCAATAAGGCCCGGAAACATAAATTCCAGCTGACCTGAACTTTCCTGTGAGCCCGCCTCATTAACCGTATTTACGGCTATAAGTTCCTGCAGACCGGCCCGCTGGCGGTCCAGCTCAGCTGTCAGTGAGTTTATCTGCTGTTCCAGAGCCGGATTATCCTCAATACGAACCGGGTTATAAAACACCTCCAGCCCGTTTTCCTGCAGCTGAATAAAAAAATCAGCCTGCAGATCCCGAACCATTTTTTGTCCTTCTTCAAAAGAGGATACTTCCCGATAGGTCAGACTCTCCCGGGCGGAAATAACATCCAGCAGTTCACCGTATATCCCGTTATCTGCTGCTGTATTCTGATAAACTGCAGCTCTAAACTGCCCACTGCCTTCACCAGCATAAAGAAAACCAAAAATAATCATAAAAATTAGGGGCAGGGCCAGTACAAAAAACAGGGCCATCCTATCCCTAAAAAAGTTAAAACACAATGTTTTAGTAATCCGGAAGTACTGATTTAAGATTCTTTTCATTTTATCCCTCACCTCCCGGATTCCAGGTGAAAAATTTAAGGCTAATTAAAATACCTGCTATAAGCCAGATCCCGGGGATCAATAAATTCAAGGCTGAAGAAGTTGGACTGGAATAAACTCCCAGGGCCTCACGCAGTCCATTAATTAGATAGGTAACCGGATTAAGGCGCACAATTATGCCCAGTATTCCGGGCAGGTTTGTTACCGGGAAAAACAGTCCTCCCAGAAACATCAAAGGATAAAAAGCACCCTGGGCCAGAGCTGATCCGGACTGCATACTGTCTGTAAAAGACAGTATCACAAAAGCGACCACGATAAACACCAGGAGGGCATATCCCATATATCCCAGAGCCTGCAGCTGGAAAATATTCCTTTCAAAATTAAAAAACAGCCTCCCGGCCCCATAGACCACCAGCAGCTGAAGCAGTGAAACCACCAGCAGATAGACTATCAGGCCACTAAAATAATGGCTTTTGCTCAGGGGGGTGGCATAATAGCGCCGCAGTATTCCTCTCTCCCTGAGTGAAGCAACTTTTTCCACCAAAATCTGCAGTCCCGAAGTCATTAAGGTCATCAAAATTATACCGGGGATCAGATAATCGGTATAGGAGAAATCAAAACCTGCACCCTCCACCACTTCTACATAACCTTCGGTAACCGCAAGCAGTTCTGACCGGTCAACAAGACCACTATAAACATTGGTCTGCCGGTTAAATTCACCTATAATCCCGGCTAACACTTCAGAGGCAATAACGGAATACTGGCTTTCCGGTCTCCTGTAGATTGTTATTTCTCCAGCCCCGGGCTGGCTGCCTATGCCGGTATAATGATAGCCAATTTTCGCCATGACCTGTTCATTTAATCCGGGGGGAATAACTAAAATTGCATGCCTTTGCCCTTCTCTGAGGAGCTCTTTTTCCCTTTCCAGAAACTCCAGCCGGTCTGTTCCTGCTTCCGGACGAAAAAGTTCCAGCCAGCTGTGTTCTTCATCCTGGGCAATACTGACCAGCATTTCCTCTATCAGGACTGGAATCATCGAGGAGGAAAAAACATCCGCTCTGCTTTCAATCTCTAAGCCCTCTGCTCCCGGTCCGAAAACAGACAGGTCATCTCTTTCTAAAACACCTGGACCGATCTGGGGACCGGAAAACATATCCAGATCATTTATATCTCCATTTGTGTCTGCAAAGTTGACCAGACTGATCTGGAAATTTATATCTCCCTGACCCAGATTTCCAAAAACCAAAACCAGAATAACCATCAGCAGCAGGGGGAAGGCCAGACTCCAGAACAAAGTGTAGTGATCTCTAATATACTGACGAAAATTCTGCAGAAAAATCATCCCAACTGCCTTCATTATTCCCTCAGCTCCTTTCCGGTCAGTTCCAGAAAAACATCCTCCAGGTTGGGCCGCCTGATCATAAGATTATCCAGCTGGATCTCTTTTTTTTCAGCCCAGGACAAAAGAGAGGACATATCCCGGGTCAGGTTATCAACATATATGGATATCTGTTCACTGCTGATTACGGTTTCAGCAAACATGTCCTCCACTTCACTGACTGTATCCGGGGAAAGATTATTCCGGGTAAAATCAATAACATTCTCCTGCCCGAGCTTTCCGATCAACTCCCCGGAAGTACCCCGGGCAATAATGTGTCCCCGGTCCATTATATAAACATAATCAGAAAGTTCTTCGGCCTCCTCCATATAATGAGTTGTTAAAAAGATAGTCTTCCCTTCATTTTTCAGCTCCTTGATTAAATCCCACACATTGCGGCGGGCCTGAGGATCAAGCCCGGTGGTCGGTTCATCCAGAAATAAAATTCGGGGGTCATTGATCAAAGCCAGACCAATGGCCAGTCTCTGTTTTTGGCCCCCGGAAAGATCTTCTACAAAGGAATTTTCTTTTTCCTCCAGCACAACCCGCTGCAGAATTTCTTTAGTGGGTACTGCTTTTTTAAAAAAAGCAGCAAACATATTTACGATCTCCTTAACTTTAATCCGATCAATAAAATTATTTTCCTGGAGCAGGACTCC
>PWDW01000094.1 GCA_003553225.1 Halanaerobiaceae bacterium
AATAAAGGTATTTAGTTATTTTTCAAGAATAATTATAATAGCTAGAAAATTTTTAAAAAGCTGTGTTCAATAAATTGATTTGGACTTTCATTCCGGCAGACTGACAGCAGTAGGCCGGACATATTATTTACTTAAAGGAGGAACAACTAATGAGTTTACAATTTTCTAAATGGAGTTCCATGCAGAGAAATGCTGTTAGTATTACCTTAATTTTAATAATCTGGTTTATCTGGTATTCTGCTGTGGGTACCACTCCTAATACCAACAGATTTTTTATTGCTCTTATCCTGGCTGCTTTGCTCTGGAATAGTTTTATCGGAATGAATGATGCTACCCGAAAAATAAAAACTCTACCGGAGGGCAAAATTGAAATAGAAAATGAGGACGGACAAAGTGAAATAGATGTTAAAATGGGTTCTTCTTCTACCAGTTTTACCCAGGTCAAGCCCAAAGTCATTCAGCAAACAGTAGTCTATTATGTTACTGAATTTTTATCCTCAGCAACGAGAAAATTCAAAAATATAAACTCACCCATGGAAATTGCTTTATTTAATAAACAGGGTGAGCTGGTAAGAATAGAAAAAATTCCGGCCAAAGCTGAAATAGAAATTAAAGTCGGTAAGGATATTAAACACGTGATAATGGCCTATGAAGGATTTTGTGCTCAAAACAATATTTCAGTTGAAAAAAACAGCAAAATTATCTAATGATATTGGATAGATATAAGACAAGTAACATTACAAAATTTAATAAGTACTTATATGTGGTATTTCAGAATTATTTAGAGTCTAATTTTAATAATTTTAATAAACAGCCCTGTCTTAACTAAAGGCAGGCCTCCAGTCTTTTTCAAATGTAAAAGTTCGACTGTGGTATAAACAGCCCCCGGGTTATGGGGGTCTTTTTGATTTCTGGTTTTTTAATTTTTAGCAGCTAAAATTAAAGTTGGTTCTGAGCAGTGCGCTCAATAATCTCATCCTGCAGATCTTTATTTAAATTGTTAAAACGGTCACTGTAGCCGGCCACCCGGACAATTAAATTTTGATATTCAGAGGGGTTTTTCTGGGCTTCTCTTAGAATCTCATCATCTATAACATTAAATTGAATATGATGGCCATTCAGCCGGAAATAAGTCCGGATCAGGTGGGCCAGGCTGTCAATTCCTTTCTCGTCTTCCAGCAGGTCAGGGGTGAATTTCTGATTGAGCAGGGTGCCGCCCGTTTTTTGCTGGTCCATTTTGGCTGCTGATTTAATAACAGCCGTGGGGCCCTTACGGTCCCGACCCTGAACCGGGGAGATACCTTCAGAGAGCGGTTTTTTAGCCTCCCGTCCATCCGGGGTGGCCCCGATCACAGAACCGAAATATATATGACAGGTCGTGGGCAGCATATTGATCCTGTACTGCCCTCCTTTCATGGTGGGTCGGCCGTCAACCTGGGCAAAGAAGAGGTCAAAAACCTCCTGCATGATTGAATCAGCATAATCATTATCATTACCATAATGGGGGGTGTTTTCCTGCAGACATTTCTGCAGTTTTTCATGGCCCTGAAAGTTTTCATCAAGGGCGGTTAATATTTTTTTCAGAGAAAAATTTTCCCGGTCAAAAACATGATATTTCAAAGCCGCCAGGCTGTCGGTGATACTTCCGATACCCACTCCCTGGATATAATTTGTATTATAGCGGGCTCCACCGGCATTATAATCCCGGCCCTGTTCAATACAGTCACTGATTATAATGGAGAGAAAAGGAGAGGGCATATCCCGGGCATACATCTTTTCAATTATATTATTACCCTTTATTTTAATAGCAATAAAATGCTTTAGCTGACTGTGAAAAGCATCCAAAAGTTCCCTGAATGAGTCAAAATCTTCCGGCGGGCCCGTTTTAAGGCCCAGCTTTTTTCCGGTTTGGGGATCACGGCCATTGTGCAGGGTGATCTCCAGGATTTTAACCAGGTTGAAATAGCCGGTTAAAATATAGCTTTCCTTACCAAAAGCTCCACTCTCCACACAGCCGCTTGTACCCCCACAGCGGGCATCGGTAATCTCCTTGCCCTGGCGGAGAAGCTCCTGTATTATTTCATCGGCATTGAAAATAGAAGGCTGGCCCCAGCCTTTTTTAACAATTTCCAGGGCTCTTTTTAAAAAGCGGTCTGAATTGTTTTTGCTCAGCTGAATATTGCTGCTGGGCTGCAGCAGGCGCATCTCATCAATAACATCCAGCACCAGATAGCTCAGTTCATTAACCCCATCAGAGCCATCCGGCTTAAGCCCCCCGGTATTTATATTGGCAAAATCGGTGTAAGTGCTGCTTTCCTGGAGGGTGATTCCCACCTTTGGGGGAGCCGGTTGATTGTTAAATTTAATCCAGAAACACTGCAGCAGTTCCCGGGCCTGTTCTTTGGTCAGCTCTGCGGCCGCCAGGTCCTGTTCATAAAAAGGGAAGAGGTGCTGGTCCAGCCGGCCGGGGTTAAAGGAGTCCCAGGTATTGAGCTCGGTGATCACACCCAGATGGACAAACCAGTAGGCCTGCAGGGCTTCATGAAAATTGCGCGGCCGGTGAGCGGGCACCCGGCGGCAGACAGAGGCTATTTCTTTGAGTTCAGCTCTGCGCTGCCGGTCACTGGTTTCTTCAGCCAGCTTAGCAGCCCGATCGGCATATCTTTCAGCCAGGGTGATCAGCCCCTGAGCACAGATCTTCATCGCTTCTAACTCTTCCTGTTTCTTTAAGGCTTCCGGGTCGGTCAGGAAATCCAGCCGGTCAAGATTCCGCTCAATATCCTTAATAAAATCCAGAAAACCGTGTTCATAAATCTTACCATCGGCCACCGTATGGCCCGGGGCTCTCTGCTCCATAAATTCCGTGAAAATACCGGCCTCATAACAGTCCTGCCATTTTTTAGACATCCGGTCAAAAATCCTGCTTCGCATAGAGCGATTCTGCCAGTAGGGAATAATTTTTTTCCGCTGAACCTCTTTAACCCTGTCACTGACGGCAAAAGAAATTTTGTCCCGTTCACTGATAATCTCCAGATCCTCAATTGTGTGACAGCACAGCTCGGGATAGGTGGGGGTGGCTTTGGGTTCTGGCCCCCGTTCCCCGACAATGAGCTCTCCTTCATTAATACAGATTTCTTTATTTTCCATAATATGCAAAAAAGCCAGGGCCCTCAGCACAGGAGTGGAGACGCTTCCTTCATTTTTTTGATAGGCTTCAGTGAGCAGTTCGGCCCGTTCAATGGAGATCCGGGGTTTGGTTTCCAGACTTTGCTGACGCAATTTTTCTACTCGCCTGTTCACGGCAGATCAGCTCCTTATTTTGGTGTTTAAATTCATCTCTTTTAAGATTTTTTCCAGACCTAAAATCCTGTCTTCCCCGGGAGAGGAAATATCAGGCAGCCGGTACTGTTTATCCAGCCGGCTGTATTTGTGAATACCACTTCTGTGATAGCCCAGCAGATGAACACTATCAATACCCAGCTCAACCAGAAATTCACCAATTTTTTTCATCTCAGCTTCCCGGTCATTAATCCCGGGGATAACGGGTATCCTAACCGTAATATTGTAATTTTTAGCTGCTATTTTAGAAAGATTATTTAAAATCTGTTCATTGCTCTGCCCGGTGAACCGCTGATGTTTCCTGCTGTCAATAAATTTAATATCATAAAAGAACAGATCAATAAGGGGGGCAATCTCCAAAACTTTTTGTTCTTCGATAAGCCCACAGGTGTCCAGCACGGTGTGAATACCATTATTCTGATAATATTCTGCCAGTTCTTTAACAAAAGCAAATTGTTTTAAGGGCTCCCCTCCGGAAAAAGTTATGCCCCCTCCGGACTGTTCATAGAAAAGACGGTCCGCTGTAGTCTCGGCGATAACCTCCTTTAGGGTGGCCTCCCGGCCGGCAATTTCCAGAGCACCTGCCGGACATTCCCTTATACATCCTGCACAGAGGGTACAGACTGACTCATCGACCTTAAGCCCCTTATCGGTCACAGTGAGGGCCTCTTCAGGACAGCTCTCCACACAACTGCCGCAGAAAAGACAGCGGTCTTCATAATACATCAGCTCTTTTTGGGCAGCCTGACTTTCCGGGTTATGACACCACCAGCAGCTTAAAGGACATCCTTTAAAAAAGATGGTGGTCCGAATTCCGGGTCCATTATGCAGGGAGTATTTTTGAATATCAAATATAGTGGCTGTGGTCAAAATAAGCCTCCT
>PWDW01000197.1 GCA_003553225.1 Halanaerobiaceae bacterium
CCATGGTTCCCCTTTATACCATTGGTGGATTCTTTTCCACGGCTATAGTTAAAGAAGCCATGGGGGGACTGGGAAGAAATCGATTTAATCCGGCACTTTCAGGACGGGTTCTCCTTTTATTTGGCCGCAATGCACTGATATATATGGTGCCTTTTATACTGAGCATCAGTGAAGCTTTTGAGCCCTACTTACATGAGCTGGAGGTTATAGATCTTGTAAGTGCCGCCACTCCTCTCTACGCTGCTTCTGAAGGCCTGGCCATACCGGAGATAAGCAGCATGTTTTTAGCCTATGAGGGTGGAGCTCCCGCAGAAACTTCGGTCCTGGCTGTTCTGGCAGGCGGAATATATCTTATTGTTCGCGGCCATATAAAACCCCATATACCGGTATCCGTGATCTCCACATTTTTTATCATGGCTTTGATTTTTAGCGGACAGCCATTTTTTCACCTGCTGGGTGGAGGGCTCTTTTTCGGTTCCTTTTTCATGGCAACTGATTGGGTAACATGTCCTTTGACCAGCAAAGGACAGATAATATACGGTGTGGGCATAGGAATACTGATAGCCCTGTTCAGGTTTTTCATAGCCGATTTATGGGTTTCCCCCGGAGGTGTGGCTTTTTCCATTCTCATCATGAATGGTTTTGTTCGCTATATTGACAAATTAACCGCCAGACCCAAATATGGTCAGCAGAGAAGGGATTAAATTCGTTTTAACAAAAGAATCATGCTATAACAGGGTTTTGACAGGTTAAAAGGCTAGATCTTTTGACACTACGCATAAAACTCAGGAGGTGAAAATATGACTGACGAAAATCCCGAGGTTGCTGAGGCTTTTGGGAGGGAATTTGTCAAGGGCAATGTTCCGGAGATTAACAGCGTCCGCTGTATGACCTGCGGCAATTGCGTTTCACTCTGCAAGCAGCTGGGTCCTGATGTCCTAGAAATTCAGGGAGAAAGCGCTGTAGTAGCCCGCCCTGATGACTGTATCGGAGATGGAGCCTGTTTAACTGCCTGTCCCACAACTGCCATATTCCTCATGAGCCGTCATGATCCGGAGGATCCTCCTGAATCCATCTAAAAAGATCACTTATATTTCCTGAAATTTCACTTTTTATGAACCCATGTTCCCGGCCTGTCAGGTCGGGAACAGGGGTTTTTTATCTGAAGTAATAGTTTTGATATCTATAGATTTTGGATTTTTGATGAAGTCTAACTCCCCGGTTTATACAGGAGAGTGCCTGTTTATATTTTTCCTATCCCACCAGATCCTGCTTTCACTCTGAATTAAATTTTTAGCTGCTTCAGGTCCACGGCTGCCTGCTTCATATTTCTCCGGAGTTAAATCAATTTTTTCTGCGGACTTCCGCAGGCTATCAATAAACTGCCAGGAATTTTTGACTCCCTGCCAGTGAGTGAAGAGACTCTGATCTCCCCTGAACAGGCCGGCGAGCAGCTCTTCGTAAGCAGCCGGGGTTTCCTTTAGTTCCCGGGGAGCTTCCTGACAGAAGTCCATAAATACCGGGGCGATTTTATCCTGGCTTCCGGGTTCTTTGGCGTTAAACTGCAGGGACACCCCTTCCCGGGGCTGCACTTTTATAATCAGAAGATTGGCTTCCGGGCTGTCAGCTCCGCGCAGGGAGGGATGGAAATCTGTTTTAAACTGCACAAAAATTTTGGTGTTTTTCGTCTGCAGCCTTTTCCCCGTCTTCAGATAGAAGGGCACCCCCTGCCAGCGGAGATTATCGATATTTAGTTTTATAGCGGCAAATGTCTCAGTGCTGGAATCGGGCCTGACATTGTCCTCCTCCTGGTAGCCCTTAATATATTCTTGCCCCTCTTTTCTACCGCTGTACTGTCCTAATACCACATTTTCCTCAACATTTTCCGGGCCCAGTTCTGGTAGAGAGCACAAAACTTTTATCTTTTCCTGGCGGATGCTTGCGGTGCTCATATCCGCGGGAGGCTCCATGGCGATAAGTGCCAGCATCTGCAGCAGATGACTCTGCACCATGTCCAGCAGTGCCCCCGCTCTGTCATAGTATTTTCCTCTGTTTTTAATCCCCATTCTCTCGGTGGAGATGATCTGGATATTGTCGATGTAATTTTTATTCCAGATCGGTTCAAAAAACATGTTGGCAAAGCGCATGGTCAGGATATTTTGAATCATCGCTTTACCCAGGTAGTGATCGATTCTGTAGATATTTTCTTCGGGGTATATATCGGTTATCCTATCATTATATTCGCAGGCGGTGTTGAGATCATGACCGAAGGGTTTTTCTATGACCAGTCTGGGCCAGCCTGGCTGCGTTGTATTGTTCAGACCGCTTTTTTGCAGTCCGGTGGCAATTACCGGAAAAAATTTGGGCGAGGTGGCCAGATAAAAAACCCTTTTAGAGGGCAGCTCGCTGGCTGTTTCAATTTCATTCAACCTCTCCTGAAGCCTTCTATAGCCGGCCTCTTGATTAAAATCGAGCTTTAGATAGTCAATATTGCTTTTGAAATTCTTCCACTACTCCCGTGTGAAAACTTCCGGAAGGGTTTCTGGCAGAGAATTCTCCAGATCATCGATGAAATCCTTCCGGTTTTCATGCTGACGGTCCAATGCTATCAATGAAAACTGCCGGGGGAGAATATCCCGAACGGATAACTTAAATAAAGCCGGAATTAATTTAGCGCGGCTCAAATCGCCCGAGCCCCCAAATATGACAAATTGAGTGGAATTCGGCGCTTTATTTTTCTTCAACTTCATGACCTCCAAACTGATTGCGCAGGGCAGCGATCAATTTTGCCCCATAGCTTTCCTCCTGCTGGGAGCGATATCTGGAAAACAGGGATTCAGCCAGCACCGGTGTGGGAACTTTCATATCTATCGCTTCCTCTACAGTCCATTTTCCTTCACCGGAGGAACCGATTACAGGTTCGATATCATCTAAACTCTTTCTCTCTGCAAAAACCCGCCTGGTAAGCTTCATCAGCCAGCTCTCTATAACAGAGCCGTTATTCCACACCCGGGCAATATCACCATGGTCGAGATCAAAATCGCTTTTTTCCAGCACCTCAAAGCCTTCTCCAATAGCCTGCAGTATTCCATATTCTATACCATTATGGACCATTTTAACGAAGTGACCGCTCCCGGTTTTTCCGGTGTGAATATAACCATCCTCCACCGTAACATCCGCAAATACCGGTTCCAGCTCTGCGAATACTGAATTTTCGGCCCCGATCATCATACAGGCTCCATGCCGGGCTCCTGACACCCCACCACTTGTGCCGGCATCGACCAGATTTATGCCTTTTTCTGCCAGCATCTGCTTGCGCTGCAGTGTTTTTTTGTAGTGAGAATTACCACCATCTATAATAATATCATCACTTTCCAGCAAAGAGCTGAGCGATTCTATCACCTGCTCCACCGGCCTGCCTGCGGGTACCATCACCCACACTATACGCTCTTTAGTCAGACTTTCCACCAGTTCTTCCAGTGTATATGCAGGGGCAGCGGCTGATTTTTTTGCCGCTTCTGCAATTTTATCTTCATCACGATCATAGACCGTTACGTCGTGACCATTTTCCAGGAGATTTAAAGTTAAATTCATCCCCATTTTGCCCAGCCCCACTGTACCCAGTTCCATAAATTTGGCCTCCTTTGATAATTATAGCCTGCTTAACTTTACCTTCCAGTAAATCCACAAAATATTGAAAAGAAAAAAGACGGTTAAGGCAAGCCACACCAGCACTCCTCCGGCTCCTCCCTGCCAGATGGTGATGGCCAGTCCAATGATGGCAAAGAATGACCAGATAATTTTGAGATTTAGCATGCCCTGGTAGGTTTCGCAGGAGGAGTTTCGCCCCAGAAAAGACTCGGTGCCGATGGCGAATAGAGCGGCAGCAAAGAGGCGAGTGGCAGCAGGATCGATAGAGGTCCAGCCTAAAAATTCCAGAATGATCACAGGAAATAAAAAGAGGGGAATGGCGGCTGAAAGATCTAAAATAAAGTGGACGATAAACCAGAATTTTAGTGCATTTGGAACCGCGGGGGAAACAGTCTGTTTCTTCACTGAATTCGTACCACCTTTCTCTGCTGTCCTGTTTCCATCATAATTCACATGGATCTTAATTTGATTTTTATTAATGCTATTATTTACAATATTAAACTATTAATGCTAATAAATCAAGCTTACAAAAATA
>PWDW01000213.1 GCA_003553225.1 Halanaerobiaceae bacterium
AAAGCATAACATTGCCACAGATACTTCAGGATTCTGGTTATTTTACCATTCTGGTGGGGCGTAATATGCATCAATATCCTCCCGAAAATAGTTATGGTTACCAGAAAAGGGTACTGGGATCTACCTATGAAGAAGATGATGATACCGATTGTGGTGTGGATGGTTTTGTTCTTGAACCATTAACAGATATTGAATATATAGCCGAAAATTATGGGGATTCCCATGTTTTTATAGGGAATGCAGATACCAGGATTTTGCTGAAAGGTACTAACAGAGAAATCAGGGCAGAAGTACAAAGATGTATGGGTATTGGAAAAAATATCCGGGATATTTTATGGCTGTGGGCAATCATATTCCCCCCAATACTCCTGTAGAAAATGCTATTTATTATAATCAGGTCAATGAGGAAATGAAATGGAGATAAAAATATAAAAAAGTTCAGAAAAAACTAAAAGAAAAAATGCTGGAGTTAATAAATGAATGGGATGATGAAGAACACACTACCGGGGAAAAATTTTTAGAACCAGATTGAAATTTAATTAATGAGAAGCCTGGGCTGGGCATTATTTTATAAAGTAAATCATGGATGTACTGTATCTTTTTTTATTTAGGCGGTTTCGGCAATGATTTTATTGGGTTTAGATATTGATTCCCCAGGTTGTAAAACTACAATTATAGATTTTAATGGTGAGAAACAGAATTCAGCATATCGTGAATATATTCTAGAAAACCCAGAGCCAGGTCTGGAAGAATTAAATCTCGAAAAGGTATGGCAGGCTGTGCAGGAAGTAATTAAAGAATAAATGTGGCTGGAAGCTGCTGAAGAATATGACCTTCCTTTTGGACTTACTGAACATCTGGGAGCAACATATAAGTGGTTTGCCACCAATAAAGATAGTGATGAAAAAGGGCCCTATACGGGAGTTCCTTTTTACTTTTCAGATAAATATGAAAGAGGAGTAAAAGTTAAGTTTGCATCTCCCGGGTTAAATATAATTGCTTATTTATACAATACCAGTGCCCAAAATACATGGAAAAAACAAAGCTGTCTATGCCCAAAAAGATATTAAACCTGATGTGTATAAAGTTGGAGTTTTGGATATAGAAAGGGGTATGCAGTCGGAAATAGTTAATCATCCCTGGCAGACTGATACCTCAGTTGGTGATTGGTATTATAATGTCCGTGATGATTATAAAACTCCAAAACAGGTTTTAGCCATGTTAGTAGATATTGTCAGTAAAAATGGTAATTTACTTAAATTGAGTTAATTTAATTGAAATTAATCATAATTGGAGGAATTATTTATGCGTAATGAAAAAATTGAAGAAATTAAAATTGCGGAAGATGGAGTAAATCCTCAGGAAGTTCCCCAGAGAACTCTATATGATGGGGATAAAATACCGGCAATAGGAATGGGAACCTTTGGCTCTGATACTTATACAGCAGTAGAAATTGCAAATGCAGTAAAAGGAGCTGCTTCAGTAGGATACCGTCATTTTGATTGTGCTCCTATTTATGAAAATGAAAAAGAAGTGGGTAACTCTTTTCAGGAAATAATGAAAGCAGGAATTGCTCGTGAAGAATTATGGATTACTTCCAAACTCTGGAATGACAGCCACGGCAAGGGCAATGTTATTCCTGCCTGTAAACAATCTTTACAGGATCTTCAGCTGGATTATCTGGATTTATATTTAATTCACTGGCCTTTTCCCAATCATCATGAACCAGGAGTAGAGGAAGACTGGAGAGATCCTGATGCTGTGCCCTATAATCATGATTTATATATGGAGACCTGGCAGCAGCTGGAAAAACTTAAGAAAAAGGGATTGGTTAAACATATAGGCACCTCAAATATGACAATTCCCAAATTGGAACTTTTATTAAGAGATGCTGATGTTAAACCAGAATGCAATGAAATGGAACTTCATCCTCATTTTCAGCAGCCAGAGCTTTTTAATTACTGTAAGAAAAATGACATTGTTCCTATCGGGTATGCACCTATTGGGTCTCCCAGCCGTCCGGATCGGGATAAAACTGAAAATGATACAGTTGATATTGAAGATCCATTAATAGTTGAAATTGCAGAAAATCATGATGTCCATCCGGCAGTTATCTGTGTCAAATGGGCTGTCCAGAGAGGTCAGGTGCCAATTCCTTTTTCCATTTATCGGAATAAATATTTAAGTAATATAAAAGCAGCTGTGGAGGATCCCCTGAGTGAAGAAGAAATGAAGGCTATTGCCGGAATTGATATTGGCTGTCGTTTGATAAAAGGTCAGGTATTTTTATGGGAAGGTGCTGAAGACTGGAGAGAACTCTGGGATTTGGACGGAAAGATTCCTGGATGAGATTATGAAATAGATTAGAATATAGATTATCCTGAATTATTCAAGATGAAATAATTTAATTTATTTCCAATTGGAAAATTAATAGTTTCTTGAAAATATTGATAAATTAACAATTTATCAAAGATTATCAAAGAATCAATTTTATGATTTAAATATTGTACTAGAATCTCTCAAATTGGAGGAATTAAATATGTCATTAGTAAGTTCTCTACCATTATTAAAAAAAGCTCAAAAAGAGGGAAAAGCGATAGCAGCTTTTAATGTTTATAACCTGGAAACAGTGCAGGGTGTTATTGCTGGAGCAGCCGAACTCAAAGCTCCGGTGATGATTGCTACAACTCCCGGAACAATCAGACATGCAGGAGCAGCCGAAATCGCAGGAATAGTTGAAAATGTTGCTGATAATTATGATATTCCGGTAGTACTGCATCTTGATCACTGTACATCTTATAATATTATAGTTAAAGCTATTCAGAATGGTTATACATCTGTCATGATTGATGGTTCAGAACTGCCTTATGAAGAAAATATTGCCCTGGTACAAGATGTGGTAAAAGTAGCACACCCAGCAGAGGTTCCGGTAGAAGCTGAACTGGGCCGGATTGGGGGCACAGAAGATAATATTACAGTTGATGAAAAAGAAGCCACTTTGACAGCTTCTGAAGAAGCAGTTGACTTTGTAGAAAAAACTAATCTTGACACTCTGGCAGTTGCTATCGGTACTGCTCATGGAGTTTATCAGGGGGAACCAAAACTGGATTTTAAAAGATTAGATGATATTGAAGAGAAAGTTGAAGTACCTCTGGTCTTACATGGAGCCTCGGGTGTGCCAGATGAAAGTGTTAAAAAAGCAGTTAGATACGGTATTTGCAAAGTTAATATAGCAACAGAATTAAAAATTCCTTTTTCTGAGGCTGTGCATGATTATTTTGAAAATAATCCGGGAGGCTTTAATATTCGAAAATTTTTAGGTGCAGGAAGAGACGCCATAAAAGAAGTAGTCAAACATAAAATTAAACTCTGTGGTAGTAATGGTTTGACTGACAAAATATAGAATTAAGTTTAATTATATTTTTTAATATTTTTGTTCTCATCAACAACCTGGATAAAATTTGACACTTCAACTTAATTATTTTTTGGCACTTGTTGTTAACTATGGAATAATTTATATTAAACAGGATTTTAAAAATCTAATTCTGATAATGAATTTCACAATATTATACGATGGTGTGCTATTATGCCCGACTTCTACAGTAAATAGGTAAAAAAAGTTCTCAAGAATGCTGTTTCTTAAGCATTCTCAAGAGTTTATGATCCTGATTTCGTTTTAACTATGAATTTTCGTTAATTTCCGGGAACTGGGGAGGCTTCTCTATACCCAGCATATCAAGGATATCGGAACATTCATTTGAGATATCTGTGGTCTGATACACCTGGCCAGAATTAAAAATAAATTTTCCTACCTGAATTTGGTTTAGTTCATGACGCATCTTCCTCCAGGTCATATCAGTCTCATTTTCGGCAATCCTGATTAAAAGTAAGGCCAGCCAATTAAGTAATATATGAGACTTAATCCTTTTTTTGAGCCGATAATAAACCGGCCGGATCGAAAAGTCCTGCTTTAAGGTTCGGAAAGCATCTTCAATATCAACTAACTGTTTGTAACCTAAGGCCGCATCGGCGGGCTTTATCATGTCATCGGGAGTTTGGATTAAATATTTACCGTCATATTTCTTATCTTCGCGTATTTTCATTTTATGTATTTTAAGCCGGCCGTCCTTTAACTGGCGTAAGTAGCGGCCATAAACTTTATGGGACCTTAGT
>PWDW01000192.1 GCA_003553225.1 Halanaerobiaceae bacterium
ACCTGGTACTGGAAAATAAATTCAACAGATGAACATGGCCTCGGTGCTGAAACAGAAGTCGGACAGTTTGAAGTTGATAGACGAGAGGTAAACATAACCATACTCAGTGGACAGGAAACCAATGTCACAAGACACGATGACGAGCCGACGGAGGAGCCTCTCACGGCGTACTTCGAGGATGCTGAGACAGGAGGCTCTCTTGGAAGGGATGATGTACGGCTACTGATAACCGAAGACGGTGAAAACTTTACAGAAGAGAGAACAACTGACACCGACTGGGGAGGTTATGTCAATATAACTAATTATGTGCCCGGATGTAACATAAAAACAGGTGCACAGCAATGGAAGTTTGAATACATAGAAGAAGAGGATGATTACTATCATAAGAAAAATTCCACAGTCAATATTTTAGAGGTATATTCAGCACTGGATGCTGACCTGCTGGATCCCTCTGGTGGCAGGGTATATGACCAGGGTGAAACGATAGAATTCAATACAACACTTGTTGATGAATGCGGACCGGTAACTGAGGCTGATCTCACCCTCGATCTTTATGGCGCCAGCGGTGTGGCCGAATCAGAAGAGGTTCATCTGGTATGTGACGAAGAGCAGGTTACCGACCACGGCGACGGTAACTATACATGTACCCATACCACAACCGAGGGCGACGATTTGCCCGGATACTATGATGTTGAGACAAATTTCTCGAAGGACTACTACTTCGAGGACGTGTTTCTGAACGAATCTGTTTACCAGGTGCGCAGAAGCCCTGAACTACAAAACCTAGAGGTTGACAGTTATGAAGATGGGTGGGGTTATCCATATGATTTCTCGGTTGAATTCCGCGACCTTGATCATGAAACGCCCGAGGAAGATTCCGTAAACGTTTCGCTGTGGTATGCATACGAAGATGACGGCGACTACCAAATCAAAGAAACAAGAGAATATACAGAACAAACAGATTTTGAGCCGCCCCTCGTCTTTACCAATAGCTTCACGCGTGAGGATTTCGATCAAGGTCCTGAGATATACTTCAAGTTCAACGCCACAGATTCGTATAATTTAACGGATGAAACGGAAGTTCAACAGCTGACACTAACAGAAAATGAAATTTTGGTTGGTACTGTACCCGAAAGTCCGCCACCTGAATACGTCAACCGTTCCGAGGACCAGCCAGGATCTACAGCATTACTTGCACTACAGGTCTACGATGTGGATCGTCAGCAGTTTGTAGAAGAAGGTGTACCGACAGCTTTCTGGTTAAGCCAAGAAGATGACGGTGAATACAACGAACGGGTTGATGTCGAAACAGGAGAGGAAGACGGTATCTTTGAATACGAATTCGAGCCTGACTGTAATTACCTGGCCGGTCCACGCGACTGGGTTGGTGGAGTCCACGGTAGCCAATACTTCCAAGATGCAAATGCCTCAACAGAAACCATAACTGTTATGGGTGAGCAGTTCAGCGACCTCACACATCCACCCGAGGGTTCCAAGTACGATGTTACCGATGTATTTGATGTAAACTGGACCGTCGTTTCAGACTGTGGGGTCGAGGGCGGCATAACAAATACGGCAGAACAGCTGAACCTCTTCAGTGATACGGACGACGAGGCAACAATAGACTCAGGAGATATAATAGACATGGACGATGGAAACTACACGACAGAATTTGATACCACCGGTCACTACGTAGGAAACTGGTCGATAGAGGTGGTTTCAGATCACGACTACTACAATATCGATAGAACAACCTTCGGTGACTGGTTCGAACTACATAATCCACCACCGATAACGGAAAACGAATCGTTCGAGCCAGAGGAGGACGGATGGACGGAGAGGTTCAACTACAGTCTAGACGTCGATGACCCGGTGGGGGCAGATGTTACGTGTAAGCTTTTTGTTAATACCACAAAGATGGAAGGTGATGGTTTTGAGTACAAGGACGAGGACACCGTCGAGGGGGGTAAAGGTACATGTGAAATGACTGTCAACGACTTCCAGAGAGAAGACGTAGGACCAACCTGGTTCAAGATAGAGGTCGACGACGGTGAGCCAGACAATCTTCACAATACGTCCGTCTTTGGGGGACCAGAAGTTACAAAGAACGAGATCACTGTAGAGCATGTTTATGGCAACAATACCGTTATAAACAGGATGGAAGGCGGTGATCTTATACTAAGGTTCTACGACGAAACTGCAGAAAAATACGTAGATACAGGTGCAAGTGGTGCCGTCTGGGTGACCCAGGACGGAGCACAGTTCGGCGGACCCTATACTAACGAAACCAACATAACGGGTCATCTTATGATGGACTTCAATCCTGACCCCTTTGATTACGATGTTGGGCACCAGGAGTGGACGGGTGGTGTCTTTGAAGATCCTGGTTATTATGATCAGAACATAACTGAATTTCTTAATATCACGATTATGGGTAACCTTTACAACGAGTGGGTACTTCCCTTTGGACCTGAAGTGCCTCCCGAAGAACGTGATATCGTTAGGGGAGAAGAAATAACATTCAGGACACGTGTTTCAGAAATACACGAAGACGGCCCGGGTGTGGAAGACGCTACAGTTAATATAACTATAATAAATCAGGAAGATGGTAGCTCCTATGAATGTGAGCCCGTCGAGTACATCGAAGGCAGTGATGGTGAATACGAGTGTGAGATGGATAGTTCATCGCCCACAGAACTTCCGGGTGGATGGTACGATCTTGTTATAACATCTAATAAATCGTACTACCACGATGGTTATGAATACGCCGAGGATGCATTTTTCCTGAGAACAGTTCCCGAGGTAGATCTCATAGAGTTTACGTCACAGAGAGGTGAGGATTTGGAGCAATGGGATTTCTATGAAGGTGGGTGGGGTGAAACATGGAACTTCGTGGTCAATGTTGATAATGAAGACGGTAGAGACGTTGATCTGGTTCTTGAAATGAGACACCCCGAAGCAACAGGAGGTGGATGGGAAAGCGGTGTAAATGAAATGCTGGATGCTCCAGACAATATGGAAATGGACTTCGACTACAATGATTACGACGAAGGATTGGATTTCAACCTACGGGATTTCCGAGATTCGAACTGGCAGTTCAGGTTCAAGGCAGAGGATATGCCAGAAAGAGATCTGGTGGGGTATACAGAAGCCGAAAACATCACAATAGAGAGAGATCTCGTCGATATAGATATGGTACATGGAGACGGAGAAACCGTATGGAGAAACGGTACAGATACACTGGATCTGGTATTGGACGTTGAGGATAGGTACAATCCTGATGTAACGACATCCGGCTCAAGTTTCACCTTCTGGGTTACAGAGGACGGAGAAAACTTCAAAAGTTTTGACATGGCGGTAAACGACACGGGATACGGTCATCTGGAGTTGGAACCTGACTGTGGTTACGAAGTAGGCACACAGGACTGGCTGGGAGGGATAAAGGACGATGAGTATTTCGTAGAGGAAAACTCTTCGGAGCACGAACTAACTATCTGGTCCTATATAGCACCGAATATCACATATCCAAGAGGCCACTCTGTGGTGCGTGGCGAAATTATAAATCTGACAAGCACCGTAGAGGACGAGTGTGGATATGTAACTGGTGCAGAGGCAGAGTACACCTACTACAGCTTCATAGACTTTGATTGTGATGACACCATTGATCTGAACAACGGCACCTACGTCTGCGAGTTCGATACAGGCAGGGCCAACTATGGCTGGGATGATGTAGAGGTGAGGTCACGTAAGGAATATTATGCACCGTACCCCGAAATGGAAAGTTATTTCCTTGAAGATGCCATACATGTCTCGAGTGAGCCAGAGCTGGAGAACCCCGAGGTAAGTCCAGAAGTGGGTTACTGGGGTGAAGACTATGAATTTGATGTAGAACTTACGGATGGTGACAGGTCCGAAAACAATGTAACTTTGTGGAAAAGAAAAACGGGTGAAGAAGACTGGGAACTTGTTCACTGGGAGATAATATCGCCTAGTTACTCCGGTTACCCCATACAGTTTGAAGCCACTTTCAATGGAACGGACATAGGAGAAAACGAATTTATATTCAGGACCGAAGACGAGCATGAGCACAATGACAGTACTTCTCCGGAAAGCTTTACACTTGAACCCAACCCTATTTCACTGTCTGTGGATGAAACCAC
>PWDW01000264.1 GCA_003553225.1 Halanaerobiaceae bacterium
ATGACCATCTATTTCTTCTCCAACAAATCGTTAATTTTTTTCTTTCTTTCTTCTTCTGAAAGAACACCTCGTTTTATAGGTATACCTCTGTCATTCAACTTCTTTTTCATCTCTTCCGTGGTAATACCTGCGATCTCCGCGGCCCTATTTAAGGTGATTTCTCCTCTTTTGTATTCTTCCACAGCGAGAGCTATTCTCAGATCTGATCGTTCCCTAAGTAAAGTTTTGAAGGCCTCCTTCTTGATCCCCTCTTCAGAGAAGTACCCCTCTTCTACCAAGAGGTCTATCTTTTTCTCTATGCTCCTGCTCATATTTATCTCATCACTTTTTAGCTATATAAATTCAAGGGAAGGGTAACTGAAGTCTATTCAAATTCGTAGTAGCTGAGTTTATTATAAACCTTTTCTAGAAGATCAACTTGATAGGTTGGATATAGGAGCTGTCAATAGAAGACTAGGATATCTATTGGATTTGCTTGAGATTAAAAAAGATATTAGAGACGAATTGACAAAAGAGTTTACAGGCTATAGGTGGTTGTATCCTTCTTCTTTAAAGGATAATTTTTCATACTCTAAAAAATGGGGTTTGAAGTTGAATGTGTCTGAAAAAGATCTATTGGGATGGAGGGGATATTAATATTGTTTTTATTAAATATTTTTTTAGTTCTTTCCGGAAATGATTTCCGCTAAATTACGAGTGTCTCTGACCGAGTGATAAGTGGAAAATCACATTACATTTTCCGCTAAAACATAAAAAGTTGTTTTATCGCTTTTTCCTTTCCAAAATGTCTTTTTCACATAGATCCTTCAAATCACTGCGGGCTGTTCGTTGACTGATATCAAACATCTCAGCGTATTCTGAACTTGTGATATTTTCACTTTCTCTAAGATATTTTAGTATTTCTTCTTGTCTATCGTTTATATCTATTTCTGATAGGTATTCTTCTGTTAATTTAGATTTTCTAAAAGTCACAACTATGCTTGTTCCAGTATCCCTAAACTCGGGTTCAGGTATAACATGTTCCAGTGTATCTTCGATCATATAGCAAATCACAAAATTTGTTATTTTGGGATTTGCTAGTTGTGGAGAAGAAAAATATATTCTTATTTTTCTTTTCCGCTATATCTATAGTTCCTCGACCCTATTCTTCGATATACCCGATCAGAAAAAACATCTCAGCCAAGAGAGGGTTGAATGGTTTAGAGTCATGCTTTTGCTTCAGTGTTTCAACACTCCATCCTTTTGGTAGTCTACCAGGATTCCAGATCTCTATTCTGTCATCGAAAATCCTTATTTGGTTCTTAGAGGTAGTTTGGTAATCTCTGTGGACTATAGAATTTGTGACCGCCTCTCTTATCGCGTCTAGAGGATACTCCCATTTTTGTTGTCTTTCCACTTTACCAGATTCTATCCAGGCAGCTTTTCTGATATTTTTCATCACGAATTTTTCTGCATCATCTACCTGCTCGGGGACTGGCCCAGAAAATTCGGCCATATCGATGAATTCTTTCGTCCTGGTTTCTTTAAACCTGCCGCATTTGGTTTCGCATTGTAGAAAAAATCACAGAGGGTCCTTAGCAAACATTAAAACACAAGCGTTAGTCAAATCATTCTCTTTTAGTAGATCTAACTTTTTGAGTGCTTCATCAATAGAGTCATACTCTACTTCAAAATTCCTTTCTTTTTTTAGCTTTTTTCATAAAGAAGGAGCCTACTACCTGATTTCTCTGGTGATATTGGGGAACTTTTTACGGCCTCAATATTTAAAAACGTCTTAATATTGGGACAATTGTCCATGATATGGGACAAAACTTATATCGTGATAGGATTATCTACTACTAATGTCTTCAGATATCATAAATAATAAGACACTTCAGATCCTAAGATACTTATTTAAACATTATGACTCCCAACCCCACCTTAGAGCCATCGCTAGAGATATCGACGTGAGTAGAAGTACCGCTACCAGGATACTCTCAAAATCATCCAAGAATGATATCGTTGTGAGAGATAAACGAGGAAATCAGACACTATTCATGCTTAATTTTGATAATTTTCTAGTTATTCACCTTTGTGCATTGGCACTGGCATTGGAACTTAACGATATCAAGGAAAACTCCCCATCATTACACAGACAGTTGGAGTCGTTTTCTGATTCATGCGTAAGAAGATTAGAGAGCGATATTCGTTCGATAATACTTTTTGGAAGTGCAGCCCGAGAAGAACATAAAGAGAAAAGTGATGTAGATGTACTAGTCTTGATGAACGAACTGAAACACACTAAAAAGATCGAAAAAGTAAGTTCAAGCATTAACGCTTCTTACACTACTAATGTATCTCCTACAACTATCATGCCAAAAACATTTCTTGCAGAGCTTGAAGACGGAAATTTACTCTATCTTAATATACTTAAGGATGGATTGCCAGTATATGGTTCTGAATCATATATTAGAACAGCATTTGAGTTCATGAGAAGGATAAAATGAGTAGGAAATTTATCAAGAAATGTTTAGAAGAATACGAAGGCGGCTTGAAAGAAGTAACTCCCGACGATACACGGGCTGAAAAATATTTGTTGAGAGCGAGACATCATCTTAGACTAACAGATAAATTGATAAAAGATTCGGATGAATTCCTTCGAGATAATGATATTGATCCTCTTTCACTTTCAGAGAGAAGTACTTTGGATAAACATATCGATGATGAGACCGAAGAGTTGTTCTACGACTGGGGGATCATAGGTGCGTATTATGGGATATATCATGCGATCCTTTCTCTACTTGTCTCCATAGGTTATACCAGCAAAAATCACTCCTGTGCGATCGCAGCACTCGAATATTTTTTCTATAAGCAGAAAGAAGTACTTGCAGATAGGAAAGTCTTAGTCATAAAGAAGATAAGAGCAGTGGAGAAACGGATGGTCGATGATGCCTGGACGATGAAGGATAGGCGGGAAAAAACGGCTTACGGTGTAGCTTTGTCCACGGAACGCCATCAGGCTGAAGAAAGTCTAAAGGAAGCTCAATGGTTTGTGGAAAAAGTGTTAACCATACTTGAACAAGTCAAAAAGGTCCCACCAAAAAAGAGGGTAGAAAAATATCAAGTTTAGAGGGAAGAATATCAAGTTCCGAGGAGATAAATAGAAGGCTTCTCCGTTCAGGGTTGTTTTTAACACATCTTTTTAGCTTTATCCTGTTCGCCAGTCGTTCTAGAGTATTTTCACCCATATCTTGAGAACTCGTTTCGAGAGCTGTATGGAGAGCCGTAGGCTTTCCATAATATCCAAGCCTTGGATCTCTCAGGAATCCGTCACTTCACGAGGACTGTGCCCGAAGTGAGAGGTGGAAGCTCCGCTTTCTGCGTACCTAAGAGGATGGTACCACCGGTGGCATTTGAAAAGCCTGAAACCGCCTGTCCTATAGGTTCTCGGAGTCTTAAGGACTCTTTGAACTCGACCTCGGCAGATTCTCCTTTTTGTATCAATTCTTTCAGTCGTCTTTCTTCCATTTTCTCTAAGCCAATATTACCTTTTCCCATTAATCAATTTCGCCTACTCGAATTCATAATCGCTGTGTTTGTTGAACGAGCAGGATTACATCCTTCCGTCCTCGTTATCACTGCGGACACTGCAGTATGGATATTGTTTTCAGGTATTGAAGTCCGTTTCTGGACTGCCTTTTTATATAGTTGTAATTGACTAGCGTGATTTTCAGGTCTATTGAGATTAGGTTTGTAATCAAGAATGAAGAGATCTTCGTACCTGATCTGGACTAGATCTATGTGTCCGGTTATTGGTTCGTCCACGTCAATGTCTGTCTCTTTAGGGTTTATGAACACAGGTAATTCAGTGCAGACGGTGGTGGAGTCGTTGATGAGAAAGAAATCCTCTACGGTATTATGAGGTGATTTATCAGAGTTCTTAGGTTGAGATTTGAAAGCTAGTTGGGTGAGCTCGGGAGTGAGGTTGTCTTTTTCTTTGATATTTGAATTGTGGTCTATGTGTGACCTCCTCACTGTCGTCGAGGAATAGAATATTCCTCTACCATTGGAATTATGAAATAATTCCGATACGTTGCGGATGTACAGGATCACATTTTCTGGATATTCAGTTCGTGGTGTCTTAGAATC
>PWDW01000058.1 GCA_003553225.1 Halanaerobiaceae bacterium
AGTGGGTCGCTGCCGGAATTTATCTATTTATGGTCCCCGATAGCTCAGCTGGTAGAGCAGATGACTGTTAATCATCTTGCCGCAGGTTCGAGTCCTGCTCGGGGAGCCATTTTTTTATGCCTCCTATTTTAATCATTCTGATTAAGATTACAGGGGGTTTTTTTGAATTTATTTTTGAATTTATTGGCCCTATTATTATTTCAATTACTTTTTATTATTTACAATGAGGACATTTGTCCGGCCTTTAACAGTACAAATAGTCCACATTAGCAATATTAGCAATCATTATATTTGTCCTCTCCATATATTTGATACAAAAAGTGTAGAATTGAGTAGGGGAGGACAAATGTCCTGATAGTAATTTGTCCAATAATCATTTAATCTAATCATTTAATCATTTAATCTAATCATTGGTTATCCTGCAGAAAGTTTTATTTAAGATTTAAAAATTTATGATTGCTGTTATAGCTGTTATAACAGTAATCTTATTTCTTTAATATAATAAACTATATTTTTTACAGGGTAATCATCATTCTATAATTTTAAATAAGGTTAAATAAGGCTAGATAGAAGTGGTGTAAAGGCCCCGATAAAATAATAATTAGATATAAAAGGATATTAATAACTACAGGAGGCAGTAAATTGCCGAAAAAGAAACTGGTTCTTACCCTATTAATATTTTTTGCATACATAATGATGGGTATATCAAAAAATATAATTGGTCCGGTATTACCAACAATTATTGAAAATTATACTATTACCCTAACCCTGGCCGGTACTTTATTAACCCTGCTCAGTGTCGGCAGGCTGCTGTCGGTAAGTTCATCTGGAGGTTTGCTTGATTCTATTGGCCGGAAAAGACTGCTTACGGCAGGTCTGATTTTGTTATTTACCGGGCATTTGGGTTATTCTCTGGGTATCAGATGGTGGAATCATCTGCTGGCCATTATGGTGATGGGGATGGGTATTGGTTTGATGGGTGTCAGCTGTAATGCATTAATTGCTGATCTCTATCAGGAAAAAAGAGGCCGGGCCCTGAATTTGCTCCATATGTGCTACAGTATAGGTGCTCTTATTGGACCTTTTATTGCCGGGGGTTACCTTACATTTAATATTAACTGGCGCTGGATTTATGTAACGGCAGCGGGAATTACTTTCCTCCTTTTTGTTATAACCCAGTTTTATGAATTTCCGGATCGGGACAGATATCAAAAATTTAAGCCGGGTAAAATTAAACAAATTATATCGGAGACACTAAAGAGGTGGAGGACTATTCTGCAGTCTCCTATTCTGGTGCTGCTGGGTTTTATTATGTTCATCTATATTGGTGTGGGTAATGGTTTTGTGGGCTGGATTAACACTTATTTAGAGGACACAAAAGCCTTTTCTGTTTTAAGTGCCTCCGGAATACTGGCCATATATAATCTGGGAATTATAGCAGGCAGACTGTTATGCAGTTTCATATCCGATAATTTGGGTTATAAAAACACCATTTTGCTTTGTGCTCTGGGGAGCCTGTTGTTTATCAATCTGGCAGTGCTGAGCAGCAGTTTTTTGTTTATTCTTATCGGTTTTGGGCTGACCGGTTTTTTCCTGGCCGGGCTAAATCCCACTGCCATTGCTTATGGCACCCAGCTGTTTCCGGAGATGATAGGAACTGTGTCCTCGGGCTTAACCACACTGGCTGTTCTGGGAGGGACTATTATCCCCTTAATGATGGGTATTATTTCCGATCATTTTGGTCTCCAGGGAGGAATGATGACCACCATTGGTTTTGCCCTAATTCTATTAATTATGGCTTTATTTTTGCGGAATGACAAACAGCTTTTTGCCTGATATATAAAGCCGCCGGGGCTGCTGTTGGCTGCAGCTTTTTGACTATGTTTTTTGGATAATATATAATAAAGGAAATCAGCAGTTGTTCAAGTTGTTCAGCAGGATTATAATATCAGTTATATTCAGCTATATTCAGACTGAGGAAAAAAGCTAAACATAATTATATTTTTAAAAATTATGGCTCCCGGCCAAAGCAGCAGTTGTTTAAAGTTTTCACTGCCGGTGAAATTTAACAGCTGGTGAAATTATGGCAGCTGCTAAAAACGAAAATGTATTGTGCCTTTAATGGATAGAGGCAAGTAAAACAGCTGATACCACAAAAGTACAAATATATTATTAATATATAATTCTGTCTCTTTCAATTTAAATACTGGATATCTTTAAATAGATATCTTTAGATATAGGATATAATATAGATCATCCTGGGGTATGTATCCTGCTGTGGATGAGTGTTCTCAATTTTAACTCCATTTATCTTTCCACATTTATATTTACCAATAGAAATGGGGGATCTCCTTATTGATGATTCCCATTTTGATGAGCTCCATATTTCTGCTCATATATGATGAATCATGATTTAGTATAATTTTTAATTAGAGAAATTTTCTGAACAGGATTCTGGAGATAAGTTAGCAGAGAAATTAAAAATAAAATTGGGGGGCTAAAAAATGAATAATGATTTTACTGGTTTAAGTCCAGATTTGGGGTCTTTACCTGTTGTTTCAAAGGCCCGGACCCGTTCTATAACAGCAGAAAATCCGACCGGCCAAAAAGGGAATGGTGCCCGCAAAGAGCCGGAGGGAGAAGGACCTGCTTCTGATCTGGGAAAAGGCTGGAAAGTCAAACCCTGTATTACACTTCCTGAAGAAAGTACCACCACTCTGGCGGACATTGAAGGCCCTGGAGTGATTCAGCATATCTGGATCACGGTAACTGAAGAAGCCTACCGGGACTGTGTGCTGAGATTTTACTGGGATGGAGAACAGGAGCCCTCAATTGAAGTTCCTCTGGGTGACTTTTTTGCCAACTGCCATGGGATGAGGTATAATGTAAATTCTTTACCGGTATCGGTAAATCCCTCCGGGGGTTTTAACTGCTACTGGCAGATGCCTTTTAGAGAACAGGCTAAAATAACTGTTGAGAATCAAAAAGAAGAAGAAATACCCGGATTTTTTTATCAGATAACATATGCTCTACAGGAGGTACCGGACAATGCAGCCTATCTGCACTGTCAGTGGCGCAGATCTATGACCACCCGCCAGAAGCCCCGTCATGTGATTGTTGATAATATTAAAGGCCAGGGCCATTATGTGGGTACTGTGCTGTCCTGGACTCAATTTTCTGACGGCTGGTGGGGTGAAGGAGAGGTAAAATTCTATATGGATGGGGATGAAGAACATCCCACGATCTGTGGCACAGGTACTGAAGATTATTTTGGAGGGGCCTGGTGTTTTGATGGTGAGACCTATTCCACGCCCTATTTAGGATATCCCCTGTATCATAAGGAACCGGGCACGGTTCCCAAACATGGTTTATACAGGTGGCATATTCAGGATCCCATTCGCTTTGAACAGGATCTTAAGGTGACAGTACAGGCCCTCGGCTGGTGGCCCAATGGAAAATATGAGCCCTTAACCGATGATATTGCTTCTGCGGCTTACTGGTATCAGCTGGAACCACATACTGTTTTCCCGGAACTACCCGCTAAAGAGGAAAGATGGCCCCGAAAATAAGATAGAGGGTGTTTTTGATGTCTGGCAAACAAAGCCGCCCGGTATGGGTGGAAATAAATCTGAATAATATAAAACATAATTATAAATTGCTCAGAAAGTCTGTACCTGATGAGGTATTGATCTGTCCCGTGGTTAAGGCAGATGCTTACGGCCATGGGATCATACCGGTGAGCAGAGTACTCCAGAAGCTGGGGACCGATCGTCTGGCCGTAGCCCTGCCCGGAGAGGGAAAAGAACTGCGTGAAGCGGGTTTTAAACTTCCAATTCATGTCCTGGGAGAAGTACTTCCCTCACAGGTTTCTGTACTAATTGATCAGGACCTGATCCCCACTGTCTGCAAGATGAATACTGCCGAAAAATTGCAGAGGCTGGCGGCAAAACATAAAATAAAGAAGAAAGTACATGTTAAAGTTGACACCGGGATGGGCCGAATAGGTTTGTATCCCGATCAGGCACCGGCTTTTATCAAAAAAATCAGGAGTTTTAATAACCTGCAGCTGGAGGGTTTAATCACCCATTTTGCCAGTGCTGATGAGGAGGATAAAACATATACCTATGAGCAGTGGTCCTCATTTCAGGAGTTAATTGATTTACTGGAAGATGAGGGTATTCAGATACCCCTGCATCATGTGGGTAACAGTGCCGTCATTCTGGACCTGCCGGAAAAGATGTATCTGGATATGCTGCGTCCGGGAATAATGCTCTATGGTCTATATCCTTCTTCAGCGGCAAAAGAAAATGATAGATTTTTGACCGGTTCGTCACTACGGCCGGTACTGTCCTGGAAAGCCCGGATAGTTTATTTGAAAGAAGTGCCTCCCGGTACCCCGATTAGTTATGGAACAACATACATTACTGAAAAGAAAACAAAAGTGGCTACTATACCTCTGGGATATGCCGATGGTTTTTCCCGTCTTTTATCAAATAGAGGTCAGGTCCTGGTCAAAGGGCAGGAGGCCCCGGTTATCGGCCGGGTCTGTATGGATCAATTTATGGTTGATGTGACCGGGATTAAAGGTGTACAGACCGGTGATGAAGTTACCCTGATTGGCAGCCAGGGTGAAAAGAAGATAACCGCTGATGATATGGCTGCAGTGACAGAGACCATTAACTATGAAGTGGTCTGTAATATAAGTGACCGTATTCCCCGTGTTCATAAGGGAGATATAAAAGATTTTTAAAATAGCTAAAAAATTATTTTGCTATTTTTAAAAACTGTCCAGCTGAAAGTGGGGCCCCTGTTTGAAGTTATAGACTTATATTTCAAGGCAAATATTAATATACAAAAGTGGGGTGGAGAGCAGAATATGCTTGATCTAAATTTTATAAGAGAAAACAAAAAGCAGGTGCAAAAGGCACTGGATAAAAGATTTATTGATGATATTTCACTGGCAAAATTTTCTGAACTGGATCAAAAAAGAAGGGATCTGCTTTACAAAAATGAACAGCTCCGTCATAAAAGGAATATTACCTCAGATAAAATAGGTGAGTTAAAACGGGAAGGTAAGGATGCCTCATCCCTGATTAAGGAAATGCAGCAGGTGGCCGATCAGATTGATCAGTATGACCAGAAGTTAAAAGAGGTTGAAGAACAGCTGGAGCATATAGTACACCGGATTCCCAATGTTCCGCATGAAGATGTACCGGTGGGAGAAGATGAATCAGATAACAGGCTGCAGCGGGAATGGGGCAGTCCCCGGGAGTTTGATTTTGATTTCAAACCACACTGGGAGCTGGGGACCGAGCTGGACATTCTGGACTTTGATAGAGGCAGTAAAGTGGCCGGTTCACGCCTGACCTTTCTTAAAAAGGCCGGGGCCCGCCTGGAAAGAAGTCTGTTTAATTTTATGCTTGATTTACACATTAAAGAACATGGGTATGATGAAGTTTTCCCTCCTTTTCTGGCCAATGAAGAGAGTATGTTTGGCACCGGGCAGCTGCCCAAGTTTAGGGAGGATATGTTTAAACTGGAAAATACGGATTATTATTTGATCCCCACTGCCGAAGTTCCGGTTACCAATATGCACCGGGAGGAGATCATGTCTGCTGCTGATCTGCCTCTTAAATATGCAGCCTACAGTGCCTGTTTTCGTGCTGAAGCCGGGGCCCATGGCCGGGATACCCGGGGAATTATCCGCCAGCACCAGTTCAACAAGGTGGAGCTGGTTAATTTTGTTGATCCTGAGAAGTCCTATGATGTTCTGGAGCAGCTGACTAAAGAGGCAGAGAAAGTTCTGCGTCTGCTGGAGCTGCCCTACCGGGTGGTGACTCTCTGTACCGGGGATTTAACCTTTTCGGCCGCTAAAACTTATGACCTTGAAGTATGGATGCCGGCCTATGACACCTATCGGGAGGTTTCTTCCTGCAGTAATTTTGAGGATTTTCAGGCCCGGAGAGCCGGGATTAAATATCGCTCCGAGCCGGGGGCTGATAGTCAATTTGTCCATACCTTAAATGGTTCCGGGCTGGCGGTGGGCCGTACTCTGGCCGCTATTCTGGAAAATTACCAGAATGAAGATGGCTCTATCACTGTACCCGAAGTTCTGCAGCCCTATATGGACCAGGAGATAATTGATTAGGAGATTATTGATTAACTGGGTGCTGGGAAACCCTTTATAATTTTGAGAAGGGGATTTCGATAAAAACATTTTCCAATCCTTTTAAATCCATAAAGCACCAGCATTATACTGGTGTTGTTACGCAGCAATACAGGAGAAAAAGGGCTGTTTAAAGCAGTATTGTGGAAAAATGAGCTGATAATATGACAGTATACTGCTTGACAAAAGGCTGTTTTTGTAGTAAAATTTATATCGGAAAACATGGGGAGGGATGTCCGAATTGGCTAAGGAGCCGGACTTGAAATCCGGTGAAGCCGAAAGGTGTGGGGGTTCGAGTCCCCCTCCCTCCGCCACTTATATAATAGGGAAGACAGGAAAAAGCAACCCACCTTATAGGTGGGTTATTTTAATATTATCCGGAGGGTCCCCGGAATCTTTTAATAAACGAAATCGTTTTGATTTTCTTTTCTTTTTACCAGTTGCTGGGTCACGCCCAATAACAACTTCAACTTCCCATTTTCCAGAGTCAGTTTTTCTTAAGCTGGCCATTTTCCTTTCCCTCCTCACAAAATTTATGTTATTGTAGTGCTTTACTCACATTTTGCGGATAAATTGTGTGTTTAATCGCACATATGTTCGTTTTGATGTTAAAAAAATTAGTCGAATAAACTTTGCTTTTTTTCAATAAATGATTTGATTTCTCTTTCATTTATTTTATCATCTTTGGTTAATTCCCCTAAGAACAGAGGAGATTTTGGATTATGCTTTTTCATATTAGTGTTTACAGTTTTTTTGTTGAAAGTGGCATAGCAATAAAGACAATTATTTCGGCAGGTATTGTAAGCACCAATATCTATGCTTTTTACACATCCACATTCTTCTCTTTGGTTTGGATCTTTATTTACATTCATTTGGCTGTCAATCATATTAGAGATGAGCTTATCATCAATACATTTTCCATGAGGTACCCCTATATCGTTTAAATCTATTTTTTCACCGCAAGTTTTTAGTTTTATATTGTATTTGTCTGCAATGTTTTTTAAGTTTTCTGCTATTTCTTTCATATCGTTTTTGTTTAATTCAATTAAGTTGATATCAGCTAAATTTTTTTGAGTTTTTTTATATAGATCGATGTAACTGATAATACATTCATTTGTATGATTTTCAAGTTGTTCTGCTATTTTTTCAAAATACTTATTATGATATTGTTTATCAAATTTATCTGTGAGAAGGATAGGATCATATCGCCATATAACTCTTTTCTCTCCTATCTTATTGGATAGTTTTTTAAAATACTTTATTATATATTTTTTTGAGGGTACATTTTTTTCAAGTGATTTATCGTAAGAAGTTAATGTAAATAGAAAATAATAATTATATTGGTTTAACTGGTTTAATTTGTTAAGCATATTCTTTGGATTTTTAGTCCAGAAAACGAAAGCATCTATAACTTTGGGATCTAAATTTATTTTGCTTATTTGATGATAATTAAAAGGATTCCTGGTCATAACATATCCATCTTTTATTCTATTCATAAACCATTCAGAATAAAATGCTGGAATATCCGTTCTTCTGCTGGCGCTTATTATCATATTGATCATCCCTTTTGAATTATAAGTTGTGCTCTAATAGGTCCAGGAATTATATCTTGATTCAATAGCTGTTGGTTTATCTAATGTAATATTATTATTTTTATATTGTTCTCCATAGGGATAAGTATATTCTTTATTTTCATTATAAAAATGATGCTTATAACAGTTTTCATAATCGATATATTCCAGAAAATAGTTAAAAAAATCCTGCCCCGATCTCTATGGTTTATACCATTAATAATAATATATGATTTTTTGTCATAAAATCAACTATTTCAGAAGTTGAATTATTAATATATCTCCTCATTTCTTTTTAGTTTTATGTCTTTTTATATCAGAAAGTAAGTATTTGTGAATGTCAAATAAATTTAAAACTTCAGGGTCACTTCCATCATTATAAGTAATATATCCACTTTTTTTCATTTATAACTTCAGGATTAATTTGCATGATTTCTAAATCATAAACTTTTCTGATTAAGGATTTAAGTTCCCGAACTGAAAAATACCAGCCTATATCCAGGACCTTTACTTCTTGATGAAGATATTCAATTTCAGTCTATTTCAGATGGAAAATCTGTATTTACTACTTCTTTGTCTAAAATGTTATAAAGTTCCCCTATACTGGCTTCACGATATTTGTACAGCAAATCGTAATTTCCTGGTCCTTTTATAATAAACATTTCTCTGGTAGTTAAAAAGGATGGGAAATAAAATCAGCTATTTCTTTTTGCCTATATAATCAATTAACATATGAGAAAGAGGATAGCTCCGGCAGCGGGGCAATAAATTCTTCTTTTAGGAGCATACACAAAATAGATGCTGAAGGGGAATATATCATTAAATGGAAATAAACAGCATCTGTTTTGACACAAAAACCATTTTTTGTTAAAATGTGAGTATATTCATTTTTTGCGAATATTTTTTATCTAAATTATAGCTTGTGATTAGATTTTTTCGTAATAACAAATTTGAATTGAGAGGAAAAAATTATGAGTGTAAGAGAAAGACAAAAAAAAGAGACCCAAAAAAAGATTTTAAAGACAGGCCGGGTAATGTTTTCTGAAAAAGGTTATCAGGAAACAACTATATCTGAAATAGCTGATCATTCGGGGATTGCAGAAGGCACCATATATAATTATTTTGATTCTAAGGGAGAAATACTGATTAATATTTTCTCTGATCTATATTTTCGTGAAGACTATAAATTTAATGAAATTGAAAAAACTTCTGAAGTAAAAGAGGAAATAGTATATTTTCTGGATTTTTATTTTAAGCCGCTAAAAAAAATAGATGACTCATTACTTAGAGAAATTTTTTCTCTTCGTTTTAAACATCAAGGGAAATGGGACTTCAGTGCTTTTGAAGATATGGACAGCGGAATTTTCGAAGAGCTTGAATCGTATTTGGTAAAATTACAGAAAAAAAAGAAAATAAGTGGAGATTTGAATTTAGATAAATGGACTGATGTTTTATATGCTGTTTGTCACTATAATTATAGAATTTATCTGATGAATCCGGAAAAAACCTTTAAAGAGTTTTTCGAGGAATTATCAGAAAAAGCAGAATATCTTATTGAATCTATTCTCATATGAGTAAAAAATGGGAGAGGAAATTAAAAGAGCAGTTGAAAAGTTGAGTAAAGAGGTTATTTCTTGAGGAGAGGAATAATATGAAAATTAAAAATGCAGTATTAATAGAACCCCGGACACCTGGAATTAATTTTTTCAGTTTCACCAATATGCCTCTTCTGGGCTTGCCCATCCTGGGTGCCATGATGAAAAAGAGGGGCCTGAATGTTGATATATTCTGTGAAAACCTGAGTGCAATTGACTGGGATAGGGTAAATGAAGCTGACCTGGTGGGTCTTACGGCCCTGACCAACCTGGCTCCCCGGGCCTATGAGCTGATCAATCAGATTAAGGAGATTAATCCCCGATGTGTGGTAGTAATGGGTGGCCCGCATGTCAGTTTTCGGACTGAAGAAGCCCTGGCCAATGGCGCCGATTACGTTATACGTCACGAAGGAGAAGGGCCATTCATGGAACTTCTCAACTGTCTGCAAGAAGATGGAGATCCCGAAGATATCAGGGGTCTTTCCTTTAAAAAAGAAGGTGAAATGTATCATAATCCCGATCAAAAAGGCTGTCCGAATTTAGATCAGCTGCCCACTCCCGACTTTTCTCTGATCAAGGGAGCTCAGAAGCTGAAGTACATTCCCATTCAGACCAGCCGGGGCTGTCCCCATAACTGTGAATTCTGCTCCGTGGTGCAGATGTATGGGCGCAAGATCAGGTACCGCAGCCCGGAAAAGGTAGTTCAGGATATTCATAAATTAGCCCGGAGCTTTAACCTGGAAAAGAAGCATGTTTTCTTCGTTGATGACAATTTTTCAGCTAATCAAGAGCGGGCCGCGAACCTTCTGGAGCACATAGAAGCCCTGGATTATGATTTAAACTGGTCCACCCAGGAAGAAGTGAATATCTACAAGAAGCCGAATATACTGAACAAAATGGTTAAGGCCGGCTGTAAACGACTGCATCTGGGCATAGAATCTTTTAACCAGGCATCCCTGGATGAATATGATAAACCCCAGAATTTGGAGGATATAAAGCGTGCCATCCAGGCAATTCACGATAAAGGGATATTTATCCACGGCATGTTTGTTCTGGGGGCTGATAGTGATACCAAAGAGTCAATCCTGCAGACAGCCCGCAATGCGGTAAAATATAATATTGATAGTGCCCAGTTTTCAATTCTGGTCCCACTGCCCGGAACCAGATTATATGAAAATTTAAAGGAGAAGGAACGCCTGCTGGTAGATAGGGTTAAAAATTGGGAACTTTTTGAAGGACAGCATGTGGTTTTTAAACCCAAGAACCTGAGCCCCTATGATCTCCAGAAACTGCAGCTGAAAGCGACCTCCAAATTTTACAATATCAAAAACAGCTTTGGCTGGCTTTTGAAGAAAAAATTCGGCAATGTGGCAACAACTCTTTACGGCAGCTGGAACCTGTGGAAATGGAAGCAGAAGAACCGCGGCTTTTTGAGCAGGCTGCGCAAAAATTACAGCTAATTAATATCGATCTGATATTTGTTAACTTCACTTTTAAAGATGCTGGCTTAATCAGCAGCATTCCAAATTTCTGGAAGTGATTTTTTCAGCTGTTTATTACATTTAGTGTTATCTAATTTTTTAGGCTGGGGGTGAAACTCCAGTCTTTTTATTGTGATAATAATTTTATATATTTGAAAAACAAATTAAGCATGATATAATTTAATTAATAAAATAGTAAATCAAAATTAGAGAGTTTATTTTTAAGGTTGAAAGAAATTGCATATAATACTATAGAAAAAGGGAAATCTCCATTTGAAAAAACACAAAAGATTTCTTTTTAACCACTCCAAATTAGTTGGAATAGCAATAGAAAGAGCTAAAAAACAGGGTAAATATGCTTTTCATTAGGATATTGATATTGAAGATTGGGCTGCCTATGTTAGACATTATAGCTCTATTAAATCCTATTACAATTTTTAATAAAATAAAAGAAAAAACATGAAAATAGTCTGCTTTAAGGGGAATATTGTTTAGATTTAAAAAAGAAGAGATAAAGGAAAGTTTGTTGGTGAAAAAAACCATCTAAAACCTGGAGGATTTATATGGAAAAAAATTTTAGATTTAATCTGGAAGAAGCTGCAGGTGCAATTGGTGATTATGGGACTTTATTACCAATAATTGTTGGAGTGGCGGTAGTTACTGATATAAGTTTAAGCACAATTTTATTTTTTTTCGGGTTAAGTTATATAGCTACTGGAATCTATTATAAATTACCGATGCCGGTAGAACCCATGAAAGCTATTGGGGCCGTGGCCATTGGTGGAGCTTTAACATCTGGAGAAATTGCCGGGGCAGGAATTCTAATGGGTATGATTTTGTTACTGGCAGGTAGATTTAATGCTGTTAAGTATATAAAAAAACATGTTTCTCAATGGCTTATAAGGGGTATTCAATTTGCTCTTACATTAATATTAATAGAAACAGCTTTATCATTTTTAATTGAAGACTGGTTAGTTGGTTTAATATCAATTCTTATAATTATTGGTTTTTATTTTTTGAAAGTAACTGATATTTCTTCCCTGGTTGTTTTTGGATTGGGTTTAATTATCGGCATATATTACTTTGGTTTGCCACCCCTTAGTTTTATGAGTGTTCCTGAAATTATTTTACCTGAAATAGGGGAATTAGTTACAGGTTTTTGGTTGGGAACCTTACCTCAATTACCTTTAACTTTGGGAAATGCAGTTTTAGCCACTTCTCTTTTGATATCAGATCTTTTGGATCGTAAAGTTCCGGAAAAAAAGCTGGTAACCAGTATGGGCATTATGTGTATAGTTTCTTCAACACTGGGGGGATTTCCCATGTGTCATGGGGCAGGAGGGCTGGCAGCTCAATATCGTTTTGGTGCCAGAACTGGTGGCTCTAATATAATATCTGGATTTATTTTATTAGTGATTGCTTTTTTCTTTGCCTCTCCGGTACTACTGGAGATTATACCCTTTGGTGTTCTGGGAGCAATGTTGGTTTTTACAGCTCTGCAGATGTTTCAAAGTGCTATACAGACAGATAATAAAGTACTTATGATTGCCACAGGAGTAATAGCATTTTTTAGTAATATAGCTATCAGTTTTATAATAATGATGATTTTTGATTTAATTTTAAAACAAACTAAAGCTAAAGATTAATTTTTTACATAATTATACAGAATCACCTATCTTAATTTTTGGTATATTATTTCCGTTTTTTCTATTTCTTGCTTTTGCTTTAGGAAGAGGAATTCCTGTAAAAGAACTAATCCCAGGTCTTTTAGCTATTTCATTCTTTTTTGCCGGTTCTTCGGTGGGACCTTTTATTACTCCCTGGGAAATCAGAACAAAGACTTTAGAAAGATTATTAACTACTCCGGGATCGGTTGCCACTTTAATCTTAGGTGATATCCTGGCTGGATTTTTCTTCAGTCTTGCTATCTCTATTTTAATTATTTTAGTGGGGACCCTGATATTGGGAGGAGCTGTTGGTAATGTGCTTTCTTTAATTTTTACTATTATTCTGGCTTCTATTTGTTTTGCTGCTTTAGGTTCCATATTTTCTGCTTTACCCACAGATAAACCGGCAAATGTAATGATGTTATCCAATCTGGTTAGATTACCGGTTATATTCATCAGTGGAGTATTTGTACCGATTGGTGATTTACCGGGCTGGGGTCAGGTAATAGCCCGTCTGTCACCGGTAACCTATGTAACAGATTTAACCAGATTTGCTTTTGGGCAGAGTTATTTTTTCACTTTAAAAACTGATTATATTGTATTATCTGTTTTTACTATTGTATTTATACTGGAATCTGCAAAATCAGTTAAAAATAAACTATTTTCATAATAATAACTAAATTCCCCATTTAAATTAATAATATTTTATTCTAATGCACTTGACAAATAATATTAGTATAGTATAATTTAATTAAGATAACACTTAAGCAAATTCAAAGATTTAAAAAAGAAAGGAGGTATTTTCATGTGTGGAAGCAGAAGGAGCACCTGTCATCATCAAGGCAGTCATCCCGTCTACTCTCATCAGTGCTGCTGTCATGTTCATCAGGGACATCATAGGGTTAATTACTGTTGCTGTGAGTCCAGAACTACCGTAGAATGTGGATGTCATCATCATGGCCATCATTCAACTTATGAATGTTACTGTGAATGTCATGCTGAAAGCACAGCTCCACCATCTTCTGGCCCTGAAAGAATTTCCGATATAAGGGCCCAGATATCTAAACTGGCTAAAGAGCTTTCCTCACTTCAGGAAAAGCTCAAAGAGTTAAGTGCAGAAGAAAAATGTGAGAATCCCGAAAAATTAGAAGGAGAACCCGGTGACTGCAGTCCTGAACAGGTTGAAGAATGTCATGGAGATGAGCAAGACCATTCCTGTACTGATTAATGTTAAGTTTGCTTATTTCCCGGGGATTGAAGTTTTCCCCGGGAAATATACAGATGGAGGCCAGAAAAGAGTCATATTGAGGTGAGATTGGTGAAAGATAAAAAC
Organism: Halanaerobiaceae bacterium; assembly: GCA_003553225.1. Lineage (GTDB taxonomy): Bacteria > Bacillota > Halanaerobiia > Halanaerobiales > Halarsenatibacteraceae > T1SED10-99. Next base: position 13,814 of record PWDW01000058.1, read on the forward strand.
CGAGAAAATAATAGACAATTAAATTCTTCCAAAAGTTCAAATATAAGTTCAGCCCCGTCAAAAAACAAATCCAGGCCAGACTCAAAAAGTAATACTGAAATAAAAACCGTCAAAAATGAAAATAGCAAGAAAGGTAAAGGGAAAAAACCAAAAAAATTATGGCCTACTCTGTTGAGGCTGGGAGGCTACTTATACCGGCATAAAGTTAAAGTTTTGGGTTCGGTACTTGCGGTATTAGTTTCAACTGTACTCGGTCTTTTACCTCCCTGGTTAATTAGATATGGTATTGACAATTATATTCTGGAAGGTGCTCCAGAAATGCTGTGGCTGCTGGCGGTTGTCATGTTAGCCACTGCTATATTAAAAGGTGTATTTGATTTTGCCAAAAGATATATTATGGAATACATTGCTCAGAATGTGATTCATGATATTCGGACTAATTTATATCAGCATTTAAATAATCTTTCCTTTTCATTTTATGATTATTCCCGAACCGGAGATTTAATGTCCAGAGTGACTGCAGATGCTGATTCATTGAGAAATTTTTTATCCAATGCTGCAGTTTATATTACCTCCAATATTTTAACTCTGATGGGAATTTTAGTGGTATTGTTTGTCTGGGATTACCGGTTAGCTTTACTTTATGTCTTAATGTTACCCCTGATGGTCATGGGGATGTCTATTTATGCTACCCGGGTTAGACCAATGTTTAGACGGGTCAGGAAAAAGTTTGCCCGGATGACGGAGATGATCCAGGAAGATTTCACCGGGATAGAAATTACCCGTCTTTTTGGTCAGGAAGAAAGAGAAGAAAAAGAGTTTAATATAATAAATCAGGATTATATTGATACAAATGTGGAAGCTGCCCGAATATCGGCCTTCTGGATGCCCTATGTCAATTTTTTAATGGGGCTGGGAACTGCTTTAGTAGTCTGGTATGGAGGTAGGCTGGTGATACAGGAGGTAATATCTTTTGGTATTTTAGCCGGTTTTACCAGTTATATTGCCCTGTTATTAAGGCCTGTCCGCCAGACCGGGATGATGATTAATTTCAGCAGTAGAGCCATTGCAGCGGGGGAAAGAATATTTGAGGTAATGGATACTTCTCCGGAAGTCCAGGAAGCTCCGGATGCTTATGAATTACCTGAAATTAAGGGGAAAGTGGAATATAGAGATGTCAGTTTTTCTTATACTGAGGGCAAAGAAGTATTAACAGATATCAATGTAGGGGCTGATCCCGGAGATACACTGGCTATTGTTGGCCCCACCGGGGCCGGGAAAAGTACTCTTATTCATCTTTTGCCCAGATTTTATGATCCTGATCAGGGAGAAATATTAATTGATAATCATAATATTAAAGATGTAACTATAGATAGTTTAAGACAGCATATAGGTATAGTTTTACAGGATACTTTTCTTTTTGGTGCTTCAATCAGGGAAAATATTTCTTACGGTAAACCAAATGCTGAAATGGAAGAAATAATTGAATGTGCCAAAACCGCCCAGATTCATGATTATATTAAATCCCTGCCTTTAGGATATGAAACTCCGGTTGGAGAAAGAGGGGTTAGCCTTTCTGGAGGTCAGAGACAACGGCTGGCTATGGCCCGGGTTTTACTGACTGATCCCAGATTATTAATTTTAGATGAGCCTACTTCCAGTATTGATGCTGAGACAGAAGCCAGAATGCAGAAGGCACTGGCAGAAGTGATGAAAGATAGAACAACCTTTGTTATTGCCCACCGATTGTGGACAGTCCAGAACTCAGATAAAATTTTGGTCATTAAAAATGGGGAGATTGTTGAAAGGGGAAAACATCAGGAATTGATCAAAAAAGAAGAAGGTTTTTATAGTGAAGTTTATAATCGAGTACTGAAAAATGATGAAGAAATATTGAATGATGAAAAAGAAAATACAGGAAGTAAAAGAGATAATGATATAAAGGACAAAAAAGAAGGTGGTCAAATATGAGAGGCGGATTTCGCAGGAGGATGAAATCAGGTGAAAATGAAGAAGATTTTGATCTATCAAAACTCGATAAAAGAGCATTAAAATTTGTATATAAATACTTAAAAAAACATACAAAAACACTTATTGGAGCCACTCTGGCTATGTTAGTGGTTACATTAACTCATTTAGCCGGTCCCTATTTAATGAAAATAGCTGTTGATGATTATGTGCTTCAACAAAATTTCAGAGGCTTAACTTTGATATTTTTCCTTATGGTTATAACCTATGGTATATACTGGCTTTCTTCTTACTGGCAGACTTATCTATCTAGCTATATTGGTCAAAAAATTATTGGAGATATACGAACAGATCTTTATAACCATCTTCAAGAACAGCAGATAAGTTTTTTCCATAAAAGAAGCACCGGGGATATTATGGCCCGGGTTACTCATGATGTTAATGCTTTATCTGATCTTGTTTCTACAGGATTTATTCATCTTTTGAATGATTTTTTTACTCTGATTGGAATAATAGTTATAATGCTGGTTTTAAGCTGGCAGATGGCTATAATTACTTTTATAACTATTCCCTTCATCTATCTGGCTGTTTCTTTTCTCGGTAAAAAAATGAGAAAAGCCTATCGGGATGTCAGGGAAAAACTGGCTGATTTAAATGCAGATGTAGAGCAAAATCTGTCAGGAATCAGACTGGTGCAGGCTTTAAACCGGGAAGCTGTCAATACCGGTGAATTTAATAGATTAAGCTGGGAAAATTTAAAGGCTAATCTGAAAGCAGTTTCCATATTTGCCCTCTTATTTCCAACCATGGAATTAAGCCGGGTTTTAGGGGAAGCACTGGTATTATGGTATGGGGGGCGGGCAATTATAACCGGTACTATTACTCTGGGGGTAGTGATGGCCTTTTTTGGTTATGTACGCCGCTTTTTTGCTCCCCTGGCCGATTTAAGCCAGGTTTATAATACTTTTCAGGAAGCAGGAGCAGCCCTGGACAGGATATATGAATTTATGGAGATTGAACCAGAACTAAAGGATCCGGCAGAAGCAGATACCGAAAAAAGTCCGGTGAAAGTGAATAAAAAAGAGATTCAAGGTGGAATAAAAATAGATAATGTCAGTTTTGGTTATGAAAAGGAAGATGTACTAAAAAATCTTGATTTATTAATTGAACCGAAAGAAGTTTTTGCCCTGGTAGGTCCTACCGGCAGCGGCAAAACTACAATTGTTAATTTAATTACCCGGCTTTATGATGTTGATAAAGGTGAAATTTTAATTGATGATATAAATTTAAAAAATATTCCCTTTTCAGATTTAAGAGAAATTATAGGGGTAGTTCCCCAGCATGTATTTTTATTTGACACCACTATTAAAGAAAATATACGCTACGGTAAACCAGAAGCAAGTGATGAAGAAGTAATAGCAGTAGCCAAAAAAATTCATGCTCATGATTTTATTTCTGATTTACCTGAAGGTTATGAAACTGGAGTTGGAGAAGGTGGAGTTAGATTATCAGGAGGTCAAAAACAGCTGGTATCCTTTGCCAGGGCTTTACTGGTTGATCCCAAAATTTTAATCCTGGATGAAGCTACTTCCAGTGTGGATGCCTATACTGAAGTTTTAATTCAAAAAGCTATGGAAGAGTTATTGA
>PWDW01000152.1 GCA_003553225.1 Halanaerobiaceae bacterium
AATTTATGAACCTGTAACAGGAATTAGACTTCATTAAAATACAGGATCTGATCTTGGCCAATAAACTTCTAATCCAGAAGCATCTTTTCTGTTCATTTCTGTTCATTTCAATTCATTGATAGTATTAAAAGACAGAAATACAGGCTTTAAACTCTTCTTCTTTTCGGGGGCCGACAGCCATTATGGGGTATAGGAGTGATGTCTTTTATTAATGTTACCTCCAGACCGGCTGCTTTTAGAGCCCGAATAGCCGACTCTCTTCCCGAACCCGGTCCTTTCACAAAAACCTGAATTTCTTTGACTCCCATTTCCTGAACCTCTTCTGCAACATTCTCAGCAGCAATTTGAGCCGCAAAAGGGGTGCTTTTTCTTGAGCCCTCATATCCGGCCTCACCGGCACTGGACCAGGAAATCACATTACCATCTGTATCAGTTATGGTTATGATGGTATTATTAAAAGTAGATTTAATGTGAGCCTGTGCTGTATCTATATTTTTTTTAACCTTTTTTCTCTTTCTTTTCCGGTTTTTTTTAGCCATTAAGTTCCCTCCTTTTAAAAAGTTCTTTTTAAATTTCTATTCTGCTGTTATTCTCAGTTTAGATAAACAGAAATTTAATTTTTGGTAGATCCGATTAATCCGATTTATCTACTATTCTTCTCTTTTAACTGTTTTCACACCAACCGTCTTTTTAGGCCCTTTACGGGTACGGGCATTGGTCCTGGTTCTCTGTCCTCGAACCGGAAGACCTTTTCTGTGCCTCAGGCCTCGATAACAGCCAATATCTTTCAAACGAGAGATATTAGCCTGTACTTCACGGCGCAGCTCACCCTCCACCAGATAATTATCAATTTCTTCTCTTAGGCTCGAAATCTCAGCTTCGGTTAAATCTTTGACCCGGGTATCAGGATCGACTCCGGTGTTTCCTAGAATATCCTGAGAACGGGAACGACCAATACCAAATATATAGGTTAAGCCAATCTCCACTCTCTTATTTCGGGGAAGATCAACACCTTCTATTCTGGCCATTTTTCCACCTCCAAAATGTAATTATTTTTCTTAATTATCCCTGACGCTGCTTGTGTTTGGGATTTTCACAGATGACCATTACTTTGCCATTTCTTCTAATAACCTTACATTTATTACAAATAGGTTTAACAGATGACCTGACTTTCATAGTTACTCCCTCCTTAAGATATTAATTATCGGGTTGATGTCGGTAGGTAATTCGTCCACGGGTCAAATCATAAGGAGATAACTCAACAGTGACCTTATCACCGGGCAGTATGCGGATATAATTCATTCTCATTTTCCCGGAAACATGAGCCAGTACTTCATGGGCCCCTTCCCCTTCGCCCATATCAACATCATCAATTTCAACTTTAAACATTGCATTAGGAAAGGACTCTACTACTGTACCCTGAACTTCAATAGGCTCTTCCTTAGCCATTTAGTCAATTAGCCTCCTTAAAAACATATTTTTAAAACAAATCCCACAGAACATTTCCCGTTCAATTCCTGCAAAGACTTTTTGTATTATAACATATATTAAGGTCGGGGACAATTATAAGCGGCCAGCACTTTTAAATTTCACTTAAGATACGCGGAACTGTGTCGGTAACAGCAATTGTATTCTCATAATGAGCTGATAAACTGCCATCTTCAGTGACCACGGTCCAGCCATCATCAAGACTTTTAACCTGATAGCCTCCGGCATTTAACATCGGCTCTAATGCCAGAGTCATCCCCTCTTTGAGAACCGGGCCTCTGCCCGGGGGACCAAAATTAGGTATCTGGGGATCCTCATGCATATCATGGCCAATACCATGACCTACATATTCACGAACCACAGAAAAACCATTTTCCTCAGCTACCGCCTGAACCATACTGGAAATATCCGTTAATCTATTTCCGGGCTCAGCTTTCTTAACCGCCTCATGAAAGGATCTCTCGGTAATATCTATAAGTTTTTCTGCCTCTTGACTGATCTGACCAACGGGAAGTGTCCGGGCCGCATCACCGTGAAAACCTTTATAAAAAGCACCGATATCAAGACTTACTATATCACCTTCGTTTAATACTCTATCCGGAGAGGGTATACCATGAACCACTTCTTCATTTATGGAAATACAGATAGAAGCTGGATATCCCCTATACCCCTTAAAGGAAGGTTCAGCACCTTTATCTCGGATAAATTGATCACCCAGCCGGTCTATCTCTTCAGTTGTAATACCGGGAGCTACTTTTTCAGCCAGAAAAGCATGAGTCTCGGCCACAATCTTATTGGCCTGTTCCATAATATCAATCTCCCGGGGAGATTTCAAAATAATCATTCCCGATACTCCTTTACCACCAGGGGAGTTTCTTCTTTTACATCTTCAGGCATTTTACCGGTTCCCACTACCTGTTCCAGAACTCCCTTTTCTTCATAGTAGGCAAGAAGCTTCTCCATCTCCTGTTTGTTTCTTTCAATTCTGTTTTTGACAACCTCTTCACTGTCATCGGTGCGCTGATAGAGATTACCGCCACATTGGTCACAAATTCCTTCCTCAGCAGGAGGATTGAATTTAATATGGTATATTGCCTTACAATCTTCACAGATGCGCCTTCCGGAAAGGCGAATAATCAGTTCATCAACTGCCACTTTAATGTAAATACAGAGGTCTATTTCCTGATCAAAATCAGCCAGCAGATCACTCAGAGCCTCTGCCTGGTTTTCGGTCCGGGGAAACCCGTCAAAAATTATCCCCTCATCACCCCGCTTATTGACCTTTTCGATTTCTTTTTTGATTAACTCAATAGTTATCTCATCGGGTACCAGATCACCAGATTCAGTGTATTTTTTTGCTCGTTTGCCAAGTTCAGTTTCATTTTTAATCGCTCTGCGAAAGATCTCTCCGGTTGATAGATGATAAAAATCAAATATATTGCTTAAATGTTTGGCCTGGGTACCTTTCCCTGCTCCGGGTAACCCGAGTAATACAATATTCATTTTTTATATAACCTCCTGTTGTAGGAAAAACAGTAATTATTTTATTTTGCTTTTTTAAAAATAGCAGATAAAACTCATCACTCCATAAATCCTTCATAATGGCGCATCAAGAGGTGAGACTCAATCTGCTGCATGGTCCTTAGGGCAACACCGGTCATAATCAAAAGGGAGGTTCCACCCCAGTGAATATCAACACCGGTTAAAGGAGTCATCGCATAAGGTATCAGGGAAACCACGGTTAAAAATATAGCCCCGGCCAGGGTTACCCGAATCAATATCTTATCCAGATACTGAACTGTAGCTTCCCCGGGCCTGATACCGGGAATAAAGCCACCTCTTTTTTTCATGTTATCAGCCACTTCTTCCGGATTAAAGGTAATAGCAGTATAAAAATAGGTGAAAAACATGATCATCAGAGCATATACTATTAAATACATGGTTGAGCCGTGTCTGAGCATAGTTCCCAGTCTGTTTACCCAGTCAAAAGGAATAATTTCCCCAATCATGCTGGGAAACATGAGCACCGATGAGGCAAAAATAACGGGTATTACACCGGCCTGATTAACCCTCATGGGAATATGTGTGCTCCGGCCACCATAAACTTTTCGGCCCACAACCCGTTTTGAATACTGAACAGGTATTTTTCTCTCCCCCTGCTGTACAAATATAACTCCCGCTACGATAAGTACTGCCAGGAATAAAAATAGAGCCAGATTTAGAGGGCTGATCTCTCCCAGGCGAACCAGGGTAAATGTTTGATAGAGTTCTCCGGGAAAACGAGAAATAATTGAAGTAAAAATCAAAATTGATATTCCATTACCAATTCCGTATTCATTTATCTGCTCTCCCAGCCACATCAAAAATGCAGTTCCGGCTACAAGAGACATGATGATTACAAACAGGCTGTAAAAACCGGGATTCTCAATTGCACCAAACTGACGGATATAAAGAGTTATCCCACTACCCTGTATTAAAGCAAGAACAATTGTTCCATAGCGGGTATACTGAGCAATTTTTTTACGGCCTTCCTGGCCCTGTCGGGAAAGTTCTTCCAGTTTGGGTATCACAGCTGTAAGCAGCTGCAGGATAATTGAAGCCGTAATATAGGGTGTGAT
>PWDW01000234.1 GCA_003553225.1 Halanaerobiaceae bacterium
CGGTCTCCCATCCGTTCGATGGTTCGATGTGCCGACTCTGTGCCCGTCTGTTGGAGATCGCCACGCACCCGCTCGTACTCCCGGCGGCGGTGATTGAGGTAGCCGCCGCTCCAGAACATTCCGGTTGACGTGACGGCAATCTGTTCGATACCGAGGTCGACACCGAGGACTGTGCGGTGCTCGGCGTCGCCATCGTCCGGTATCTCGGACTCCACGTCGGCCTTCGTTCCGATGTGGAGGAAAAAGGTGTCCGTCTCGTCGCGGTACTGGAGCGTTGCACCCGTCACTTCGTACTCGTCGTCGCGGAGGTACGTCGTCTGTGGGTTGTCTCCCTCCGGCGGGAGAACGTACTCGGCTTCAACACGTCCGTCCACCGTGGAGAGAGAGACGTGGCCGTCGTGGAACGTCGCACTCCGTTTGTCGTACCGGACGGATGGCGTCGTAAACTGTGGTTGCGACGCCTTCTTGCCGTTCTGCCAGCGGGCGACGACGCCCTTGATGGCTTCGGCAGCCCGGTTGCGTGCGGATTGAACGAGATTGGCTTGAAGCCGTGTCTGATCGCGCACGTCGGAGTACGTCCGGTCGTGGAGTTTCGTTTTCGAGGTGGGCTTGTAGTCGTCTTCCCATGCGTCGTGGACGACGTAGTTGCACGCCCACAGGTATTCCTCAATGGTGTCGTGGAGGAGAGTCGCGTCGCTGTCGTCTACATCGAGTTTGGCGACGACCGTGCGACGCACCTCCACCATACTTCATATGTAACTGGGTAGTTTTATATAATCTACGGTGACGTGGGGGAGTCGGACGGTCATCGCCCAGCGGTTGGTTCTCACCATGCCGGCTTCCTCCCACGGCTAAAGCCGTGGGTTTCCCCCTTGCAATTTCTATGACATCAAATTTGTGTGTTTTGGCGCTCAGGATGCACTATCCACTGTTTGTAGTCTGATACTGACGACTGCTCCATCTGCATCATCTACGCGGGTTAGCTTTCCGCCGTTGGATTCCGTGATCCAGCGGGCAAGCCACAGCCCGAGTCGGCTGCTGTGGGTCAACTGATCGATTCCCTCGCTGCCAGAGACAACTCCCCACTCATGATCGGGGATCCCGGAGCCGGGATCGGAGATACGGATGTCCACCCAACCGTCCTCTACGGCAGAGTGAACTGTGATGTCAGCTTTCGGAGCTGCGCCGCCGCCGTGTACGATCGCATTCTCGACGAGTTCTCTTATGGCTCGCTGGATCGTCTCATCACCTTCAGCAATGAGAGTAGCTGGCTCGTCAAACTCAACGTTCAGGGCTGCCTCGGGGTACTCTTCCTGTTGCCACTCGACGATACGATCGAGCTGTTCACCCAGATCGATACCCGTCCGTTCATCGCTCCGAGTCCCGATGATCTGTTCGATCTCTTTTGCCTTCTCGCCGAGCGTGACCACTTGTTCCGCATTTCGGCGGAGTGTCTCTGCACGCGCTGCGAGTTCGTCATCAGCAAGCTGTGACGCTAACATTTCTGCCGAGCCCATCACGACTGTCATGTCGTTGCGGAGGTTATGCCGGAGCAGGCGGTGGAGGATCTTCAGATAGCGCTCTCGCTCTTTTTGTTCCGTGATATCGGTGTAGACGACGAACGCCCGCGGATCCGCACCTTCATCGTACGGAATGGCTCTGGTGAGAAAGTCACGTCGTCCGTCGACCGTGGCCCGGACGACCTCCGCCGAGAGCTGTTCACCACCGGCCGCGCGCTCGTCGAGGAGGTGGTGTGTCTCACCGGTGCCACCGGCGATCACGATGTCGTTCAGATTTTCCCCGAGGATCTCATCCAACTCGTATCCAAAGCGGTCACAAAACTCGTCGTTCGCATCCCTAATGCGCGGCTCGTTATCAACGAATGCAATGTCAACCGCCGCGTCCTGCAGGTTCGCGAAAAGTTTCTGAAACCGAGTGCGCTCGGCTTCCAACGAAGACCGCGTTTCGACGAGGGCAGTAATGTCGGAGACAACCCCGGCGATACTCGTGGACTCCCCCCCATCGTCGATCGCTGCGAGGGTAAGTTCGACCGGGGTGGGTCGACCGGTGGCCGCTTGCATCTCGACTTCCAGCGTGACAGAATCGTCGTCCCCGTCGACCAGCGCCTGTAGCGCCGGCTTGCACTCGTCGACCATGTCCGCAGACATGAACTCACAGAGACGCTTTCCTTGGAAGGTGTGGCGGTCGTAACCGAGGAATCCTGCAAACTGCTCCGATGTGAACGTGATACGTCGCTCCTGATCGACGAGAAATACTTTCTCCCCGACGTGGTCGACGATACGATTTAGCTGACGCATTTCAGTCTCTCGTTGGAGCCGATCGAGTGCGCTCGTTGCCGTATGCGTCAGGAGTTCCACGAGCGCGGCGTCTTCATGATCGAATGCCTCGTTCTGTGTCGAGCCGAAACTGATGGTTCCGTGCTCACCAAGAGGAACGACTAATCCCGATTGGAACGGGCGATAATCGTAGGCTTCGCCAGTCGTGGTCTCAAGATCATCAATAACAGACGGCTCCCCACTCTGAAACACGTCGCCGACGACTCCCTCACCGCGTTTGTACACCGGCGGCTCGGGGAGCAATTCGTCCATTCGCGCGGTCACCCGACTGGGAACCAGTTTCTCGGAGTCCGACTCGTACTGCCGGATGAGAATCGCATCCACCTCGAAGAGACGCTCGACGGCATTGATCAACTCGTCGAACAACACCGATCGGTCATCAATCTCATCGAACGCCTGTGAGACCTCAAGGACGTCGTCGAGCATCTGTTCACGCCGTTGCTGCTCGGTGACATCCCGCATAACGCTAGAGAAATAGCGGTCGTCACCATGCTCGAACTGACTGAACGAAAGAGCGAGAGGCACTTCATGACCATCGCGGTGACGGGCCGGCAGTTCGATGTACTCCCAGTCGAGAGTCCGAGTGCCGGTTTGGAGATACTGCTCCATCGCCTGCTGATGCTGTTTTTCAAACCGCGATGGAATAATCGTTGTCAGCGGCTCGCCGACGAGTGTATCGGGGTCGTACCCGAGAACGGCCTCAACGGCGGGGTTAACCGATTGGATCCGACTGTTTTCATCAATCGTCAGGACGATGTCGTTGATGTTCTGAGTGATTGCGCGGTGCTGTTCAAGCGTCAGCTCGCGGCGTTTTTGCTCGGTGATATCCGAGACAACCCCGAGCAGTGTAGTCACGTCGCCCGCCTCGTTTGTTTGCCAGCTGAAGCGGTCGCGTACCCATCGTATCTCGCCGTCCGGGCGCTGGATTCGATACGTGAGGTCGCCGTCACGTCTGTCTTTGCGATGGTCGGCAAATGCCGTCGCTACCTCATCGGCATCGTCCGGATGAACCGCGTCCGTCCACAGACCTCGTTCGTCGTGCCACGAGTCGATGTCACGCCCGAAAATATCGCTGATAGCACCATTTACGTACGTGGTTTCAAGCGAATCGGGATCTGCTCGGTAAACGCCATCGCGGATGCCCTCTGCTAAATTCTCGTACTTCCGATGTTTTTCCCGTAACGCCTCCTCGCGCTCCCGCCGTTCCGTGATGTCGGTGAAGTACACCGACAGGCCGTCATCGTCCGGATAGGCCGTAACGTCGAACCAGACATCCATCGGGTCGAACCGGGTCTCGAAACTCACCGGCTCTTGGGTCTCCATAGCCCTGCGGTACTTCACTTCGAAATCGGTCTCAACGGCGTCCGTGACCTCTGTCCAAAGGTGTCGGCCGATGAGCTCCGAATCCGTGTAGTTCTCGTTCATCGCCTCCCGGAGCACATCTGCTCCGGCTTCGTTGACGTAGGTGAGATTCCACCCGTCGTCGACGGCGAAGAACGCGTCTTCGACGCGCTCTAACATCTGTATGCGCCGGTCGTTCACATGCTCCAACTCATGTTGGCGTTCTCGTTTCTCGAGTTCGTTCCGGACCCATTGAGTCATTAACTCGATGAGCATCCGTTCTTTATCCGTGAACGGCGTCTCCCGGGGCGTCGATCCCGCAAAACAGAGCGTTCCATACACGTAGTCGTCGACGACGATTGGAGCCC
>PWDW01000049.1 GCA_003553225.1 Halanaerobiaceae bacterium
AAAAATTTTCTTATGGAGGTTGAAGAATATATTGTTATCTCAACTATATGCTGAAGAGATCAGGAAAAATGTATATAAAAATCTTATGAGTTCTCAGACTAGAAAGGTACTGCAGCAGATGAGTGAATCTGAAATTGCCGGAATGTTAGAAAATATAATGTCTGTCCCCATAAATTTTTCTGATTATAAAATTAGTGGAGATGTTTATCGGACTTATTTTGTTTTTTGCTGGCAGACGGTTTTTCAAAAATTAAATATTACCCAGAGTCAACCCCTGGTTTTGGAAATAGCATCAGGTCAGAGTGATCCTGTACCTCAGGCTCTGGAGATATATTCCCGGGGCTCGGGAACTTATGTGACCGCTAATTTAAATAAAGAATTAACAAGGGGGATGTTAAAGAAAACGGACAGCTTAGAGACAGAAATAGAGATAATTGAGGATAATGCGGGTAATCTTGAAGATTACTGCAGGAAGAATAAATTTAGCCTGGCCGCATTTCAGCATGCAGTTAATGATATGATCCAGACAATTGCAGCTCACCAAAATAATATTGATACAGTTAATAATGACTGGTATGATATTTTACCTAAGATGATAGAAATAGTTGATAATTATTTCCAAAAAGATAAATTAAAGGATATGGTTTATGAGGACTTCATTGAGCAGATTAGAGTGTGCAGTAATCTGGTTGAGAAAGATGGTTTTCTGGTATTTAACACTCATGTATTCCAGATGGATCTGGAAGCCGGTTATTCAAGGGAACTATATAAAAATTTTATTAATTTAGCCCGGAAATGGATTCTAAAATCAGATTTGCCCCTGATAGAAAAAGATATAACGGGTTTTGAAAAACAATGGTGGTTGTTTTTACAGAAAATTTAACTAAATCTCAAAAGATTCTGGGGCATAAACTCAATAATGAAATAATGTGGGTATAACAATTTTAAAAAGGAGAGGATTTTATTGAGATTGAAACTAATTGCCTGTGAGGTGTTTACCCGGGAGATTTGTTTTTGTACTGCACACACACCTCATATTGTGGATATAGATTTTACCGCTAAAGGCGCACATGAAGATTCTGATTATTTGAGAAAGGTTATTCAAAATAAAATAAAGGATACTGAAAATAGTGAGATTGATTATGATGCTGTTTTACTTGGGTTTGGTTTATGTGGGAACAGTATACTGGGTCTGAGCAGTAACAAGCTTCCGCTGGTGGTACCCAGAGCCCATGACTGCTGTACAATATTCCTCGGTTCAAAAGAAAAATTTACTAAATATTTTAAAGACAGATTAAGTGCAGAATGGACCTCCCCCGGCTATTTAGAACGGGGAGATTCTATGATAAGAAGTGAGGATATAGAAGACACCTTAAAGCGGAATAAATCATATCAGGAGCTGGTTGACCAGTATGGGCAGGAAAATGCTGAATATGTATGGGAAACACTGCATCCTGAAAAAAATGCTGATTCCTACATTTATATTGAAATGGATGAATTTACTCATCTAAATTATTTAAGCCAAATAAAAGAAAAGGCTGACAAAGAAAATAAAGATTTCGAAAAAATTCAGGGCAGTATGAGTTTGATTTCCCGGCTTATTGATGGCAAATGGGATCAGGAAGATTTTTTAATTTTAGAACCCGGAGATGAAATAAAAGCGATTTATGATTTCGAAAAAATAATTACTGCCGGTGATGGATAACGTATAAAACAGCTCAGGCTGCAGTATAAACATTAATTAAAGAAAAAGTCTTATTTATAAGTTTATTTTGCAGGATCTGTAAAAATTATTATATTTTGGGAGTGATAAAGTATGGATGAGATTGCAAAAAAACGCCAGGAGCTTAAAGAAAAATTTTTCCCCGGGGGCCTGCCCCGCCTGTGGTGTCCACCTTTGACCCATTATAATGCCGGGGGAGAACTGGACAGAGAGCGGATGAAGCAGCATTTTAGATTTATGCAGCCCTCAATCAACTGCTTTTTGGCACCGGGTTCAACCGGAGATGGCTGGGAAATGGATGATGATGAAGTATTCGAATTACTGGAATTTCTGCTGGAAGAAGCCCAAAAACATAATTTCTGGATTATGATTGGAGCTCTGAAGACAGAAAAAGGTGCTGCCCTGGAGTTTGTAAAAAGAATAACGGAAAAATTTATTGGTCCGGATCCGGAAATAAAAGATTTTGCCCGGAATAGAATCTGTGGTTTTGCGGTGACTCCCCCCCGGGGCCGGAATATATCCCAGAAAGAAATATATAATGAACTGGCAAAAATTTTAGATACTGGCTATCCCCTGGCTTTATATCAGCTGCCTCAGATAACAGAAAATGAGTTCAGCCCGGAGACTTTCAGAAAGCTGAGAAATAAATATGCTAATCTTTTTTTAGTGAAAGATACCAGTGGAGATGATAGGGTGGTATTATCAGAATATGAACCCCGGCAGGTATTTATGGTTAGAGGTATGGAAGGTGATTATGCCGGGTGGATAAAACCAAAGGGACCATATGATGGGCTGTTATTGAGCACTGCTAACTGTTTTCCCGCTGAACTGAAAGAGATTATTAAGGATCTCGAAAATGATAAAACTGAACGGGCCCGGACTAAATCAAAAAGATTGACAGATGCCATGGATGAGATTTTTACTATCGTGGAAGAGTTATCTTTCAGCAACCGCTTTACCAATGCCAATAAAGCAATTGATCATCATCTCGCATATGGCAGTGATGCCCGGCAGGCTTCCTGTCCCCTCAGCTGTCAGGGGGAAAAATTCCCCCGCAAAGTGATTGATAATGTGGGTGAGGTGCTGGTAAAATATGATTTTGCTGTGAAAAACGGATATCTGAGCTAATTGAACTACAGGAAACTTCAGGTAGAACTGGTTTTTTTATGAATAATATTTTGATAGTTTTTCTAAAATAGCAAAAAAGAACTGATATGTTCTTCTGTATTAACCCAGCAGGATTAAAAACAGGGGGATGGTGGCCATTGAAAGCAGAGTGGTTACAAAAACCCCCTGGGCTGCAAACTGGTTGTCTTTGTTGAATTTTTTAGCAAAAACAACTGAATTGGCCGCACAGGGCATAGCGGTCAGTAAAATTGTTACATGGGCTACTATATCCGGTATGTTAAATGGTCTCAGGAGAAGCAGTACTATCAGGGGTACAAAAAGCAGCTTAACAGTGGTTAACATAAAAATAGGTTTGCTGGTAATTATATTTTTTATTTTGATTCCAGCCAGAGAACTTCCAATAATCAGCATGGATAACGGAAAGGTCATATCACCCAGCTGATCGATGGCTCCCAGAATGGGGCCCGGAATTCTAATCCCGGTAAGCAGCAGGAAAAAACCGATCAGGATAGCAACCACACCACTATTGATAAGATTTTTGGGATTAACAGAATAGTTTTTTCGGTCACTCTGAAAGAGGTACATACCATAGGTCCACAGCAGCACATTGAAAGTAATATTATTAAACAAACCGTAGAAAATACCGTATTCCGGATATATAACTCCCAGCACCGGATAACCCATATAACCTACATTACCAAAAACAATCATAAAAATGAAAATATTTTTTTTATCTTCCGGGAGGGGTAGTACTTTTACCAGAAGGTTACTGAGTACAATGGTCAACAGATAAACCCCAATAGTGATCAGAGTAATAATCTGGATATTAACAATTATTTCACTGTCAATTTCTACATACATGGAGGAGATAATCAGTGCGGGCAGGGTAAGGTTGATCAGCAGCTCTGAAAGCCCGCTGTTCAGTCTATTATCAATTAGCCCCTTTTTTTTAAGCACAAAACCAACAAAAATAATTATAAAAAGCACCAATATTTCTTTAAATACAGGAGCAAAGTCCAATATTGTTTACTCCTTTCTTTTAGGCCAATAAAAAATATATTGAGGTTCTATTATTATAGTCTGCATAATAATAATTCATTAAATGAAATGATTTTTTATCCTTAATTCTGCTAAATTCTATCATATTATACATCTTGATGTCAAAGAAATCAGATAATACATTGTTCTATTGCTT
>PWDW01000155.1 GCA_003553225.1 Halanaerobiaceae bacterium
ATGCTGTTTGGAAGGGTAAAATTTCAGGTAAGATTATTGGTTTTTTTCATTCTGATTTTTGCGGTAGTGGTTTATCCGACAGGTCCAGAAAATAATGCTCTGGCTGAGGACAGTATCTTTGCCGGTGGTCAGGGAACTGCAGAAGATCCCTATCTTATCGCCGATGGTCAGCAGTTATCGGCCTTAAGGGATTATCCGGACGGCCATTTTCAGCTGATAGATGACATTGATTTAAGTGATTTTAGTGCAGGTTCAGGCTGGTCTCCGATTGGAGTTTTTGCTGAACAGGAGGATCAGGAGCCTGAACCTTTTACCGGTACTCTCAGGGGTGAGGGTTATGAGATTAGCGGTGTGACCATTAACCGGCCGGAGGAGAATAATGTGGCTTTGTTTGGTTATATTGATCGGGCAGAGATCCGGGATCTGAATATCAGGGGAGCCGTGGTGATAGGTGCCGATAATACGGCGGTGCTGGTCGGGCGGGGTGATTATGCCCTGCTGGAGGAAGTTAATATCGAAAAAGCCAGTGCTGTGGGTCAAAATAGTACGGGTCTCCTTTTGGGCTATAATGACCATTCAGAAGTGATAGACTGTAAAGTTATGGGAGCCGCTGAAGGTAAGCAGGGTGTGGGGCTGTTAATGGGCAGAAATTATGGTTCTGATATATCCGCTTCTTATGCTGAGGGCAGTGTCCTCGGTGAAAAAAATGTGGCCGTTCTGATCGGGGATAATGCTCCCGGTGATATAATAAACTGTCAGGCTGAAGGCAGTGCTGTCGGCAGAGAACAGGTGGGTGGTCTGGCCGGTAATAATATCGGTGTTATCCGCACCAGTTCTTTTGAGGGCAGTGTTAAAGGAGATGAGTTTGTCGGTGGTCTGATAGGACGCCATGATGGGACCGCGGTCATTGTGGAAGGTGATGGTGGTATTGCGGCCCGGAGTTATTTTAAGGGCAGTGTCTACGGCAGACGCATGGTTGGTGGAATTACGGGGGCCAATCATGGTGGTATTATAGGCAATGTATACAGCCGGGGCAGTGTTTTTGCTGAAGGTAATGATGCTGGCGGTATTGCGGGTGTTAATTCAGGTCGAATTATCAACTGTTATACTGTGGTCATGGTCCGGGGAGCTGAAAATGTTTCCTTTCTTGAGGGCCGAAGCATGGGCGGCAGTGTGGAGCACAGTTTTTATGATCTGCCGGAAGAGCTGGATATATTCAAAGATGAAATCATAGAAAAAGCACCTGATCTGCGCAGCAAAGAAACTTTTACGGGCTGGGATTTTGAAGAAGTATGGACCATAGATGAAAATGAGACCTACCCTTATTTGAGGTGGGAGGAATAAAAAAGCAGTTTTTTAAAATAGCAAAAAAAAGAATTTTATATTCTATAGAGATTTTGGGATAAATTACAGCTTAAGATATAATACTTTTTCTGAATACATTAATTATAAACTTACTGGAGGATTTAAATGAAATACAGATTCCTCTTCTGGGCAAAAGTAAATTTAATAATCGTTTTGGCCGTTTTATTCCTGTTAATGGGGTCCGGTTTATCTTCTGCCCTGCCCTATCGGAGCTATTTTTATAATTACTGGGGGGAAGGGGTACCTTCGCCGGCTCCTTATGTGCCGGAACGGGTGCTGGATGGTCAAAAGCTGGGAGTGGGGGCCTTTTCTTCACCCCGGGATGTTTTTGTGGATTACAGAGATTATGTGTATATTGTAGATACCGGCAATCAGAGAATTGTCGGCCTTGATAATCAATGGCAGGTGTTTACCGAAATTGACCATTATATAGATGATGAGGGTGAAAAACGAAATTTTCAGAGTCCGCGGGGCGTACATGTGACTGAAGATGATGAGATTTTTGTTGCTGACCGGGATGCGGAGCAGATTTTTGTGCTCAATCAACAGCAAGAGCTTGTGCGCACAATAGAAGACCCCCGCCGGGAGGTTGACCTTGAGGGTACTATTCCGGAAGGCTTTATTTTCCGTCCTGTTGATGTGGGGGTCAGCCAGCTGGGTAAAATTTATGTCCTTTCAGAAGATAATTATGAAGGTATTCTTGAATTTGAAGCAGATGGTACTTTTAGCGGATTTTTCGGGGCTCCGGAAGTGAGGCCGGATCCGGTTGATTTATTCTGGCGTTATGTGGGTACTGAAGAACAGCGGCAAAGGAGAGCCCTCTTTTTGCCCACTCTGTACAGTGGTATGGATATCGATCACCGGGGTTTTATTTATGTGACTGTCTCTCACGGAGAGATCAGGCATGAGGAAGCAATCCGGATGCTGAATCCTGAGGGCACAGACCGACTGCGCCGGCAGGGTTTTTTCAATCCCGTGGGGGACATAAATTATCCTTCGGCGGCTCTTAATCCGACCTACCATGGTCCCTCAACTCTGGTTGATATTACCACCCGGGGCACGGGAGATGGGATCTACACCGCTCTGGACCGGAAACGGGGGCGGCTGTTTACCTATGATAATAATGGTAATCTGCTGTATGTTTTTGGCACCAAAAGTGACCAGGAGGGAGCCTTCCGTACTCCCTCTGCTGTAGAATATCATCAGGATGATTTGATTGTGGTGGACAGACAGACCAATACCGCCACCGTTTTTGCCCCCACTGAATTCAGTGAACAGGTGCTGGCGGCCATTAATTTATACAATCAGGGTTATTATGAGGAATCCGAACAGGCCTGGAGAGAGGTTTTACGGCTGAATGCCAATTATGAGCTGGCCTATACGGGCATCGGTCTGGCCCATCTTTTTCGGGAAGAAATGGAAGCGGCGATGACCAATTTCAGGAGGGGCAATAATCGGTCGGCCTTTTCGGAAGCATTTGCTGAATACAGAAGTGATATTATTGCGGCTAATTTTGGACGGGCCATGATGATGTTTTTGGGGATTATAATTTTGGTGGTTCTGTTTGTTAAATTAAGGCTTATCGACCGGCTGCAGAGCAGTCTGGCTTTCCGATTTGAGGACCGGAGCTTCAGCTGGTGGCAGGAAAAAATTATAGAGTATGCCGGCTATTTCAAATATGCCCTGTTTTTAATTTTTCATCCCTTTTCAGCCTTCTGGGATTTGAAAAATGAAAACCGGGGGAATGCGGTCACGGGGACTGTCATTTTGCTGGGCTGTTCTTTTACCTATATTTTTGTGCGTCAGTTTACGGGGTTTATTTTCAACCCCTATGATTTAACCCGCCTGAATGTTATTTTTGAATTGAGCACTATAATTGTACCGGTCTTACTGTGGAGTGTTTCCAACTGGTCTTTGACCACCCTGATGGAGGGTAAAGGAACCTTTAAGGAGATTTATACGGCTACCACCTATTCTCTGACTCCTATTATTATAATATATATTCCGCTGACCGTTATCAGCAATTATTTGACCTTAAATGAAGAACCCTTTTATAATCTGCTGCTGGTGTTAGGGGTGTTATGGGCTTTAATGCTGATTTTTGTGGGCAATATGATCACCCATGATTTTCTTTTGCTCAACAGCCTGATGACGGCCATTGCTTCTATTGTGGGTATGGGAGTTATCATATTTTTGGCCCTGCTGTTTGTGAGTGTTGTCCAGCAGATGTGGGGTTTTATTGATTCCATTTATTCCGAGTACATGCTGCGTCTCTAAGGAGGTCCACTTAATGAAAGCTGAAATTTTATATAAAAAACTGCCGGCAGCAGTCTTTACCGTAATTACTGCTGTAGTTCTGCTTTCTGTGTTTTGGGGAACCAGCCCGGCCGGGGCCCTGAGGGAGAGTATTGATCAGGATTACACCCTATATGCTGAAAATGCCTATCTGCAGCTCTATCTGCATGAGGAGAATACGGATCTGGTGGTCTATCACAAAGAGGCGGAAAAATTCTGGTTTTCCAATCCTGTTTATCGGCCTGAGGTGGATATGGGAGCCCGGGATGAGGTTAAAGCCCAGATTTCGATAGATTATTTTACCCTGGCTGACAGAAGACGGGATATGAATAATTTTAGTGATAGTATAGAAGCAGGTCAGTTTGCGATTTCGGAAATAGAAAAGGGAGTACGGATAGATTATGTTCTGGGCCGGGAGGGGAGAGACCGCGATTATCTGCCGGTTGTGGTGGCCCGGGAGAAATTTGAGAATCTGATTTTGGACAGTATTGAAGATGAGGGAGACCGACAATTTTTCCGGGAAAATTATTTTCTGATGACTTTAGAGTCCCGGGCTGAAGATGAAGAAAAACAGGATTTTGATATTCACAATCTGGATGAGGATTCAGTTTTCGGAGATTACCGGGTGAACGTAAAAGAAGGGGACCCGGCTGAAGCCGT
The DNA here is from genome assembly GCA_003553225.1 of Halanaerobiaceae bacterium. Taxonomy (GTDB): domain Bacteria; phylum Bacillota; class Halanaerobiia; order Halanaerobiales; family Halarsenatibacteraceae; genus T1SED10-99. The sequence continues at coordinate 4,321 of PWDW01000155.1, forward strand.
GGAGGCTCTGGTAGATCAGCTGGTGGCCCACAGGGAAGGTTATGAGGATCGGACCTATATTTCGGCAGCAGATGTTGATTTTATGCGGGACAGCTGGGTTTATGTCCGCCGGACCGGTCTAAGGGCCTGGGATGAGGAAGATTTAATTGACCTTATTCAGGGCCTGGGTTATACCCCCTATGAGGTCCAGGATGATCACTTTACCCATGGTCTGCAGCCCCCTCAGCCGGGAGTGGAAACCTTTAATATACCGGTCGAATATTTTCTGGATGGTGAAGACTTTGTGGCCCGTATTCCGGCAGGTGAGGTTGAGTTTCCCATGAATATCCTGGATAGAGAGGGAGAAGAAGTCTCCTTTCCCCTGTATAATATTGCTCTGCTGGAGCACTTTGGAGCCGCGGATACCCAAAAAGAAGGTTATATGGTGGTACCCAGTGGATCGGGGGGTTTAATCAATTTAAATTCCGATAAAAGCGGGGTCTACAGCTATTCCATGCCGCTTTATGGCCGAGATCATTCCCTGTTAAATCGGGAACAGTTAAGTGAAAGAATTCAAAACTATTTTCCGGTGTTTGGGATTAAGCATGAAGACAAAGCTGTGATGGGTATTATTGAATCCGGAGATGCCCTGGGGCGGATCAATGCTGAACTGCCCTCAGCGGTGATTCCGGCCAACAGGGTATATGCCAATTTTAATATTCTGCCTTACACCCAGCTGGTGCTGGGCAGCCAGGATCATGATGCCCGTATTAACCGCTATCAGGCCCGCCAGTATATGGATGATATTCAGCTAAGATATTCTTTCTTTGGCCAAAATGAGGCCGATTATGTAAGTATGGCCCACCGGTATCAGGACTATCTGGTGGATAATTATGGTCTTGAAAAAAGGGATAAACCGCGGGCGGAGATCCCATTTTTTGTGGAACTGGTAGGGGGTATAACCGAGATTACGCCCCGGATGGGAATTCCCCGGGAGAGTGTAAAAGCTATGACCACCTTCAGCCAGGCCCAATCAATTGTTTCCGCTCTTAAAGAAAGAGATATCAATAATATTAACCTGATTTATTCGGGCTGGCTTACCGATGGCATGGCCCATGATTATCCTCATCAGCCCGACCTGGAAGAGGCACTCGGAACTGAAGAAGAGTTTGTGGCTTTACGGGATTATCTACAAAAAGAGGATATAGATTTTTATCCGGCTTTAAATGTGATGAATGTTAATAATAATTCCTGGTTTAATAATTTTAGAACCAGCCGGATGACGGCTCGTTTTCTGGATGGTGATCTGGCCCGGAAATATTCCTATAATATTGTTTCATCTTTAATCCAGCCGGGCAGTGGACGTTATATTCTCTCACCACATTATTATGAATCACTGTTTGATAGTTTTATCCCCGATTTTCAGGAAAACATCTCAAATGAAAGTATAGCCCTGCGGGAGATGGGCCGCCAGCTCAACTCAGATTTTCGGGAAGAGGTCGGCAGGTTAATTGACCGCCAGCAGGCCCAAAACAGGATTGTCGGTCAGCTGGCTGATCTTTCGGGAAAAAATCAACTGGACATCTCTGTATTTGGAGGTAATGCCTATGTCCTGCCCTATGTTGAACAGATACTGGAATTACCGCTCAGGGCCAACTATTTTCGGATTATTGATCAATCCATTCCCTTTTATCAAATAGCACTAAAGGGCTATAAAGATTTTACCGGACCACCCATAAATCTGGTGGATAACCCCCGCCAGAGTATGCTGAGGACTGTGGAAACCGGGGCCGCACCTTATTATCGCTGGTTTTATGCAGATGGAGCCGGGGTGATGAGGACTGATTTTGAAGAGCTTTATTCGGCACATTATGGGGACTGGCTGGATAGTGCCGGCTCATTTTATGAACAGGCCAATAATACTTTACGCAAACTGTATGACCAGAGGATAACCGGCCACCAAAAAATAAAAGAAAATGTATATCAAACTGAATATGAAGATGGCAGCCGGGTGGTTATTAATTATGGTCAAAAAACAGCAGAAATCGAGGGGTATGAGATTCCGGCCCGGGATTTTATACTTATAGAAGAGGGGGTTTCCGATGGATCCTAAAAAGACTGCCGGTAAGATTGTCGGTAAATTAAAAAACAGCTTTAAATTTACCAAAAGTAAAAGAAGGTCCTTATATGGATATTTGTTTATTTCTCCCTTTTTGATTGGATTTATAATCTTATTTTTAGTTCCCTTTTTCCAGTCCGCCTATTTCAGTGTTAATCGGCTGCAGATAACCAGGACCGGTTATGAACTCCATTATGTGGGCCTGGAAAATTTTAATTATGCATTTTTTGTGGATCCCGATTTTGTTCAGGTTCTGACCACAGAAATAATCCGGATATTTTATCAGCTGCCCATGATTATTATCTTCAGCTTTTTTGCCGCCGCGGTACTGAATCAGAAATTCAGAGGGCGGATGCTGGCCCGGGCTATATTTTTCCTGCCTGTGATTCTGGGTTCAGCAATTATGCTGGAGATCCAGCAGGGTGATCTGGCCATGCAGATGATGGCCGGGGTCCAGGAAACAGGAGAAGGAGCCCGACAGGCTCTGCAGAATGGAGAAGGTGGTATTCTGGGCACCCAGGCCTTTGAGGCCTTTTTAATGAATCTGCGGATGCCGGAAGTTTTTATTGAATATATAGTGGAGGCCGTTAATAATGTACCGGAGATAATCAATGCTTCTGCCATTCAAATTTTGATTTTTCTGGCCGGTCTGCAGTCAGTACCCTCGGCCCTTTATGAATCAGCCGATGTGGAAGGGGCCACCGGCTGGGAGAAATTCTGGATGATTACTTTTCCCATGCTGACCCCGGTTATATTGATAAATGTTATTTATACCATTATTGATCAGTTTGTGGGAGAAACCGCCGGGATACTGGGCTTTATCAATGCCTTTATCTTTGGAGTGGGCTATGGCCGGGGTACGGCCATGGCGGTGGTTTATTTCACTGTAATAGGTGTGATTCTTCTGGTGGTGGGTTTTATTGTTTCCCGGTATGTATTTTATCATGATTTTTAATAGAGGGGCTGATCGGTGATGAAATTACGCGATATAAAAAAAGCATTTCATAAATTAGGATACCGTTCCCGGGATGATTTTACCTATCTTCTGTGGACTATCTTCCGGGCTGTTTTGATTATGGGTATTGGCTATATAATTATTTATCCCCTGCTGGTTAATTTCTTTACCTCGATCATGTCTGAACAGGATCTGTTTGATAGGACCGTCAGGTGGATTCCCCGGGCCTTTAACTGGGATAATTATGCCGTGGTCTGGGAGGCCATGGAGTATCCCCGGGCCCTCTGGAATTCCTTTAAAATTTCTTCCCTGGTTGCCCTGCTGCAGCTGATGTCAGCAACCATTATCGGCTATGGGTTTGCCCGCTATGAATTCCGCTTTAATAATGTTATATTTGCTCTGGTCATTTTTACTCTGATAGTCCCGGCCCAGACTATAATTGTCTCCCTTTATATAAATTTTCGCTTTTTTGATCTTTTCGGTTTAATACCCGGCGGAGGAATAAATCTGCTGAACAGCTACTGGCCCTTCATCCTGATGAGTATTACCGGAGTAGGGCTGAGAGGGGGCCTGTTTATCTTTATTATGCGTCAGTTTTTCAAGGGTATGCCCCGGCAGCTGGAGGAAGCAGCCTATATTGATGGGGCCGGTCCCTTTCAGGCATTTCTGAGGGTGATGGTTCCCGGAGCCAGGCCGGGCATGATTGTGGTGTTTCTGTTTTCTTTTGTCTGGCAGTGGAACAGCCACTATCTGACCAATGTTTTATTTAATGACCTGTTTACTCTGACTTCGGCCCTGGATGGATTAATTGGTTCTGTGGACAGCCTTTTGGGCTCGGCCTTTGGTATTTATAATAATCCCTGGGTATCGACAATTTATAACAACACCGGGATGCTGCTTTTTGCCGCACCACTGATTATAGTATATATGTTTCTGCAGCGCTACTTTATTGAGAGTGTTCAGCGTACAGGTATTGTGGGTTAAGAATCTGCTTATGGCAGATTTTTAATAAATAACAAAACTAAAAGGAGGGAATTAATTATGAGAAAGCTTGGTTTAATTGTCCTAATGGCTGCAGTGGCGGTATTCTTCACTTTTTCTGCTGGAGCGGAGTATTATGATTTTGGTGGAGAAACCATCATTCTCTGGGACCATGGTGATTTTGGTGATGCCGGTGTCAATTTTGAGGAAGGGGGAGTTACTCCCAACCGGCTGCATGAGGCAGAAGAGCTGTTTAATGCCAATATTGAAATTCGTGATGGTGGTGACCGACATGCCCGCCTGCTTTCCGGTGATTCGGCCAATGATATCTGGATGGTAAATAACCGGGATTATCCGGAAAAACTGGGTCAGAATATGCTTTATCCCATCTCGGAGATACTGGATGATGAATATTTTGATGTTCTGCACACCTACCGTCGGGTGGCTGCTGATATTATGAGTCATGAGGGGATAACCTATGGATTTGGAACTCTTTTTCAGCCTCCCCGAATGAGATTTATGATGTACAATAAAGAATTAATTGAACAGGCCGGTCTTCAGGATCCCTATGAGCATTATGAGGCTGGAACCTGGACCTGGGATACCTTTGAACAGTATCTGGAGGCCCTCAGAGTTGATCTTGATGGAGACGGAACTTATGACCAGTATGGTATGGGTCCGGGTTATTTTGCCACCGGCTGGTATTCTCCCATGTATTTTGCCCTGACCAATAAGGTACACTCCACCAGAATAGAGAATGGTGATGTGGTCTTTAATATGAACAGTGATGAATATATTGCCGCTTTAAATAAACTGGTGGAATGGCATGCAGAAAGAGAACTGTTTGGTGATGTGGATTTTGCGGAGGGAACCGCTGCTTTTGCTGCTACCACTCCGGCCTGGCTTACAGGTGATGAAGATTTTGGCTTTGAGTGGAGTGTAGTACCCAAGCCCATGGGTCCCAATGCCGATGAATATGCTTATACCGTGGATATGATAAATGCCTGGACTATACCTCTTAACAGTGCCCATCCGGAAGGAAAAGTTCAGTTAATTAATTATCTGTATCCCACAGATGTTTATGAAGACTGGTATGAGGAGCTTATCGGAAGTATTGCTCCTGACCGTCAGGCCTATGAAGTAATGATGCGTGGATTCAATGAATGGCCCGGTGATGTTGATGTCTTCATGGGTATAACCGACTGGCCGACCATGGGGGATATGGGTGACATCTTTGATGGAGTAATGAGTCCCCGGGAAGCAATGGATGCTTCAGCCCCCGAAATTCAGGGTGTGCTGAACAGTATTATTGATCAGGATTTTGAAGAAGAAGACCTGGATATCTAACCCGAAAATCATATACAGACCAGAAAGCCGGAGAGCCCCCAGCTGGGTTCTCCGGTTTTTTTCTAAAATAGCAAAACGAACGGGTTTGCTCCTGCAGGAGCCTTCCAGGATTAGTATTTCCAGAATCAATAAATAAAATTATTTTGAGGTGAAAAAATGAAGATTGCAGTTCTGGGAGATGCCCATTTAATCTCTCCAAAAGCTACTGAAGAAAAAAAGGTGAAGAAAAGAAAACATTTTAGGGGGACTGAAGTTTCGTTTAGAAAAATGATGAACAAAGTTGAAAAAAAGAAGCCTGATTTAGTTGTTTTTTTGGGTGATCTGGTTGATTGGTTTAGTAAAGAAAATATTTCTTATGCCGTGAACCTGGTTAATGAATTTGAAATTCCGCGGGAAGCTGTTCCGGGGAATCATGATATAAATGGTTCGATTTCGAAAAACAGGATGCTGCAGGAATGGGAAAGACAGGGAATTAATTTTGAAAATAGAATAATAGAAAAAAAAGATTTAGCACTTATTTTTCTTGATAGTGCTCTTAGTAGAGTTCCGGAGGGTACTGCTGAATGGCTGGACCAGAATATTGATAAAACGAAAAAAAATATATTATTCACCCATGTCCCGCTTAATATCCCTGAAGTAAGAGAATTTATTTTAAATGTAGATCCTGATAAAGATCTAAATAAATATGTGCAAAGTAAGAGTCCTAATTTATATGATGACTGTCTTAAAGGAAACATAGATCAAGTTTACACAGGCCATCTTCATTTTGGGGGAGAACTTCGGATTGAGAATACTGAAATGTATTTTATGCCTGTTTGTGTTAAAGCCGGTAAGCCCTATCCGGATATGGGAAAAATATTAATCTTTGATACAGAAACTGATGAACATAAATATTTAGAAATATAGATAAATTTCGAAAAGGAGAGGTTTAAGATGTCTACCTGCCAGAAGCAAAACTTATTATTTTTATATGCCGATCAGCTGGCCTTAAGTGCAGTTGGAGCTTATGGTAATGATATTATAGAAACTCCCAATCTGGATCGGCTGGCTGAGGAAGGTTCAATGGTTAAAAAAGCCTATATAACTCAACCACCCTGTACACCTGCGCGTTCTTCAATAATTACCGGTCTTTATCCCCATAAAACAGGATGTATTGACAATAATATTCCACTGCCAGACCGGGAGCTATGTCTGCCGGAAATTGCTGATTTTAGAGATTATAAGACCGCCCATTTTGGCAAATGGCATCTGGGAGATGAGGTTTTTGCCCAGCATGGTTTTGCAGAGTGGGTCAGTATTGAAGATGGATATCGCGGTTTTTACAGTGATGACCGGGATAAAAGCAAACACAGTGATTATTATCATTTTCTGCGGGATAATGGTTTTAAACCGGATAAAAAGACAGATGATGGATTTCAATTCTTTTCCCGTCAATTTGCTGCCCGCTTACCCGAACAATACTCTAAACCTGCTTTTCTCGCGGGAGAGACGAAAAAATTTATAAAGGAAAACAAAGAGAATCCCTTTATTCTGTATTTAAATTTTCTGGAGCCCCACAGTCCTTTTTTCAGCTGCCGGGATGGACAGTATTCACCAGCAGAAATTAAGTTACCAGAAAGCTTTTATCAGGAACAGGTAGAGGGCCTGCCGGAAAAGATTCTTGAAGAGCAGAAAATTACAGCAGCTGAAGGTATGGATGGAATTGATTTATCCTGTGAGGAGGGCTGGAGACGAATCACGGCAAATTACTGGGGACTGGTTAGTCTGGTAGACACCTATGTGGAGGAAATTATAGGGTATCTGGAAGAAAATAATATCCGGGAAAACACGGCTATTGTTTTTACCAGTGATCATGGAGATATGATGGGCAGCCACCGCCTTATTACCAAAAGATATATGTTTGAGGAAGGAATTAGGGTTCCCCTTATTTTTGATATTCCCGGCCTGGAAAATCAGCAGAATATTATGGGGCCCATAAGTCAGATTGATATTATGCCCACATTGCTTGATATACTTGATAGACCAATCCCTGATCATCTGGATGGAGAGAGTTTGTTGTCTATGATTAATGGTACAGAATCAGCTGAAAATCTCAATGATGTTTTTGTACAGTCTTATAATGATGGTTATAAAACAAGTGGCAGACCAAGGGTTATTGTTACTCCTGAGGACTGGAAACTGATCTATCGGCAGAATGGAGAACACCAGCTTTATAATCTGGCTGATGATCCCTTTGAGATGAAAAACCTTTATGATGAAGAGGAATATAAAGAATTAATTAATCAATTGATTGAACGGCTGCTGGACTGCCAGCAAAAATTTGATGATAGAGCAGTAGAGGTTAGTAATCACTAATAGTCTATCATAAATTTAAATTTGAAAATTGAAGTGCAGTGATGTATAATCATATTACTAATATACATTAATGTATATTAGTAGGAGGGGAGATTATGAAAAGAAAACAAATTTATTTAGAAGAAGAAATGATTAAAAATATTGAGCAATTATCCAATTCAAAAAATATTTCTCAGGCCGAAATAATACGACGGGCAATTGATTATTTTTTTCAGGAAAATAAGATGAAGCAAAAAGATAGTGAACCTCTACTGGAATTAGCAGGTATTGCAGATGTTGATATTGAAGATGGTTCAGAAAATCATGATAAATATCTGTATGGAGGGAATCTAGATGAATAAGGTTTTTGTGGATAGTGGAGCCTGGATTTCCTGTATTAACAAAAGTGATAAACATCATAAAAAAGCAGTTTCTTATATAAAGGAACTAAGGAATGAGAATATTCCTCTTTTTACTTCTAATTATGTCAAAGATGAAACTTTAACCTGGCTGAAATATAATACTTCTCATCGGAAAGCAATTAAAGCTATAGAACTCTGGAAGCAAGCTGAAAACAAAAAACAGTTAAAAACTTGTTGGGTGACAGAAAAGATTAATAAGGAAGCTGAAAAAATTTTTAAAAAATATGAAGATCATACTCTGTCCTTTACTGATTGTACTTCTTTTGCTATTTGTAGAAAACATGATATAAAAAAAGTATTTAGCTTTGATCAAGATTTTAATATTTTAGGATATTTATTGGCTCCTTATCAGATTAAAGAAAAAAATAATATTAATTATAATGTATTATATTCTGGAAATCTCCCTTGAAACTTAACAATCCTGAAGTATGAGAAAATAAATAAAGAAGGAAAAAGTTTTTAAGCCCTAAAAAATTATAATTCAAATACTATGACAGGCCCAGAAACATTATAGAGACTAATTCAAATTTCATATAACTTAACAGAATTAAAAAAATTGTAGGGAGGAACAAAAAATGAAAGATAAAAATAAAGTCTTTTTTGATGAAAATGATCCGTACTTAAAAGAAATATATAATTCAATTAATGACAGTAAAATGCAGCAAAAAATAAGGGAATTAAAGCCCTTTCCAGTAACCGTTGTATACTGGCAGAAAAAAGATCATTCGGCAGAGGAAGTAAAGGAACATTTTGAGTTAATGGATGAACTTGGGTTTACCGGACTGAAGGGTCTCCATGTTAGGCCAAATTCAGATGTGGAAACCAGTGAGATTCAAAAAATGGCTGTAGAAGCAGGTATATCTCCGTGGTTTTATGGAATGGCTGGCTGGGAAAGAATTGATGATGAATTGCTTGACAAACTGGGTATTTCTCAGGATTTATCCAGGGAAGAAATACAAAAACACCCCAAAATGCTTGAATATCAGAAGGAATATTATTTAAAAAGGATTGAAAACGAAGAAGAAAAACCAGGACTCGGGGAACCCAGGAGTACAGGCCTGCCTGTCTCAGAAGAACTTATCCCCAGGTTTGCCGGATGGCTGGAGGATAAATATGGGACCCTGCAAAATTTGCAAAAGGAATGGAATGAACATCTGGTAAGCCGTGATGAGGTTAATACTTTTGCCAGTTTCAAGGAGGCGGCCCGGGTGGCCGGTACCGGAAAAGATCTAGAGGAAAAGTCACTGGGCCATTGGGATTTCAAAAGGATCAGAGATGCTCTAAGATTTATGGCCGATGAACATGCGGACCGGGTGGAAAAGGCGGTGCAAAGACACCAGAAATATGATCCAGAGGAACCAATTAGAACCGGTAACCATATGCTTTTTTACAACCAGGCTGCTCACGGCTGGGATCTGGAGACTCAGGCCCGGGCCATGCGGGAAGGAGGATCATTTTACAATTCTATTCACCTGGTGCACCACTTTGGGGAAGTTGAAGGAGAAGTGGAAAGACCTGTTTACATGCAGGCTCGCATGACTCAGGATTTCTTCAAGGGCGGCTGGTCTGCCACCTGGGAATCCACCGGAGGCCCGGCAATTTACAGCGGTCACAGTGGAGCCGGAGTGGATCAAGGAATGATTACCAAATTGATGCTGAATTATGTGGCCGCCGGATTGAAGGGAATTGGTTTTTGGTCCTGGACTGCCCGGGAAGCCGGGCACGAGCTGGGAGAATATGCCCTGACAGATATGGATGGAGATCCCTGCCCCCGAACGAAAAGAGCGGGAAAAATTGCCCGCCGTCTCCAGAAGTACCGTTTTGAACTCTGGGAAAGTTCAAATGAACCAATGGTGGGGATAATGTATAACTGGGATAATGAAGCAATTTATGCCGCAATGTCTTACGGAGGTTATCCCGTGGACAGACAGGAAGAGATACCGAAATATCCGGTGAGGGCCAGAATTGGTGCCAGCCGGGCTCTGATCAATAACAATGTACCATTTGAATATGTTACCCCAAATGACCTGGATAAAGGTCTGGCCGGTCGTTATCAGGTTCTTTACTTACCGCACATAAGTGGACTTTCCCTGGATACTATGAAATTATTGGCGGAGTATGTAAAAAAAGGTGGACGAGTGGTGGCCGACATGCCCTGCCTCATGTTTGACAATAAAGCCCGGCTGGCAGGTAGAGAAATAAGGGAGGTTTTTCAGGAAATATTCGGTTTTAAAATAGCTGATTTCCAGATTGCCAGTAATCTGTCACTTAATTTAGAGGGTAGAGAACTGGAAGGGCAGTTTGCTGATTTAAAAAGTGTAGAGGCTAAAGTACTGTCCAGTTTTGAAAATGGAAAACCTGCAATACTTTCCCGGAAGAAGGGGCAGGGAACAGCCGCTTTTATGAATTTTGCTGCTTCCCGCATGTGCAAAAAACCGGGAAATAAATTTATGGAGGAGATTATTTCTGAGGTGGTATCAGGTGAAAATGAAACTGATTGGTCCTGTGAACTGCCCATGGTTTATCGCCTATCGGGAGAAAAGGCCGATCACTACTTTTTCATCAATGATGGCTGCCGCAAGAAAACTGTACTTAATGTAAAAAGAGATTATAAACAGGCTTTAGATGTAATTAAAGAGAAGGAAGTAGAAATAAAAGAGGGTTATATACCGGTTAAAGTACCGGCTAATTCCGGTTTATGGTTGCGTCTGGAAAAATAAATATGGTATGATCCTTTTACAATCGGAACAATTTTACTGGAAAATTTATGTTAAACTTATTTAGTTTCCCCTGATGGTTACCGGGATAGAAGACAGTGAAAATGAAGGGGACTGCAGAAAAAAATATACTGGAGGTTTGCTTAGACTTATGAATTATTATACTGAAGAAAAGCAGAAACTACCCATCAAAAGAGAAGTTGAGGTTTTGGTCATCGGGAGTGGACCGGCCGGCTTTTCGGCAGCAGTAAATGCTGCCCGGCAGGGTGCAGAAACTATGTTGATAGAACAACTGGGTTGTGTGGGCGGAATGGCTACGGAAGGTTTGATGAGTCACTGGACCGGTAAAACGGAGGGTGGCTTTTATGAGGAAATTCTGGATAGATCTGCAGATGGGGAAAACAGAAAGTTAATAAATCCCGAAAAACTTAAGACAGTTATGATGGAAATGCTGGATGAAGAAGGAGTTTTGCTTCAGCTATATACAATAGCCTGTAAACCGGTTATGAAAAATAACCGGGTACAGGGGGTAATTACTGAAAGCAAATCAGGCCGGGAAGTTATAAAAGCCGATATCTTGATCGATGCTTCGGGAGATGGGGATATTGCTGCTAGATCTGGTGTACCCTATCATAAAGGAAGAAAAGAAAATGGAAAAATGCAGCCGGCCACTCTTATGTTTAAACTGGGAGGGGTGGATACAGAAAGGGCTATTTTTATTGGTAGTTTTGAAGAAAGTGTTGAATTACCTGAGGGTGATTTACAGACTCTGGCGGAAAAACATTTACCTGATCCTGCCGGTCATTTCCTGGTTTATCAGTCCACATTACCGGGGGTTGTAACCTGTAACATGACTAATGCTATTAATGTAGATGGGACCGAACCTGAAGATTTGACCAGCGCGGTATACGAATGCCGTAAACAGCTCCGGCCTATTGTAAATTTTCTGCAGGAATTTGTGCCCGGCTATGAAAATTGTTATCTCTTAGATTCAGGTTCTTTGATAGGAATTAGAGAAACCAGGCACTTTGAAGGTGAATATGTATTGAGTCGAGAAGATATACTAAGAGGGCGTGTTTTTGAGGACTGGGTGGTGCCCCGGGTACATTTTAATTTTGATGTTCACAATCTATCCGGCAGTGGGCTTGATGAAACGGGGGTGCAGAAAGAATTCCCCCAGGACAAGGGTTATACAATTCCATATAGGAGTTTTATTCCCAAAAAGATTGAGGGCCTGTTTTTGGCGGGAAGAAATATTTCCGGTACCCACATGGCCCATTCAAATTTTAGAGTAATGCCCATTTGTGCCAATATGGGCCAGGCAGTGGGTAATGCCGCTGCTATCTGTGTGAAAAAAGATATCCTGCCCAGAAATTTAGATGTAAATGAGCTGCAAAATAAGCTAAAAGAGCAGGGAGTAAAAATTTAATGTATGTTTTATTTTTTAGGTATCTGGAAACAGATAGATAAGTAAAGAACCGGTGGGTTTTCTGTTTTGAACAAATTATGCAAATGTGTTCGAGATTCCCGTGGATGTGCAAATGTGGCCAAAAAAGACGCAGGTGTTCTAGAAAGATAGGAAAAGTGAAATCTAAACAAAAACGGAAAAGACCTTAGATCCTGCCGTCGAAACGGCCGGAGGTACTGACTGATGAGAAACAGGAATCTTTTTTTTACTAAAAGTTCTTCTTTTGCACTCAGTCAGCGGAGGGATTGACAATATATATTCTTATAATGAGGATATCAATTTATCTGAATTTTTGTTCAATCCCTATAAGGTCAGGAAGACAAAAGTTGAA
>PWDW01000165.1 GCA_003553225.1 Halanaerobiaceae bacterium
GATACCTGTATTAAGGGCATTGATGTTGTGTTGACAAAGAAAGGCCCATAAGGTAAAATAGTATTTGGATTTTATTATGTTTTAATATATTTATGAGGGGTGTATTTAATGTTTGAAAAGCTGAGACAAAACAGTAAAATTGTAGTTATTATAGTGGCAGTGGCATTTGCCCTGTCAGGTGCAATGATGGGTTTTGGGGCTTTTTTCCGGCAGCAGCCCCAGGAGCAAAGAATTCCTGAAGAACATGAAGAACTACAGCAGCGTTCTGAAGATTTTAATGAACCGATCGCCCAGGTTAATGATGAGGTGATTACCCGGGGAGAATATAATAATAGAATTCAGCAGCAGGTTGAACAGCTGGGCCAGCTGCCCAGTTCTCAGCAGCTTAATTTCCGTTATCAGGCTCTGATGGATTTGATTGAGCGGGTATTGGTTCTTGAAGAAGCCCGCCAGCAGGGGTTGACTGAAGATATCTCTGAAGAAGCTATTGATGATTATTTGAATACTCTGCTGCAGAATTTTGATATGTCAGAGGATGAATTGATTCAGGTCCTCGAAATGCAGGGTCTTTCAATGGAAGAATTCAGAGCAGGCCTGGAAGAAGATCTTTTGGTTCAGGAAGGATTATCCCGCAGCCATGAGGATATAGAAATAACTGAAGAAGAAATACGTGAAGAATATCGGCAGGTATATAATGGGGAAGAAATTGATGAAGAAGAATTTAATAATGTTCGGGATCAGCTGGAAATGAGTCTCAGAGAAGAAAAGCAGAGAGAATATGAAGATCAATGGATTGAAAGTCTTAAGGAGACTACCGAGATCGTTATTTATGATAGTACCCTCCAGGGTATTAGAAATATGGAACAGGGAAATTATGAACAGGCTGCGGAAAATTTTGAGCAGTCTTTAGATGAAGCTACAATTCCGGATTCAGGTCTTTATATCAAACTGGCTCAGGCCTATCAGCAGATGGGTAATACCGATAGGGCAGTTGAAATTTATGAAGAAGCCATTGAAGAATTTACCCAGGACTGGGATCTGGCAATTAATATGGGCAATCTGTTTATGGAAATAGATGAAATTGAAAGGGCCGAAGAACAGGTTAATCGGGCGGCAGAAATAATTGACGAAGATGAATTTTTGCCTGACGGACAGCTGTATTTGGCTCATTTCCGCCTTTATATGGCCTATAGTTATCTGGGACAGGAAGCACAGGCCCAGCAGCATATCAGCAGAGCCCAGGAAATTTATCAAAACCTGCTTGCCCGCCAGCAGATGCAGGAACAGATACCTCTGGAGACAGATGAAGATACTGGAGTACCGGTTCCTGATGATGATGAAATAATTGATGTGGAGATGGAAGAGGAAGACCTGGAGATGGAGATTGAAGATGATTCTTTTGATTCTCTGGATTCGGAAATAGAACCTGATATAGATGATGACCAGGAATATGATCCGGAGATGGAAACAGGACAGGACCAGGAACAGGAATAAAATCAGGAACAGGAGAAGGAAAAGGAACAGGATAATGAAAAGAATAAGTAAAGGATAATGAAAAGGATAAGTAAAGGCTAAGGAACAGGATAATGAAAAGGATAAGTTAAAGGGAAAGTAAAAGGATAAAAAAGGCAAGGAAAAGGGTAAAATTGAGATAAGAAAAGAATCAAAAGAAAAATAATGATAATATAAAAGAAATCAAATAAAGGTGATTTAGATGATAAATGCTCCCCGGGGGACAAATGACATCCATCCCCCAGATACTTCGTACTGGCAGTATATAGAAAATAAAGCCCACAGTGTTTTTAATCGGTACAATTATAAAGAGATTCGCACTCCTGTTTTTGAGTATACCGAGCTTTTTCAGAGGGGTATTGGAGAAGCCACAGATATAGTTGAAAAAGAAATGTATACCTTTGAAGATAAAGGTGGGCGGAGTATTACTTTGAGACCGGAAGGTACGGCTTCGGTTGTACGTTCCTTTCTGGAGAATAAAATTTATGGTCAACCTCAGCCCACCAAGTACTATTATCTGGGCCCGATGTTTCGATATGAAAGACCTCAGGCAGGTAGATACCGCCAGTTTCATCAGATTGGAATTGAAGCCCTGGGCAGCAATGATCCTTTCCTGGATGCTGAAGTAATTGCGGCAGGAATGAATTATGTTCAAGAGCTGGGTCTGAACAATCTGAAGGTACTGCTAAACAGTATTGGCTGCCGTGAATGTAGACCTGGGTATGTTGAAGAGCTTAAAAAATATGCAGCCGAAAACAAAGAAAAATTTTGTTCGGACTGTAAAAACAGGCTGAAAACAAATCCCCTGCGCATTCTTGACTGTAAGGTAGAGCAGTGTTCAGAGGCTCTAAAAGAGGCCCCCTTGATTCTTGAGGCCCTGTGTGATGAATGTGAAGAACATTTTCGGCAGGTAAAAACCAATCTTAACCGGCTGGAAATTAGTTATGACCTTGATCCCTATCTGGTTCGGGGGCTGGATTATTATACCAATACTGCTTTTGAAGTCAAGTATACCGGCCTGGGAGCCCAGGATACTATATTTGGAGGGGGCCGGTATAATGGGCTCACAGAGGAGATAGGTCGGCAGTCAGTTCCAGCCATAGGATTTGCTCTGGGGGTGGAGAGGCTGCTTTTAACCCTAAAAGAGCAGGAAATTGAGTTACCGGTAGAGACAGGGTTGGATGTTTTTATTATCACCATTGGAGAGAAAGCTCGCAGCAGGGGTTTTACCTTAAATCAGGAGCTGCGCCGGGCTGGTGTAAAGTCAGATATGGATTATCTGGACAACAGTGTGGGCAGCCAGATGAAGATGGCCGACCGCCAGAATGCGAAATACTCTTTTATTATTGGTGGTAATGAGCTGCAAAAAGGGGTTGTAACTTTCCGTGATATGAAAAGTGGAGAAGAAGAAGAAATTGATATACATAATATTGTAAACAAAGTACAAACCTATATTTAGAACTGGCAGTAAGGAGGAAAAAATTTAATGACAGATGTGCTTGGTGGCCGAAAAAGAAGTGATTATTGTGGAGAATTAAGTCTTGAAGATAAAGGCAGACAGGTATCACTCATGGGCTGGGTACAGAGAAGACGTGACCATGGGGGAGTTATTTTTATTGATTTAAGAGATCGTTCAGGTCTGGTTCAGGTTGTTTTCAATCCGGAAATTGACAGTACCGCCTTTAAAGAGGCCGATCGTTTACGTACCGAATATGTTGTTTATGTAAGGGGAACAGTGAGAAACCGTCCGGAAGGAAACATCAATCCGGATTTATCCACAGGTGAGATTGAAATAAAAGCAGAAGATGCCGCTGTTTTAAATGAAGCTGAAACCCCACCACTGCAGATAAAAGAGAATCTTGAGGTTGGAGAGGATTTGCGTCTGAAGTACCGTTATCTTGATCTCAGAAGGCCTAAGATGCAGGATATTATTAAGCTGCGCCATCGGGTAAATAAGGTAACCCGTGATTACCTTGATGAAGAAGGTTTTTATGAAATTGAAACTCCAATTTTAACCCGCAGTACTCCAGAAGGGGCCCGGGACTATCTGGTCCCCAGCCGGGTGAATGAAGGCGAGTTTTATGCCCTGCCTCAGTCTCCCCAGCTTTTCAAACAGATTTTGATGGTGGGTGGTATGGAGAAATATTTTCAAATTGCCCGCTGTTTTCGGGATGAGGACCTGAGAGCAAACCGTCAGCCGGAGTTTACCCAGATTGATATTGAGATGTCTTTTGTAAATAGAGATCATATTTTTAAGATCAGTGAAAATTTAATCAAAAAAATATTTGCTCTGGTGGAAATAGAGGTTCCGGAAACTATTCCCATTATGTCCTACAGTCAGGCACTTAAGGAATATGGAACTGATAGTCCGGACCTTCGTTTTGGTATGAAGCTTAAGGATATTTCTGATATTGTGGCTGAAAGTGAATTTAATGTTTTCCGAAAAGTAATTGAAAATGGTGGTCAGGTTAAAGGTATCAAAGTGCGGGGCGGTGCTGAAGTATCCCGCAGTAAAATAGATGAATATACCGATTTTGCGGCTGATTATGGGGCTAAGGGACTGGCCTGGATAGCTTATAAAGGAGGCGATGTCTCCTCCCCGATTACAAAATTTTTATCCGAAAATGAGCTGTCCGGTATTCAAAATAAAATGAAAGCAGATGAGGGTGACCTTCTGCTTTTTGTGGCTGACAGCCCTAAAATTACTGCTAATGTACTGGGTAATCTCCGCCTCAAGATTGCCCGTGAAAGAGATCTTATTCCCGCTGAGGAGAATAAATTTGTCTGGATTGTGGATTTTCCACTTCTAGAATATGATGAACAGAATAAACGATATGTTCCCCTTCATCATCCCTTTACTTCACCTGTTAAAGAGGATATTCCTTTACTTGAAGAAAATCCAGAACAGGTTAAAGCCAATGCTTATGATCTGGTACTCAATGGTGAAGAGCTGGGAGGAGGCAGTATCCGTATCAATGATAAAGAACTCCAGAACAGAGTTTTTCAGGCTCTGGGTATTGATAAAGAGGAGGCCCGGGAAAAATTTGGCTTTTTAATGGAAGCCTTTAAATATGGAGCTCCTCCCCATGGAGGAATTGCTTTTGGACTGGACCGCATTATTATGCTGTTAAGTGGTACTGATTCAATCCGGGATGTTATTGCCTTTCCTAAAACACAGAGAGGAACCTGTCTTTTGACCGGGGCTCCCGCTGAAGTTTCCAGGGCTCAACTTGAAGAATTAAATATCAATCTTAATGTTGATAGCAAAGATAAAAATTAAGGTTCTTTTCCATATAATATTTTTCACCAGGGGAAGTGGAGATGATCCCAAATTAATTGTTTCATAAATGCTGTAATAGCTTAAGTTAACAGCCTATAGAAACTGTACTTAAGTTTGCATTAAACTGCTGAGTATGATAGTATTTAACCAGAAGGAAGATAGAATATTGTAATTTTTTAATATATTCTTCATGTGTTCTACCATGTTCGTGAGGTTAATGAAAATTTTGACCAACACCTGATATAGAGGGGCCTGTTCTCTGGCTGTGGCGTATACGCCCCCTTTGAGGGGACATATAAATCAGGCAGGAGGGCACCCACTTTGAGAACGGGATCAAAATTAAATAACCCACGGCATGGTGGAACACATTGCTTATTATATTTTGCTTTTGACTAACCCCAGGGGGTTAGTTTTTTATTTTGAGTTTTTAGGATGAGACAGGGAGATAAATATTTATGGAAAAGGAAAATATGAATCTTTTTGAAAACAGCAAACAGAACCAGCAAAGTTCTGACGACCAGCCTCTGGCCTATAGAATGAGACCCCGTTCTTTTTCTGAACTTTATGGACAGGAAGAAATTATTGGTGAAGGTAAGGTTCTGCGTAGGGCTATAGAGGCTGATCGTCTGCAGTCTCTTATTTTTTATGGCCCACCCGGTACGGGAAAAACCAGTATTGCTCGAATTATTGCCGAAACGACAAGTGCCGAATTTATTAAACTAAATGCAGTTACTTCCGGTGTTCAGGATATTCGTGATGTGCTGGAAAAAGCAAAAAATAATCTTAATCTTTATGATAAAAAGACTATTTTATTTATTGATGAGATACATCGTTTTAATAAATCACAGCAGGATGCCCTTCTACCTGCTGTAGAAAAGGGTACCGTGATTATGGTAGGTGCTACGACAGAAAACCCTTATTTTGAGGTCAATTCTCCCCTGCTTTCTCGTTCCCGTGTTTTTCGCTTACATCCTCTAACCAAAGAGGAAGTATTAAGTATTATTAAAGATGCCCTCCAGGACAGTGAGCGGGGTCTGGGAGATTATGATATTGCTGTTGAGGAAAAAACCCTTGATTTTATTGCTGAAGGGGCTGATGGAGATGCCCGGGTTGCTCTAAATGCTCTGGAACTTGCTGTCCTGAGTACTCCTCCGGATAAAGATGGTAAAATACATATAGACAAAGAAACTGTAGCAGATTCAATGCAGGAAAAAATTCTTAATTATGATAAAACCGGTGATAACCACTATGACACTATTTCGGCTTTTATTAAAAGTATCAGGGGTTCAGATCCCGATGCAGCCTTATTTTGGCTGGCCCGTATGCTGGAGGCGGGAGAGGATCCCCGTTTTATAGCCCGCAGAATGATCGTACATTCTGCTGAGGATATAGGACTTGCTGATTCACGGGCTCTAATGGTAGCTGAATCTGCTGCCCGGGCTCTGGAACATGTGGGTATGCCTGAGGCACGTATACCCCTTGCTGAAGCTGCTGTGTACCTGGCAGCAGCACCAAAAAGTAATTCGGTCATTAAAGGTATAGACGCTGCAATGGAATATGTAAGGAATCATGAAACTGGAGCCGTGCCCTTACATCTGCGCGACTCCCATTATGAGGGTGCTTCTGAACTTGATCATGGGAAAAATTATAAGTATCCTCATTCTTATCCCGGGAACTATGTGAAACAGCAGTATCTTCCTGAGGAGAGTGAAGGGCTTGAGTTTTATGAACCTGGAAAACAGGGTGAAGAAGCCAAAATTAAAGAAAGACTGGATTTCTGGCAGAATTTACAGCATAATGAAAACAATAAGAAATCAGATTCCCGGGAAGGTTAATGGGCAAAAGGGGAGATAGAAATATGGATAATATATTAACTGTCGACCAGAAAGCAAAGGTAGAAAACAGGGTTAAAGACAGTAAATTTGTGGGCCATATTAAATCTGTGGAAGAGAAAAGCCAGGCCAAAAAATTTATTGATGATATAAAAGAACAATATAATAAAGCCTCCCACAATGTTTCGGCTTTTAAACTGGGCATTAAAGATGAGGCTCTTAAATATTCTGATGATGATGGTGAACCGGCAGGATCTTCAGGCCCTCCTGTGCTGCAGGCCATTGAGGGGGAAAATTTGACCAATACTGTGGTTGTGGTAACCCGCTATTTTGGTGGTACGAAACTTGGAATTGGGGGACTTATCAGGGCTTATGGTGATACGGCACGAAAGGTTATTAAAAAATCCGGTATCAAGAAATTACAGCCTGTTTATAAACTTCGGATTCTGGGCAGCTATGATATAATTGGTGGTATGCTTTCTCAGGTGGAATCGGTCCGGGGTAAAATTTTATCAACAGAGTATACCAACCACGGAGGTCAGGTGTATTTTTTATTACCCTGTGATAAGTATGATATTTTAAAAGAAAAGTTAATTGAGGTCACCGGTAATGAAGTGGAAATAGAAAAAGTAAAAAAAATGTATATATAAAACCGGTTAGTAATAATTTTACCGGTTAGTTATAATTTTAAATTAGCATTTAAGGTGAAAAATTACAATTACATAGGATAAAAATTATAAAACAAATTTGTTTTACATGATCTTCTTGACAGCTTTTTATTTATGTGGTAACATATATTCGAAACATGATTAAAATACTCAAGTTTAAAAAGAGGTGAACCAATGAAAGTTTCTACCAGGGGTCGTTATGGCCTGCGGGCTATGCTGGATCTGGCTGAACATCAAAATTCTGCCCCCATTCCTTTGAGGAAGATTGCTGAAAGACAGAGTATTTCAATTCAGTATCTTGAACAGATTTTTGTGGCTCTTCGCCGGTCAGGACTGGTGAGGAGTGTTCGGGGGGCCCAGGGAGGATATGAGCTCGATAAGGAAGCTGATGATATATATGTTGGGGATATTGTTGAAATTCTGGAAGGGCCGGTAGCTCCGGTTGACTGTCTGGTAAAGGATGATAATTGTCAACAACAGGATGACTGCATTACCCGTGATGTATGGCAGATGGTGCAGGAAAGTATTGAAGATGTTCTTTATTCTATGACACTAAACGATTTAAAAAATAAAAAAAGCCTAAAACTTATTAAGCAAAATGCCGAAAATAACTAAATCTTTGTGGATTTCTTTGTGTTTATTTTATAAATAAAAGGATCTTCAGTGATTTATGTTTCTTTTCCTGTTTAATTGACCGATTTTTAAATGAATATAAATATAAGAGTGTACTGCAAAAGTAACTTTTATTTAATTTTGAAATAAGATTAACTGTTATAAAAGCAATCTTATACTGAGGTAGCTTGAAATTACACTTTTAAATTACACTTTTTGCAGCAAAACTATATATTGTTATTTTTATATTATATCTTTTCCTGGATGATCCGAAATGTTCAGAAGATGAGTTTGAAATTTAAAAGGAATAAAGAATGATGGTTGGTTATTTTAGACAGGTTACAGATATATTGAATAATTTTTAGATTTGATCAGGGAGGTAGTTATTGATGGATGAAAAAAGTATTTATTTTGATCATGCTGCAACCACACCGGTTGCTCCGGAAGTAAAAGAAGAAATGGATCCTTATTTTGATAAATATTTTGGTAATCCCTCCAGCCTTTATTCTCTGGCTATGGATTCTTCCCGGGCGGTAACCCGGGCCCGGGAAAAGGTGGCAGATTTTCTGGGGGCAGATAATGAACGTGAAATAATTTTTACCAGTGGAGGAACTGAGTCCGACAATCTGGCCGTAAAAGGTACTGCTATGGCCCTTAAAGATAAGGGCAAACACATTATTACTTCAGAGATTGAACACCATGCGGTACTTCATACCTGTCAGTATCTGGAAGATAATCTGGATTTTGAAGTGACCTATCTGCCTGTAGATGATGAAGGGTTTGTTGACCCTCAGGATCTAAAAAAGGCTATTAGACCGGATACGGTGCTAATCACAATTATGATGGCCAATAATGAGATAGGAACCATTCAGCCGATAGCGAAACTGGGCCAGATTGCCCACAGCAATGATATAATTTTTCATACTGATGCTGTTCAGTCGGTGGCCAAGGTTCCGGTTGATGTTGATGATTTAAATGTTGATTTGCTTTCTTTATCTGCGCACAAATTTAATGGACCCAAGGGAATAGGAGCACTGTATGTAAGACAGGGCACAAAACTGCTGCCCCAGATGCAGGGTGGTGCTCAGGAGAAAAAAAGAAGAGCTGGTACCGAGAATGTGCCCGGAATTGTTGGTCTGAGGGCAGCCCTGGAATTGAATGAAAAAAAAGAAAGACAGGAAGATATACAGCGGATTATTTATCTTAGAGATAAAATAATTAATAAAATTGAGGATAATATTGATGCTTCTATTTTGAATGGCCCCCGGGGAGATAAAAGATTACCGGGCAATGTTAATTTTTGTTTCCGTTATATTGAGGGGGAATCCATGCTTTTAAACCTTGATATGAAAGGTATCGCCGCCTCCAGTGGTTCAGCCTGTACTTCAGGTTCTCTTGAACCTTCTCATGTTCTTCTGGCTCTGGGGCGCTCCCATGAGGTAGCTCATGGTTCTCTGAGAGTTTCTTTGAATCATTCAAATACAGAAAAAGAAGTGGATTATTTTCTGGAAGAACTTCCTAAAATTGTGGACAAATTGAGAGATATGTCACCACTTTATGAAGGTTAGTTTTTTAAAAATAGCAAAAAAAGAAGGAGGAGCTATTATGTATTCAGATAAAGTTATGGAACATTTTAATAACCCTCGTAATGTCGGGGAAATTGAGAATCCTGATGCAGTTGGGGAAGTAGGAAATCCGGTTTGTGGAGATATTATGAAACTTTTTCTCAAGATAGAAGATAATATTATAACTGACATTAAATTTAAAACATTTGGCTGTGGAGCGGCGGTAGCCACCAGCAGCATGGTTACTGAACTGGCCCAGGGTAAAGATCTGGAGAGTGCTTTAGAGATCACCAATGAGACAGTTGCTGAGGCCCTGGATGGTCTGCCGTCTCAAAAAATGCACTGTTCAAATCTGGCTGCAGAAGCCCTGCAGGAAGCCATTGAAGATTATCGTTCGGCAGGAGATGATACCGAAGAGAGTGAAAACCAAAAAGGGCAGGAAACCAAAAAAACAGTTGAAGCAAAGTGAGGTATTTTGAAATGAGCCGAGTTCTGGTTGCAATGAGTGGTGGGGTGGATAGTTCTGTTACCGCCGCTCTGCTAAAGGAAAAAGGATATGAGGTTATCGGTTGTACCATGAAAATATTTCCCGATTATGAGCAGCCATCAAAAGAAGAGGGTGGCTGCTGTTCTTTGTCCGCTATTGAGGATGCCCGGCGGGTATGCCGTAAGCTGGACATTCCCCATTAT
Source organism: Halanaerobiaceae bacterium (assembly GCA_003553225.1). Taxonomy (GTDB): domain Bacteria; phylum Bacillota; class Halanaerobiia; order Halanaerobiales; family Halarsenatibacteraceae; genus T1SED10-99. The sequence goes on from PWDW01000165.1 coordinate 10,160, forward strand.
ACATTTAATTTGAAGCGGCAGTTCCAAAAAAAAGTAATTGATAATTTTGTTAGGGAATATGGACAGGGGCGGACTCCCAATCCCTGTGTGGTCTGTAATAATGATATTAAATTTGATATCCTGCTGCGGAAAGCCCTGGAAATTGATGCTGATTATCTGGCCACCGGGCATTATGCGATAATTGAAAAAGATGATAAAAGAGACCGCTATCTGCTAAAAAAAGGTGTGGATGAGGACAAAGATCAGACCTATATGCTGTATGGTCTTAATCAGTTTCAGTTAAAACACACCCTTTTCCCCTTAGGAGAGAAAAAAAAGACGGAAGTTCGCCGGCGAGCCCGGGAGCTAAATTTGCGGGTACATGATAAACCTGACAGCCAGGAGATCTGCTTTGTGCCCGATAATGACTACCGGCGTTTTCTGAATGAAAATTATCCCGATATATCAGAGCCCGGGCCTATTTATGATACAGAAGGTAATAAGCTGGGAGAACACAAAGGTCTGCACCGTTATACAATTGGGCAAAGGAGGGGGCTGGGGATTTCGATGCCCTATCCGGTTTATGTGGTGGATATTGATACCAGTAATAATTCTCTGACAGTAGGTAAAAACAATGAAGTATTCACCAAAAAGATGATGGTTGAGGATATTAACTGGATTGTTTTTTCCGAATTACGGAAAAAGATTGAAGTTGGATGTAAAATACGATATAATTCTCCCAGAGTGTCGGCCACTGTTTACCCCGGAGATGAAGAAGTGGAAGTTATTTTTGACCAGGAGCAGAGGGCCGTTACTGCAGGTCAATCTGCCGTTTTTTATCAGGGGGATTTGGTTGTGGGTGGTGGCATAATCAAGTAGATCATTGAGGAAAGGAAGAACTGGTATGCTGCGGGAAATTGAGATTTTAATGGACAGCCAGGAAGTATCACAGATAGAACCGCTGCTGGATGATTTTGAAATTATTGATAATAATCAAATTCCACTCCCGGAAGATAAGATTCTGTGGAAAATTATAGTCACGGCTGAAGAAAGCAGCGGTATTCTGGATCTGCTGGAAAAGAAACTATCCTTTAAATCCGGTTTTCGTTTGAATGTAAAGCAGATTGAGGCCTCACTACCCCGCCGGGAAGAAAAATCAGAAGAAAGTAAAGAAGATAAGGAAGAAAAATCAGAAGGAGCCCGGGATCAAAAACAAACAGCAAAAGAAGGAAAAGAAAAGGAAGAAAAAGAGGAAAAGGAAGAAAAAAAAGACAAAGAAGACAAAACCAAAACTACTTCTGCTCTGAGCCGGATGGAGCTGTATACGGAAGTACAGTCTGCGGCTGTGTTAAATACACCTTTCATTATGCTGGTGTTTTTTTCAGCTATTGTTGCGGCCAGTGGTCTGCTGCAGGATAATGTACCGGTGATTGTTGGGGCCATGGTGATTGCCCCTCTGCTGGGGCCTAACATTGGTCTGGCTCTGGCGGTTACTATTGGAGATCTTGAACTGGGAAGAAAGGCTATATTCACCAATTTAACGGGTATTATTCTGGCACTGCTGGTTTCTGTTTTCATAGGTATTCTGGTGCCTGCTGATCCGATGAGCAGGGAGATCATGGTTCGTACTGCTGTAGGCTGGGGGGATATAGTTCTTGCTCTCGCGGCCGGGGCAGCCGGCAGTCTGGCTTTTACCACCGGTATTTCCGGTGCTGTCATCGGAGTTATGATTGCCGTAGCTTTATTACCACCCCTGAATGTAGCCGGAATTTTACTGGGAGCCGGTGAGTTTTCAAGGGCAGGAGGAGCTTTTCTGCTTTTTTTGAGCAATTTTATTTGTATTAATCTTTCAGCTATAGTAACCTTTAATTTGCAGGGTATACGTCCCCTGAACTGGTGGGAGGAAGAAAAGGCAAAAAAAGCACTTGCCACCAGCTTAATTATATGGCTCAGTATGCTGCTGCTGTTAATCTTTTTAATATATCTGGGAGTACCTTCATTTTAACAGCACTAACTGGGGAGGAGAGGAACTACATAATGGACAGCCGGGAAAATTTGCCAGAAAGTTTTTTTGAATCTCGTGAACTGGGTAACGAAAAACTGAACCAGATTGATAATCTTGAAGTAAAGAGATTTCTCAATCTTGATACCCGGGTTTATGAAGAGGGAGTACTGAGTACAAAAACCAAAGAAATGATGGGGCTTCTGGCTTCAATTGTATCCAGATGTGATGACTGTATTTTTTATCATCTGGACAAATGCCAAAAACAGGGAGTCTCCCGGGCAGAGCTGTCAGAGATTTTCTCTATTGCTCTGATTGTGGGGGGTTCGGTGGTTATTCCCCATCTCAGAAAAGCGCTTATTTTTCTCGATCAGCTGGAAGAATCAGACCCCAGAGAGGAGACAAAAAAGGAGACAGAAAAAGAGAGCGCACAGGAGAAAGAACGAGTGATAAAACAAGGCACAGAACGAGAAGTAAAGCATGAGACAGAAAGAGAAATAAAACAAAAGACAGAAAGAGAAATAAAAGAAGAGACAGAGCAAAATAAAACACAAAAAAAAGACCACCATCTTGATGAGAAAAATGACGGTCATAATCGAAATAATAAAAAAAAATCCGGTAAAAAGGAAAAGAAAATAATGACCCCGCAAAATGAGAAGGAAGATAAACCAGCTGAAAAAATAAAAATCTATACTGATGGTTCATGTAAAGGGAATCCCGGTCCGGGAGGTTATGCTGCTGTGATTTATTTTGATAACAGGGAACTTCAGGTAACCGGATTTGTGGAGAACACGACAAATAACCGGATGGAACTTCTGGCTGTGATCAATGCTCTAGAAAGGATTGACCCTGAAAACGAGATAGCTGTATATTCGGATTCGAGTTATTTTATAAAAGGAGCTCAGGAATGGCTGCCCACCTGGCAGAAAAATGGCTGGAAAACTTCAGGAGGTAATCCGGTAAAAAATCAGGATCTCTGGCAGCAGATTGCGGATATTATTGATAAATATAATCCGAAGCTTATTAAAGTTCGGGCTCACAGTGATAATAAAAAGAACCAGCTTGTAGATAAGCTGGCTCGAAAAATGATAAAAGACAATATAGGTTAATTTATTTAATAAATGATAAGGGTTTTTTAACAGGAGTCTGCTGTGGGAAACCTGTGAAGTTATGGGGAACCTTTGGTTGGAAATCTGTTAATCTGTGTTGAGATCATTATGATTTTTCTGGCATTCTTCACATAATCCGTAAAATTCTGTCCGGTGGGTAAATACCCTGAAGGAGGTTTGTTTTTCTACTTCTTCATTTAATTTTTCTTTGACATTCAAATCAATATCAGCAACAGCATCACATCCCTGACAGCAAAAATGATAGTGATCATCTGGATTGCCATCATATCTGCTGTAGTTGCTGCCATATTCCAGAACCTGTATTTCACCCATTTCAGATAGGACATTGAGGTTTCTGTATACTGTACCCAGACTTATATTGGGTATATCTTTTTTTACCTGTTCATAAATCCAGTCGGCAGTTGGATGAGTGTCGGTGCTTTTGAGGACTTCCAGTATTTTTTTACGCTGTTTGGTCATTCGTTTTTTAGTTTTAGGCATTTTATAACTCCTTTGGAAATAATATTGGTAAAATAAAATTAGAATATAATATATAAATAATATTGAGTAAAAATAATACAGAGCAAAAATAATCCAAAGCAAAAATAATACAAAGCAAAAAAGAACTAAAAATTATTTATAATAGTAATCATTTCATACTATATTCTAACAGAAATAAGCTGTACCGTCAAGCAGTGAGCTCCCTGTTTTTATTTAATTTTTTTAAATATCAGATATGAGTTTGAGAGTAGGGGTTCAATTTGTATTTCCTTTTGCTAGAAATCTTGACCATTAAAATAAAAATTAAAAATAAAAATTAGAAGCTTTAAAATATTAAATCTCCGGAGAGGTCAAAAAACCTCCCCCAGAAGCCTGACAGAAACCCGTTGTAATGTTAACTTGACAGCAGGCTTTTTTTCAGGGTATAATTTATAAAGTGCTCGGTATTTCAAAAGTATAATTCAGTATTTTTAATTGATAAAAATAAATTTAATTTTAAAGAAAGGTGGTAACTACAGATGGCTGATAGCAGTAAGCAGAAAGAAAAAAGGATATTAACCGGGGACCGACCTACCGGCAAACTTCATCTGGGACATTATGTGGGGAGTCTGCAGAACAGAGTTAAACTGCAGCATGAATATGATACTTTTTTAATCATTGCCGATGTTCAGGCTCTGACCACTAATTTTGAAAAACCAGAAAATTTGTCCCAGGATGTCATGCAGGTTGCCGAAGATTATCTGGCCGTGGGGATTGATCCGGATGAGGTGACCATATTAGTTCAGTCCATGATACCGGAGCTGGCGGAATTAACTGTTTATTTTTCCATGATTGTTACCGTAAACCAGCTGCGGAGAAACCCGACCATAAAAAGTGAAGCCGGACAGTATGGATATGAAGAGATGACATATGGTTTTCTGGGGTATCCCGTAAGTCAGGCGGCAGACATAACATTCTGTAATGCTGATCTGGTACCGGTGGGTGAGGATCAGGTTCCTCATATTGAACAGACCCGAAAGATTGTCCGGAAGTTCAACCAGCTGTATGCTCCTGTATTTAAAGAACCGGAAGCTCTAGTGGGAGATTTCCCTCGTTTAACCGGCCTGGATGGAGAGCACAAAATGAGTAAAAGTCTAAATAATGCAGTTTATTTAAATGACTCTGCGGAAGTAGTTCATGATAAAATAATGGATGCAGTTACAGATCCGGCAAGAATAAGGGCCGATGATCCGGGGCATCCCGAAGTTTGTACTGTTTTTGAATATCATCAGGCTTTTAATGAAAGTGAAGCAGATGAAATTGAAGAAAGATGTCGGGCTGGCACTATCGGCTGTGTGGCCTGTAAAAAGCGGCTGATCAAAGCTCTGAATGAAACACTTGAACCTATGCGTGAACGAAGAGCTAAATATAAAGATGATCCGGAAAAGATTGAAGAAATATTAATTTCAGGAACCAAAAAGGCCCGGAAAATTGCCCGGGAGACTATCAAAAAGGTTAAAACCGCCATGCAGATTGATTATTTTGGTTAATATTATATTATAAAACTGAATATTGATATAGCTATTGATATTGCATTGATACAGCAATGATATAGCTCACTTTAATTAGTTATATTCAATGATGACATTTGTCCGGTCTTTAACAATACAAATAGTCCACATTAGCAATCATTACATTTGTCCATCCTATATATTTGGTGAAAAAGTGTAGAATTGAGCAGGGGAGGACAAATGTCCTGATAGTAATTTAGAAATTCAAAGTAGAAATTTAAAGCTGCTTTAATTACAGGAGGAAATAAAATGTCTCAAATCTGTGTTGCTCTTGTGTTTGGTGGTTGTTCAGCAGAACATGAAATATCAGTTATGTCAGCCCGAGCAGTTTATGGTGCTCTGGACCAAAATAAATATAATATACTGCCGGTGGGGATAACTTCCCGGGGCTTATGGGTACCTCCGGATAAAGCACAGAAAGTTTTAAAAAAGGGCTATTCCCGGGTAGATAATGTTGTACCGGAGGAAAAAAAAGAAAACATTGCTCAGAGTCTGCATTTTTTCCTGGATCTAGAAATTGATGTTGTTTTTCCTGTACTACATGGTCCTTATGGTGAAGATGGTCGAATTCAGGGATTTTTGGATATGATAAATTTGCCCTGTGTGGGTTCGGGTGTTTTGGGTTCTGCTCTGGCAATGGACAAAATTTTCACCAAAAAAGTACTGGATTTTCATGATTTACCCCAGGCTGATTTTGTTATGGTGAACAAAAAGAGATTAAACAACCAGAAGAAGATAGAGGATAACTATTTTAAAAAACTGCTGACAAAAATTAATAAGCAGCTGGGCTATCCCTGTTTTGTCAAACCGGCCAATATGGGATCCAGTATTGGAGTTTCCCGGGTCCGAAGTCAGGAATCAATCAAGTCAGCACTGGATAAAGCTTTTGCATATGATTCCCAAATTATTGTGGAACCGGAAATAAAGGGCCGGGAAATTGAATGCTCGGTACTGGCTCTCGATGATGTATGTGTTTCTCAGCCCGGTGAAATCATGCCGGAAGCCGATTACTATGATTATTATTCCAAATATGAAGGTGAGGCCACTGAACTGTTAATACCCGCTGATCTGGAGCCGGAAGTTAAAACCCGGATATGTCAATTAGCTGAAGATGCCTGCCGGGCTTTAAAGGTGGAGGGGATGTGCCGGGTTGACTTTTTTTATAATGAACAGGAGGACAACATTTTAATTAATGAGCTGAATACGATTCCCGGTTTTACTCAGTACAGCATGTATCCCAAGCTCTGGGAAGTTTCAGGAATTGATTTTTCTAACCTGGTGGATAGATTAATTAAGGGGGCTGTTGCTAATTTTGCTAATTTTTAATAAGTTAGGTGATTAGAACTTATCATATTTTTAAGTGAACCTCTCCACCTGAATTAAAAATTTAGATGGAGCTTCCAGCTGCTTCATTTAGATGGAGCTTCCAGCTGCTTCATTTAGATGGAGCTTCCAACTGCCTCATATAGATTAGAGCTCATTAAATATTACCAGGTGTTTTGCCAAATTCATCCCCACCTAATAGGTAGTATAGATTGAGTTTTCTTTGGCCAATTTAGATAAAATATTCTAACCCGGGAGGGCTCAGGAGTGTGAGGGCAGATTCCCCCTTTATTTTTGTTTTTTTTACCATAATCTTTTATTTTTTTATAAA
>PWDW01000043.1 GCA_003553225.1 Halanaerobiaceae bacterium
CAAAAGTATGACTGTCAAAGTTTAGAAGAGCTTAAAGGCAGGTTTAAACAAAGAAAAAAGATTGAACAAAAGTTAAACCAGGAGGAAAATACCGTAAAGACTCTGCTGCAGACAGAAGATCTGACTGATTTTGGAAAACTGGAGGAGATACTTTCCGCAAGAAAAGAAAAAGATAATCCTTTTTTTGATAGGGTAAATAATCTGCCCGAAGAAGAAGACCTGAGAACCAACCTGGATAAGCTGAAGGAAAAAAAAGAAAATTATGTGAAGGCAAATAGTGAAAAGAAAGAGCAGTTTTTAGAATGGCAAAAAAAATATAAAACTTTCAGTGGGGTTCTGGATATGCGGGATCAAACAGCAGCAAATTTAAAGGAAGTACAGGAAAATTTACCTGAGCAATTTGATATCGAGAAGGTGCCCTATTCCAGCCTGGAAGAGCTGAGACAGAAGTTAGCAGATTTAAAAACACAGAAAAAAGAGTATCAGCAGAGTGTTAATAAACTGGAGGGACAGATACACACCCAGGAGAGAGAACTGGATGAACGTCCCTCAATTGAAGATATAAATTATCAGATTAAACAGACGGATAGTTCTTTTCAGCGCATGAAAAAGAGGGGTCGGGCTTTAAAGAAGATTCAGCAGGAGTTTAGTGAACTGAAAACGATGATTGATCAAAAAACTTTTGATTCTCTAAAAGAGACATTTGCTGATTACCTTTCATTATTGACTGAGCAGAGATATGAGATAAACAGGATGAATTCCCTGGGCCCCAAAAAGATTATTAAAACGATATCGGGTGTTGATTTTCCGGTAAATTTACTTTCAGCCGGTACAGAGGACTGTACTGCCCTGGCTTTAAGACTGGCCTTACTGGAAGATGTATTTAGCAGTAAGGAGAGTTTTTTGGTCATGGATGAGCCATTGATTAATCTGGACTGGAAAAGAAAAAAGAAAGCTGCTGATTTAATCACCCAGATTGCAGATGATTACCAGGTCCTGATTTTCAGCTGTGACCGTGATACCCGGGAACTGCTGGGCAAAGCAGGGCAGATGATTGAGCTGAGTGAAAGAATGTAGATATAATTTTTGTATCCGGGTAAGGAGAGTAAAAAGTGGTGATGGGAAAAAGAAATAGGCTCACATCAGCAGGGCAGTAAATTATCCAGCCAAAAGAGCAAAATAGGGGCCTAGGGCACCAGGATTTGTTACTAAAAAGGAAATTAGATTACCAGCAGGACGGTCGGGAGCCGCAAAGAAGGTTATAAGGTGTAAAGAAAAAAGAATAATAAAATCAGCAGGACTGGGAAAAAAACATTATACAATACTTGACATATGTTCATAACTATTGTATAATACACCTGTAATGAACAAAAGACCAAAAAGGAGGGTGATTTATATGCCACGCGGAGATGGTACCGGACCTGCTGGACAGGGTCCAATGATAGGAAGAGCTGCTGGTTTTTGTGCGGGATATGATGGGCCCGGATATATGACTTATGGTCGCCCCCGCCTACATCTCAGAAGAGGTTTTCGGGGTGGAAGAGGCCCGGGATTCAGAAGAGGATTTACAGATTATGCTCCCCAGGCTCAAGCTTATAGGCCATTTTCAGAGCAGGAAGTCAGTCGGGAAGAACAGATAAATATGCTAAAGCAGACTGCAGATAATCTGGCTCAGGAGCTTAAGATGGTGGAAGAGAGGTTAAACGAGCTACAGGTACAGGAAGAATAAATTTGTAACACAAATTATAATATTTAGCTGCCGGTTTTTAACCGGCAGTTTTTTTTGCTTATTATAGTCTGGACAAAATAAGTATATATTCAATTTTTACATTTTTATGTAGAGCAATCAATTTTCTTCTATACCATTTTCAACTTTATGTTCAGCAAGGTCTATAGCTCGTTTCGTGGATTGAAAAATGTCCTCATCAGCAAAAAATACATTTTCCTGACCTATTTTATCAATTATACCCAGCTGGTCCAGTACTTTATAAATATCCTGATCTATCCCGGATAATATCACTTCTCCTTTTGACTTTTTAACCATGTCTACAAAAATTTCAATTTCTTTTACAGCCGTTAAGTCAAGTTCTTCTACTCTTCTCATTCTAATAACGAAAACTTTTCCTTTTTGAAAAGAATCTTGAAATACTTCTTTAAGATTTTCAGCTGTATTAAAGTAAAGACTACCGGAAAAATTAATGACAATATAATTTTCATCTTTTACTTTTTCTATTTCCTCTTCACTGAAGGAACGTTCTTTATCTTCATCAAACTGCATGTGGGAGTAGTTAATATTGCTGGTATTTTTTAAAACCATTATTCCTGAGACTAAAACACCAAAATATATTGCATAGTCCAGGCGGGGAGTTAAAATTGTAGTTAGAAAAGTTGCGGAAAAAATTATGGCATCAGTTCTGGTAACTTTAAAACAATTTTTAATTTCTTCTAAATCAAACATAAAAACGGCCACCAAAATTATTACTCCGGCCAGACTGGGCAGTGGAATTAATTTTATAAAATTTCCAAATAGAATTATAAAAATTAAAACAGAGAGTGCTGAAAACAAAGCGGAAATTTTTGTTTTAGCCCCACTTTCCAGATTGGTAAAGGAACGGGAAAATGATGCTGTCACAGCAAAACTGCTGAAAAAAGAACAGATCATATTCATAAGTCCCTGGCTTAAAAATTCTTTGTTTAAATCAATTTCATCTCCGGTTTTTTCCTCCATAATCTGAGTTATAGATAGAACCTGTGTAAAGCCCAAAATTGCAATTGATAGAGCTGTACTGGAAAGGGAAACCAGTACATCTAATTCAAAGGACGGAATTTGAAAGGTGGGAAACCCTGTTTCTATGGAACCTATTAGCTGAAAAGAGTCCTGAAGTCCCAGCAGGGGAACCATCATAGTTGAAATGATAATTCCCATAAGAAAAGAGGGTAAGGCCGGAAAGAATTTTCTAATAATTAATATGATTACCATAGTGGAGAGCCCCATTAATAAAGCATGTATATTTGTTTCCGGTATCTGTAAAAAAACATTGTAAAAGTTGATAACTACATTACCGACTGCGGAAGGAAAAGTTATCTCCAGAAGATCTTCAAGCTGGCCGGAAATGATAATCAGGGAGACTCCGGTAGTTATTCCAATTATTACTGTTTTAGAAATATATTTAACAAGTTCAGCAATTTTTAAAAAGGCGAGGATACTCTGAAAAAATCCCATCAGAAAAGTTAACAGCAGCACCATCTGGAAATAATTATCAGGTGAAACAATTTCCAGGGCCCCAAGTCCGGTAGCGATGGTTACACAGACCATATTGGTGGGACCCACAATTATATAATTAGACTTCCCCAAAAAAGAGAAGATAATATTGGAAACTATAAAAGTAAAGAGACCATAAATCGGGTTAACACCTGCAATTAAAGCAAAAGCCATAACCTGAGGGATACTGATGGCCGTAACACCCAGTGCTCCTGCAATATCACTTTTGAATAAATCAAAATTATAACTAAATAATTGCTTAATAATATTGGACATTATATGATTATTGGTCCTCCCCGGCTTGATTGAAAAATACATAATTTTTCTGTTGCAAAATATTATATCATATATTATGCTTTAATTAAATTTTTAATACAAATAGAGTTCATAATAATTCTGAAGTCGAATAAAACAATGTATTATATGGAATATTTAAAAAAATTTGCAGAAGTGTTATAATAAGTTCAACAATAAAAATTAAGTAATAAAGAAAAAGCCTCAGAAGAAGATTTTAAATTAACTAAGATGAAAACTATGGATATATTTATGGATATTGTGGCCCCTGAATTCCCGGGAATATTTGCAGATTTTATCGAATAAAGGAGGTTTTTTATGTATCTGCTGCGCATTGCAGTACGAAATTTATTTCGCCGGAAGCGAAGAACTTTCATTATTTCAGGAGTCCTGGCTTTGGCAATATTTTTTGGTTTACTTATGGATTCATTTATGG
>PWDW01000016.1 GCA_003553225.1 Halanaerobiaceae bacterium
ATAACCGGATCCATGAACCAGAAGGGAGAAATTCAGCCCATAGGGGGAGCCAATGAAAAAATAGAAGGCTATTTCCGAACCTGTAAGGTCAAGGGATTAACCGGTGATCAGGGAGTAGTTATTCCCGAAAAAAATATGGATAATCTGATGTTAAAGGAGAGTGTTGTGGAGGCAGTTGAGAAGGGGGATTTTTCCATATACCCTGTATCGAATATTGATGAGGCAATTGAACTTATGCTGGAAGAAAAAGCAGATAAGGTTCATGCACAGGTTAAGAAAAAGCTGGAAGAATATGCTAAAAAAGTCAGAAGCAGTGATGATAAAGAAGAATCAGGATCCAAAGAAAAAGATGAGGAATAGGGTTATGATTTAAAAAAACAAAAATAAACACAGGCAGCTGCTAAAAATCTATTTTTGGGCAGCTGTCTATTTTTTTATAATATATTAAAGAAATTCAAGTAATTATATATAAAAAACAGTTGACAATAAAAGGAAGATAAAATATACTATTAAACAATGTTTGAGACCTTTTTTGTCATTATATTTATATATGATATTTTTTTATGATACCTTATTAATTATAATTCTATTTTTATTTTCTTGAATAGTTCCTTAAAGGGATATTAGTAATCAGGGATCAGAGTTTAGAAAATTTAAGGAGTGAAAGCACACTAAAATGGCTGGTATAACCAGTATGTTTGATGGTTATAAGAAAAAGTATCTTAAAAATGATTTCTCGGCCGGCCTAGCTGTGGCAGCAGTAAGTTTTCCTCAGGTCATGGCCTATGCCCTGCTGGCAGGAGTGAATCCTGTTTATGGGCTTTATACCTTTATTGTTTCCACTATTATCGCAACATTTACCGGCCGCTCGAGTTATATGGTTGTCGGCCCCACTAATATGGTCGCAGTTACAATTGCCAGCAGTCTAAATGCCCTGGAAATAGTAGATGCCGGAAATTATATGCAGTTTGTCTTTTTATTGACCTTTATGATAGGAGCTGTACAGGTAGTGCTGGGCAGCTTACAGGTGGGCAGTCTTGTTCACTTTGTATCCCAGCCTGTTATTGTTGGCCTCACGGTTGGAGTTTCTTTAATTATTATGACCAGTCAGCTGGAAAAAATATTGGGGTTAACTCTGGAGAACAGTGGTGGTAATGTACTATCAGTTCTGTATAGTGTTTTGACCCATCTGGATGTAATTAACTTTTATGCCTTTTTTATGGGTATCTTTTCTATAGGTGTAATAATTTTTTGCAAAAAATTTGTTTCCTGGTTACCACCATACTTATTTTCTGTCAGTATTTCCCTAATAATTGTTTATTTATTTAATCTGGAAAATTATCTGGAGGTTGTGGGTGAGTTCCGTTCATCACTCCCCGCTTTTAACATCCCGGCCTTTGATTTTCAGGAGATGCGGACTCTTTTTAGTGCTGCTCTTTCTATTGCCATACTGGGTTTTACCCAGGTGCTGTCTATTGTAAAAGTTATGGAAAAAAGGACCGGGGAAGAGGCAGAGTTAAACAGGGAATTTATAGGGCAGGGTATAATGAATATGGTCTGTTCATTTTTCAGCAGTTTTGCTGCCACCGGTTCCTTTACCAAGTCCTTTACCAATCTGGAAGTGGGGGCCAAAAGTAGAATCTCGGAATTAATATCAGGATTAACAGTACTTTTATTTATGATCTTGTTTGGAGGTATTGTCAGCTATATACCAATTTCCAGTCTGGCAGGTATTGTAATTCTTGTTGCTTTTTATATGATAGATATGGAAGAGATTAAAAAACATTTTTCTACTACAAAATTTGATGCTGTAATCTTTTCAGCTACTTTTATAACTACAATTTTAACCCCCCGGCTGGATTATGCTATTTATTTTGGGGTAATTGTTTCTTTTATTCTGGTGCTGAAAAACACCAGTGAAATCAATTATTCACATATAAGTTATGAAGAGGATGAGGAAGAAAATTTCAGCCAGGAGAGTCTTCAGGAGGTAAAAGAAGATGAGTATATTGTAATTAATCTTTCCGGAAGTCTTCATTTCAACACTTCTGAAAATTTAAAGAACAAACTAAACAAGAGTTTCCGTGAAGATAAGATTTTTGTTATCAGGATGAGAAGAATAGAAAACATTGATATTACAGCCATACAGGAATTAGAAAAATTTGTTGACCGGGTTCAGGCCAGTGGTGGAGAAGTTATTATGTGTGGATTAGACAAAGAATTATGTGATATTCTAAAACAGTATGGCCTCTATGATAAGATAGGTGAGGAAAATTGTTTTTCCGCCCGGGATGATATTTTTCGGTCCACCAAAAAAGCGATTAAAAAAGCAGAGAATGATGTAGAAGATTAAAAGTTTGTTAACAACTTTACAGGGATTAAACACAGTATTCTTATATAATTAATAATAATCCTGTTTTATTTATAAAAGTCCTTTTATAGGCAAAATCAAGGAGTGTTTAAAGATGGGGGATCAAAAATTAATTTTATTAAAAGAAAAGTTAGTAGCCTTAATTGAAGATGAAAATAACTGGCTGGCCAATCTGGCCAATACAGCCGCCCTTTTAAATGAAGAGCTTGATGATATAAACTGGGTTGGATATTACCTTTTGAACCAGGATGAACAGGTACTTACTGTGGGTCCTTTTCTGGGTCTACCAGCCTGTTCTCGTATTATTGTGGGTAATGGGGTCTGTGGAACAGCAGTTCAAAAAGAAGAAACAATTGTCGTAGATGATGTAGAAAAGTTTTCCAACCATGTTGTCTGTGATCCTGCTTCTCGCTCAGAAATTGTAATCCCCATGGAGTATAAAGGTGAAATTATTGGAGTTCTGGATATTGATAGTCCGACAAAAGGGCGTTTTGGGATACAGGAAGAGAAATATCTGGAAGAATATGTTGCTGTTTTATTAAAATATACGGATTTTTCTCCCCTTCTGGCCGATTAGGATCTTCATTAATAACATATTACAATCATAAGATGAATTATATATCGATATTTTGAAAAATAAAAGGGATATATAAAGTTTGCCGGTGTGTTTTTTTATGATACACCGGTACTATAATAATATAAAGGAGGAGTTCGTATGGTAGAAAATGATCAGACAGCACAAAATCTCCGTTCTGCTTTTGGAGGCGAGAGTCAGGCCTATCAGCGTTATGTGGTCTGGGGTGATAAAGCTGAAGAAGAGGATTTTCCCAATGTAGCTACTTTATTCAGGGCTATAGCATATGCTGAACAGGTTCATGCCGGGAATCACTTTACAGCGATGGAGAATGCAGATGGTGATTATCTGGTGGCTTCTGGTGCGGTTTTTGGACTTTCAGATACGGCAGAAAATTTAGCCGGAGCTATTGCAGGAGAAGAACATGAAATAAAGCAGATGTATCCCAGCTATAAAGCTGTAGCTCAGAACCAGGATGAATATGATGCAATAAAGACTTTTAATTATGCTCTTCAGGCAGAAAAAATCCATGCTGAACTTTACTCGGAAGCCAGAGAAGCAGTTCAGGCCGGAAATGATTTTGATCTCGAGTATACTGCGGTTTGTTCAACCTGTGGCCATACTATTCTTGATGAAGTACCTGATTATTGTCCGGTCTGTGGTGAACCTTCTGAACAGTATGAAGTTTTTGGCCGTTAAAAAATTTTAATAGTTTTTTGTTTATAAAAGGTAGATAGAAAAAATTAAGTACATTCAGTAAAAATAAATTAAAGCATTTTAAAACCCAGAAGGAAAGGGGGATTTTTTGCCCTACTGTTCTGGGTTTTTCTTTTTTAAAAAGTGCTAATATAATTTTATTTGTATTAATTGGGGCTGCTGTCAATATTAATGTTATATAAGGATTTTTTGCTAAATTAATAAGAACTAATCTGAATTAATAATTTTAATCATAATATGATTTTTAAATATAAGAAATAATCCCAAAATTAAACTTAAAGCAAAGTGAATTAAATTCTCCCAGGGTATTTGTCCAATAGGA
>PWDW01000253.1 GCA_003553225.1 Halanaerobiaceae bacterium
AACTAAAAAGCCTCTTTTTTAACCTCATATAAAGTGACCTCCGGCCTGGTCCGAAAGCGAAAAGGAATAACCGAGGTCCCGATACCCCGGTTAATATACATCACCAGATTATCCAGATCATATCTTCCGGCCAGATACTGAAACCGATGCATTCTTTTAGTCAGCCGGTCGCCAAAATAATACTGGCCCCCATGGGTATCTCCACACAAAAGAAGGTCAATATCCATCTCCGGTTCAATACTCTCCAGAACATCATAGGTGTGACTCAAAAGCAGATTAAAACCCTCAGTTCTGACTCCCGCCCGGGCCGCCCGAAGGTCAGCCCGCCCATAGGTGGGGTCTTCCACCCCCAGAATATTCAGCTGATTACCCAGCAGATTAAACTGCTCCCCATCATTTAGCAAAAGCCGGATCCCCTCCCGGGCCAAAAGCTCCTCCAGCCGGGCTATATCCACCTCATAATCATGATTTCCGGTCACCGCAAAGGCCGGAACCTCAAGGGCCAGACTCTCCAAAAAATTGGCCAGAGGTTCAAAATAGCGGGAGCTTTTCTGCAGAAAATCTCCGGTAAACACACACAGATCAAACTCCTCACTATTCAGGATCCGGCTGATCTGTTTTTCCTTGGACCCGTTTTTGGTAATATGCAGATCGGAGAGATGAATAATTTTAAAAGAGTGCCCCACCTTATCCGACAGGACGGTAACCCGGTTCAGCTCGACAGCAACCGTATCCCGATAACAGATATAAGTAAAACTGAACACAAACAGAGAACCCAGCAGGGCCAAAAATAAATTCATTTAGACCACCTTATAAACACAAATACATTTTTTTGCTATTTTTAAAAATAATTAATGAAAACAATTTACTTTCCTATCCACGGCTTTTGGTTTTTGCATATAAATTAATATCCGGCTTCAAAATCAACAGTATTTATCAGTTTGCGGCCCTGGATGAAGCGGTCCAGATTCTCCCGGATAATGGCATACAGCCGCTCTCCATTGGAAGGGGAAAAACCTGAATTATGGGGGGTTATAATCACCTGTTCAAAATCCCACAGGGGATCATCCTCGGGGAGAGGCTCCGGATCAGTCACATCCAGACCGGCCCCGGCAATCCAGTTCTCCTTCAGGGCCTCCAGCAGGGCCTCCCGTTCTATAAGCGGGCCCCGCCCCACATTGACCAGAAAAGTATCCTCACCCATTTTTTGAAGCTCTTTGCGGCCGATAAGCCCCCGGGTCTCATCGGTAAGCGGTAGAGCAAGAACAACATTCTCCGCCTCATCCAGCACAGTGTGCAGACCCCCGGGTCCAAAAAGCCGGTCCACACAGTCCGGTTTCTGATCCGGATTCTTCTTAATCGCGAGAATCTCTTTTACACCCATAAGCTCTGCTTTTTGGGCAAAGGTGAGACCAATATCCCCCAGTCCCACAATTCCCACCGTTGAACCGGCAAAATCACGCTCAATAGAATACCGCTCCCAGTAATTGTCTTCCTGCTGGCGAATATAAGTGTGCAGTTTGCGGTTAAAAGCCAGGATCAGGCCCAGAATATGCTCCGCAATAGGAGGGCCATAAACCCCACTGGCACTGCAGAGTACAGCATCATCCCGCACATAGAGATCCGGATCAGTATAGCTGCCCGCCCCGGCACTGCCCAGCTGCAGCCAGCGCAGGTTAGAAGCCCGGGCCAGAAGCTTTTCCTCCGGCCAGCCCCAGACAGCATCCACAGCTGACACATCTTTGTTGGCGGCTTTTTCGGAACTGATATTCATAATATTAACAGGATAGGTCTGTTCCAGCTCTTTTAGCTGTTCTTCAGACAGCAGATCAAACAAACACAGTATATTAACATTTTCCATATCTTTTACCCACCTTTTTGTAATTATTGGCTGCAATATTGCTCTGCAATTATGGAGCCCCAAAAACTGACATCTCCCAGAGAGAAAAACCCCACTCCGTGGCCCGTTCAATCAGGTCCAGTTTGACATAACGGGCTTCAGCCGGAGAAAAGTTTATAATATTAATTCCTCCTGAACCCCGGTCATCCCGGTGCACGGTGGTCCAGGTCTCTTTATCAGAAGAAATTTTAACCACATATTTTTCAGCATAGGCATCTTCCCAGTATAAAATAACCCGGTCAATGGTCTGAATCTTTTCCAGATCTATAATAACATACTGCTCATCTTCATATTCACTGGACCAGCGGGTATCCCGCAGTCCATCATTGATATATTCAGCTTTATAGGTGATTTCATTCTCCACTGAGGAAACCTCCACCGGGCTCAGTAAGGCCAGATTACCGGTCTCAGGATCTATAATATGGACCACAAAACTCTGCCGGGAGGTCCGCATGTTTTCATCCTCAGCAGTAACTGTAATCCTGCTCTTACCGGCTGCAGTCCCCGGATAGCTGAGCTCCAGCAGATAATTATCTTTGATCCCGGCCTGAATGAGCTCCGGATTATCACTTTCCACCCTGAAAGTTAGCTCCTGTTCGGGCTGACGGGGAGCAAACTTTTCTCTTAAATCCACAACCAGCTTTTTAGGCTCCGGTTTTTGCTCCAGTCGTCTGTGGGGCAAATCTTCTGTAATCTCCGGTGGCAGAAAAACTTCCGGGAGATTAATTTCAACTGCCTCCGGCTTTAGTTCTCTAACCCTCTGCAGCCCCGGAGCCGCATCGTCTATGCCCCCGTGTCCATCATGGTCGGTCCAGGTCCAGCCCAGGGCTCCGGCATAACCTGCCTTAAGGGCGTGCTCAAAAGCTTCCCGGGGCGGCAGCTCAGTCCGGGGCCGAAAACCGGTCCCCCTATCCACCACCCCTTTAGCCGAAAATTCACCAATTAAAATCGGTTTATCCAGCTCCCAGTGATCAGCCGGATTATGAAAAGGAGAGGTATCCTCCCGGAAGTGTTCCGGATAATAATGAACCTGATAAAAATCAAGTGTTCCGTCCGGATCTCCCCCGGCCTCAATTAACCGGTCATCCCGGTAATAATTATAAAAATTCCCAATATCGGTCAAAACCCGAAAATTCCAGCTGCCATTGGTCACCGGTACCCCGGGATCAGTCCTGTGGATAGCTCCGGCCAGCAGATTAACAAACTGCTGTACATACTCCATATCGGTCCACACCGGAGTCCACCCATAGCTCCGGGTCATCCCCTCCGGCTCATTGCATATCTCCCAGGCCAGAAGTGCGGGGTGACCTTTAAGGGCCTCGACCATCGGAATTAAAGCATTTTCTATATAGGCTTCAGTATGTTCCACACTCTCCACCAGCTGCAGGTTATAATCCTGATTAACACCATGCTGATCCTGCAGCAGGTCAAAGGAAAACAGGACTGGTAAGAGCAGCATATTGCGGTGGGCAGCCATATCAAAGGCCTGCTGGAGGTTTTCAATATTCTTCTGGGCCAGACCGGAAACCCGGCCCTGTTCATCAAACCGGGGACTGCTGCTGGCATTGGTATGGAGCCACCAGCGCAGAGTATTACCCCCGGCTGCTTTCACTTCATCCAGAGCCCGGGCAAACTCTTCTTTTTGAAAATTATCAAGATCCCGGGCAAAATCAATCCAGGCCAGATTCATACCACTAATAAAAACCGGTTCCCCCAGATGCTTTAGACCCTGAAATTCTTCCTCGGCAGCCCGGCTCCGGGATATAAAACAAAAAATTAAGATCAAACACATGATAAGTCCTGTAAGCAGAACCGGCCGGATTCCGACATATGTTTTCATTTTACCTGGCCCCCTTAAATTTTTTCCTTAATTTTAAAATAATAACTATATTTTGTATTCATATTCTATCAAATTTCGTATTTTTAAACAAGTCCGGCCCGGAAACTTCATCTGATTTTTTATGCTGGTTTTAGACTTAATTTATGATCTCTCATGCCGGATTATAAACTGTATTTTTTCTTATTATAAAC
>PWDW01000070.1 GCA_003553225.1 Halanaerobiaceae bacterium
ATGAAATGGTCAGATGGAAGTTATATGGAAGATCAGGATATGTGGTGGTTGAGCGGTATTTTCCGGGATGTTTATATTTATGCCCGTTCTCCGGTAGAAGTATATGATCTGGAGATAAAACCAGACCTGGATGAAAACTACAGGGACGGACTGCTCGAGATTGAACTTGATATACAGAATAATACAGCAGAATCCCGGGAGTTTAGAATTGATCTTCAGCTTATAGATCAGCAGGGGACACCGGCTGCCGATAAACAGGGTCAAAAGGTTAAAAAAGAAGAAAAAGTCCTGGCTGGTGGGAAGAAGGAAACTGCTGAATTCAGTATGGCCTATGAGAACCCGGATAAATGGACTGCTGAGACTCCCAATCTTTATCGGCTTCTTGTTGAGATAAAAGATCAGCAGGAAAATCTTATTGAGGCCAAAAGCACCACGGTTGGATTTCGGACTGTGGAAATAAAGGGTGGCCAGCTTCTGGTCAATGGAAAAGAGATTATGATTAAAGGTGTTAACCGTCATGATATTCATCCTGAGACCGGCCGGGCTGTATCTTTAAAGGATATGAAAAAGGATATAATGCTGATGAAAGAACACAATATTAATGCTGTTAGGACTTCTCATTATCCCAATGACAGCAGATTTTATGAGCTCTGTGATTATTATGGGCTGTATGTAATGGATGAGGTTGATATTGAAACTCATGGTTTTACTGCAGTAAACGATATAAGCCGTATTAGTGATGATCCCGTCTGGGAAGAGGCCTATCTGAATCGGATGCAGAGAATGGTAGCCCGGGATAAAAATCATCCTTCTATCATTATCTGGTCCCTGGGAAATGAGTCCGGTTTTGGCTGTAATCACGAAGCTATGGCTGCCTGGACCAGAGAGGAGGATCCCACTCGCCCCATACATTATGAAGGGGATCGGGAAATGAAAGTTGCCGATATCTTTGGGCCTATGTACCCGGCTGTTGAAGAAGTAATAAACTTTGGTGAGGGCCGAAAGTTTAACTGGGGAGCTGGTTTTGAACCGGAGGAGTACCAGGATAAACCTTTAATTTTATGTGAATATGCACATGCTATGGGCAATGGCCCGGGAGAGCTTAAAGATTACTGGGCTGCATTTTATAAGTATGATAATATACAGGGGGGATTTGTCTGGGATTTTATTGATCAGGGACTGCTGCAAAAAGGAGAAACCGGAGCCTATCATTTCGCTTATGGTGGGGATTTTGGGGATAAACCACATGATAAAAACTTTAATATAAATGGGCTGGTTTTTCCGGACCGCACACCTTCACCGGGGCTGATAGAATATAAAAAGGTGCTGGAGCCGGTTAAAGTAACAGCAGAAGATTTAAATAAGGGAGAAATCAAGATAAAAAACCGTTATGATTTTATTGATTTAAGCCATCTGGCTGGTTCCTGGAAACTGCTGAAAGAAGGGACTATCATTCAGAGCGGCAGCATTAAACTGCCGGAAATTGATCCTGAAGAGCAGAGAGTTATCAGCATTCCGGTCCAAAAACCTGTAAGGAAGACCGGTAATGCTGAATACTGGCTGGAAATAAGTTTTGTACTGGCCCAGGATACTTCCTGGGGCCAGAGGGGAGATGAAGTGGCCTGGAGCCAGCTGGAGATGCCCTACAGTCAGGTAAAATTACCGGAGATAACCAGCAGTGCATCTCAACTTCCCCTGCAGATAGCAGAAAACAGCCGGGATATAACTATATCTGATGGTGATTTTTCAATTACAGTGGACAGAGTGCAGGGGACCATAAACGAGTTTGTCGCTCAGGGTCAGCATCTCTGGCACAA
This sequence comes from Halanaerobiaceae bacterium, assembly GCA_003553225.1. Classification (GTDB taxonomy): domain Bacteria; phylum Bacillota; class Halanaerobiia; order Halanaerobiales; family Halarsenatibacteraceae; genus T1SED10-99. The sequence continues at coordinate 1,818 of PWDW01000070.1, forward strand.
AGGTCCGCGTTTGAATTTCTGGAGGGCACCAATTGATAATGATGATAGTGTCCATGAAGGCCGCAGTTTGAAGGATAGATGGCAGCAGTTTGGCTTTGATAACCTTCAGCACAGAATTGACAAAATCGAGTTCATGGATAAAGGAAAAGAGGAGATTTCTTTTAAAGTTTCATCCCGGGTGGCACCTCCGGTACTGGATTCTGGTTTTAACTGTGAGTATCTATATACAGTATATTCCGGAGGGTTTATCAGGCTGATAGTTTCTGGAGAGCCTGAAGGAGAATTCCCTGATCTACCCCGCATAGGGCTAAATATGGTTATACCACTTGAATTTAACAATATTAACTGGTATGGTCTGGGCCCCGGGGAGGCATATGTTGATACCAAAGAAGCACAGCGTGTGGGCGATTTTTCCCGGAAAGTAGAAGATCTGCATACACCTTATGTTTATCCTCAGGAAAATGGAAACAGAACTGAAGTCCGCAGAGTAAGTTTAACTGATTCTGCGGATCGGGGGCTTTTTATAAGCCGCTGCTCGGCAGAGGAATTATTTAATTTTTCTGCTCATAGATATTCTATTGAAGATTTATGTGAAGCAGATCATGATGATGAACTGCCTCTGAGAAATGAAATTTATTTCAATCTTGATCACCGCCATCATAGTATTGGAAGCTCCAGCTGTGGACCCCGCCGGCTTGAAAAATACCGGTTAAAGCCGGATAGTTTTAAGTTTTCGGTTTTGTTTGCTCCCTTTTCCCAAAAAGAAGGTTCAGGACTATAATGAGCTCACCTCAGATATTATCCTTCGGTGAAATTTTATGGGATGTTATAGAAGGTGATGAATATATTGGGGGGGCACCTTTTAATGCAGCTGCCCATCTGGCTCAGCTGGGTTGTGAATCGTACTTTGTTTCCCGGGTGGGGGATGATTCCCGGGGACAAAGAGCCCTTAAGCAGGCTGAAGAGCTGGGGGTGAATATTGATTTAATCCAGAAAGACCCCACCCACCCCACCGGGTGGGTGGATGTTGAGTTTGATCAAAAAAATGCTCCCCAATATATTATTCACACCGGGGTTAGTTATGATTTTATTGATCTAGATGATGGGCTGCTGGATTTTATCAGTCAAAAAAAGCTGGCTGCTTTTTATTTCGGTACTCTGGCTCAAAGGAAGGAAGTAAGCCGGGACACGTTAAATAAGATAATAAAAGAGGTTCAGGCTCAAATAATTTTTTTTGATATAAATCTCAGACAGGAGTTTTTCTCCCGGGATATTATAGCAAAATCTCTGGAATTCACCGATATTTTAAAACTAAATGAAGGGGAATACAGAAGAGTCCCGGAAATATTATATAATAGAAGGCTTAAAGGACCGCAAATTGCCTCTCGGCTGCAGACAGATTTTGATCTTGAGATTATCTGTGTAACCCGGGGAGCTAAAGGATGCACAGTAATAACTGAAGAAGAAAAGCAGGACCTGCCCGGCAGCAGGGTAGAAGTTGTAGATACTGTAGGCTCAGGTGATGCTTTTAGTGCCGGATTTTTATTTTATTTTCTGCATCAGGGAGATCCTTTTAAGGCTGCTGAGTTGGGCAATTATCTGGGGGGATTCACTGCTGCCCACAGGAGTGCGGTACCGAAATACAAAAAGTCGGATATTTTACAGGATTTTAAATAATATCCAGGCAGGGTTTTTAATTTAAAGGTATTATATATCGGTAATTTTTACAGCTGCCCCCGACAGTTAAAGGTAATTGTGTTTGGGCCGGCAGTGTTTTTTTCTTTTTTAATTTTTTATTTTGAAAATAGCAGACAAAAAAAGTTTAATAAAAGTTAATAACAGGGGGGTGTTTTTCATCAGTGGTGATTTAATAAAGTTAAAGAAAATCAGTCGAATCTATAAAATGGGTTCCAGAGAGGTAGAAGCCCTAAAGGACATTGATCTGAATATTCCCTCCGGAAAGATGGTTATTGTAAAAGGGCCTTCTGGATCCGGGAAAACTACAATTTTAAATATAATGGGGGGGCTGGATCAGCCTACTTCCGGTGAGGTAATTCTGGGAGGACAGAAATTAAATTCGCTGTCCGAAAAAGAGATTACCGATTTACGCCGTAATAAAATTGGTTTTATTTTTCAATCTTTTGGCCTTATTCAAAGTTTTACTGCTTTTGAAAATGTGGAACTCCCTCTGAGAATTCAGCATAAATCTTATAAATTGCGGAATAGACGGGTGGAAGAATGTCTGGAAATTGTGGGGCTTGCTGAACGCAAAGACCACAGAATTTTTGAGCTGAGTGGTGGGGAACAGCAGCGGGGGGGTATTGCCCGGGCTCTGGCCGTAAACCCTTCTATTATACTGGCTGATGAGCCGACGGGTGAGGTTGATTATTTAACTGGACAGAAGATTATGGAACTGTTTCAGGAAATGATTGACCAGCAGGGTCTTACCATCTGTGTGGCCACTCATGATCCTTCGGCTATGGAATATGGAGATATTGTTTATGAAATTAGAGATGGGAAAATTCGAAAAAAGGGGTGAATGTATTGCTCTGGTGGGTTAAAAACAGGAAAAAAGTGTTTATGATTGCTGTTCTTATAATGTTTTCTTTTTTAATTTCGGGCTGTAACCTGCTTCCGGAAGAAGAAATACAGGAGCCACCGGAACTTATCGAACCTCCTGAACCAAATATAGTTACAGAGACTGTTCAGCGGGGGTCAATAAGGGAAGAAATTACCGGCCTGGCGAGGGTTGCGGCAGCTGAAGAGTCTGATTTATATTTTACCAGAGATGGCCGGGTGGGAGAGGTTCTGGTCAGTTATAATGATATTGTTGAGGAAGGAGAAAGGCTGGCTCAGCTGGAAATAGAGGATCTGGAGTTTGAATATGAGCTGGCCCTGCTGGATTTAAAAAAAGAAAGAATGGCTCTGGAGAGAAAAGAGAGCCTGGTGGGTCATGAAATTAGTGAATTTGAACTGGAAATGGCCCGGATTGATCTGCAGAAGCTGGAGATGCGCATTGATCGGATGGCTGATCGGCTTGCCGCCTCAACTATTTATGCTCCTTTTGAGGGCCGGGTAACTTCTATATCAATGAGGGAGACTGATTATATTGAAGAGTATACTTCGGTTATTTCTATTGCTGATCCCTCTGAGCTGGAGCTGCACATGCGGGTTTCGGCCTCTGATCTTCAGCAGCTGGTAAGTGGTCTGGAGGCAGAGATTATTCTTGAAGATGGAACTCTGGTAGAAGCAGTGGTCACAGAAGTACCTTCACTTTCTGCGGAAATTTCTCCGGGGACTCCGGACCGCAGGGTCAGATTGAAACTTAAAAATCCTGCTGAAACTGCTCAAAGGCTGGGAAGAGAGGAAGATGAGCTTCTCGAATATGATACCCTGCTGCGGTCGAGAATTATTTTGCAAAAGCGGGAGGATACACTTCTTTTATCTCGGGGTGCTGTTCGGGAATATGGAGACCGCACTTTTGTGCGGATCCTGGAAGATGATGTCCGGCGTGAGGTGGACGTCAAGCTGGGTCTGGAATCGGATAATAGAGTAGAAGTTCTTGATGGACTGCAAGAAGGAGATGAAGTAATATCCCATTAGGGAGGAAATTTTGATGAGCTTATTCACTGTTATCTGGATGGTAATTAAACAGATAATAAAAAACTGGAAACTGGAATTTATACTGCTTCTTGGACTGGTGCTGGCTGTGGGTGTTTTTTCCAGTATCTCAATTTATACAGATGGGGTACTCCAGATGATGATGACCGACTCCTGGCTGAGTGCCAGTTCTCCAAACTATCCCCCCGGGACCATAAAAATTGTTGATGACCAGTGGCGGGATTATCATCCCATTCTCTCTCAGGGCCGGGGTAGAAGAGATCAGCAGCAGGCTTTTCTGCAGTATAAAAACCTGGATAACTATCTGCAGGAGAATCTGCCCCGGGTATATCAAACCGAACAGCGGTATTATGGCCTGATGGGAAATCTTGAACGCGAGGCAATTAGCCCGGCTGATGGTTCTGAAGGGCTGGTTAATACCTATGCTGATATCCGTTTTATGGAGAATCTTGAAGAGCAGGTTGAAATTATTGCCGGAAGGTGGTATGAACCTGATAATAATTCGGATAGGGTGGAAGTTGTTATTGATGAAAATGCACGCAGTGAAATGGATATGTCAGTAGGAGATATTGTTAGATATCCCCTGCAGACTGATAGTGAACAGAGAAAATATCTGCATCTGGAGGTAGTAGGTGTTTACAGGGTTAATCAGGAGGCCTATAATTCTCCAATCTGGGTGAGAAGACCTCCTTTTTCGGAATCTGTGTTTGTATCCCGGGAAAAATTTGAAGAGCTGGTAGTAAGAGAGGATACTCAACCCTACCGCTATGAATGGTACTTTTTATTTGACCATCAGGATATACGTTTTCATGAAGTTCCCGGTATGCTGCAGAGGTTAAACAGACTGGAAACTGAGATGGCAGGTTTTTCAGATAATATCAGAAAAACTACCAATCCCCTCACAGTTTTAAGTTCTGTAGTTGATGAAGCGGAAAGGCTGGAGCTGCTGCTGTTAATATTAAGTCTTCCGGTTATGGGTATCATTTTTTATTATATTATTCTTTCCGCCCGGCTGACAATCCAGCGGCGGGGTAATGAAATAGCAATGCTCAGGAGCCGGGGAGCCGGTATCCTGCAGATTGTTTTTAGTTATTTAATAGAATGGGGTCTACTGGGGGCAGCTGCTTTTTTGATTGGTCCCCGTCTTGGGCTGTTAATTGCCCGGGTGATGGGCGCTTCCTCGGGATTTCTCGAATTTGTAGATAGGCGCCCCCTTGCGGCGATAATAACTCCTGATGCCCGGGTATTTGCCCTGTATACGGTACTGGCTGCTGTGGTAAGCTGTCTGGTGCTGGTTATTCCTGCCTCCCGGCAGAGTATTGTTTCCTATAAAAGGAATATTACCCGTCAGCAAAGCAAGTCTGTCTGGCAGAGATATTATCTGGATTTTGTATTTTTGCTGTTCAGCATTTTTGGTTATCGGGTTCTGCAGAATCAGATAGAAGGAATTCAGGAGGGAACAGCTTCTGCTTCAGAGCTGATTTTAGACCCCCTGCTGTTTCTGGTACCCGTTTTATTTATTGCCACAGCCGGTCTGCTCTCCATGAGAATTATACCCTGGATTTTTAAATTTTTATCTTATCTAACCAATAGACTGCCTGAAGTGACTCTGTCTGTTACTTTAAAGCAGTATTTTCGTAATTCCGCCCAGACCACACCTCTGATATTTTTCATAATCATGACTGTATCTCTGGGTATTTATGCTTCTTCCATTGCTAGAACCATTGACCAAAATTTTGTTGACAGCACCTATTATGAACAGGGAGCTGATGCAGTGCTGATGGCTCAGTGGACCTTCTCCTCGGGGCGGATGTTATCTCCCGGCGGGATGAGGGGTGGACCTGGTGAAGAACCGGAAGCACCGGAAATAGGAGAAAGAGAAATTTCTGAACCACCATTTTATGTTCATAAAGAACTGACCGGGGTCAATGATGCAGCCCGGGTGTTTACCCAGCAGACAAATTTTCGTATTGGAGGCCGAAGAGTGTCTTCCGGAACCCTGATGGGTATTGATCCCGAAGATTTTGCTTCTGTAAGCTGGTACCGGAGAGACCTTACTGAATATCATCTGCATCATTACCTTAATTTGCTCCTCCGGAGCCGGGAGGCGGCTCTGGTAAACAGAGAATTTTTTGAAGAAAATTCACTTGAGCTGGGTGAATGGGTAACAATTAACCACAAGGGCCAGGAAATAGATTTTTATATTGCCGGTATTATTGATTTATGGCCTTCGGTGAGCCCTCAGGAATTTCCGCTTCTGGTCAGCAATCTGGATTATATACAATCCCAATATCTGCTGGAGCCCTATGAAGTCTGGCTGGATATTAATCAGGAGGCCAGCCTGCAGACGATAGTTAATGAACTGGCTGAAGAAGGTATTTATGTAGCCCGTATACAGGATACGGAATCAATGATAGTTAGTGAAAACCGGGAACCACAGAGGATGGGTTTGTTTGGTATGCTGTCTATTGGATTTGTGGTTTCGGCCCTGATAACTGTCCTCGGCTTCTTTTTATATAACTTTTTGTCGATTAAAAGCCGCCTGCTGCAGTTTGGTATAATGAGGTCTCTGGGGCTTTCTCTCAAACAGCTGATAAGTATACTTTCTCTGGAGCAGATTCTCTCGGTGGGTATTGCCTTTGGGCTGGGCACCCTTTTTGGTACCCTGACCAGTGTTTACTTTCTGCCCTTTTTGCAGATCAGCCAGCAGCTGGCCGGTACAGTACCAAAATTCAGACCTGTGGTCCAGAGTGGGGATATTATGCGGATTCTGGTTTTACTGGGTGGAGCTTTGATTCTTAGTCTGATTGTCCTGGGAATAATACTGGTTAAATTAAAGCTGCATGAAGCAATACAGCTGGGGGAGGAGGTTTGATCCATGAATAATTCACAAAAAACAGGAGGTTTTCTGGGAGACATTATCAGCAAATATTATCAGCAGTTTTTAAAAACTCAAAAACCCGATGTTTCAGAAAAAGAAGCCTTTATTCGCTGTGATAATTTAATCAAGATTTACAGAATAAATGATCTGGAAGTATTTGCCCTCCAGGGACTGGAACTAACAATAAACTGTGGTGAAATGGTGGGCATAATTGGCAGCAGTGGGAGCGGAAAATCGACCCTGCTTAATATTCTGGGGGGGCTGGATTCACCGACCGGAGGTCAGGCCCGGGTCGCCGGCTGGGATTTAAACAAAATGAGTTATCGGGACCGTATTTTTTATAAAAGACAGGTGGTTGGTTTTGTGTGGCAGAAAATCGGGCGCAATCTTATTCCCTATCTTTCTGCTCTGGAGAATGTAAGATTGCCCATGATATTAAGTGGAGAAAGGGGTAATCGGGAATGGGCAGAGGAGCTTCTGGAGGCAGTGGGTCTAAAGGATAGAATGGGTCACCGGCCCTTAGAGATGTCCGGGGGCCAGCAGCAGAGAGTGGCTATTGCGGTTGCTCTGGCCAATAAACCACAGGTCCTGCTGGCCGATGAGCCGACCGGTTCTCTGGACTCTGATACAGGTACTGAAATTTTTAAGGTTTTTAAAAAAGTTGCAGCTGACTTTGGGGTGACAATTATTATTGTAACTCATGATCGGAGTCTTTCAGGAGCAGTTGACCGGGCTGTGGAGATCAGGGATGGTAAAATCAGTACTGAAAGTGTTAGAAACAAGCCCCTATCAGATGAGAGCGAAGTCAAGATCGGGCTTAAAAATACGGATGAAAAAAGTCAGCAGCAGACCCATGAAAAATATACTGTACTGGATTCTTCCGGGCGCCTGCAGATACCTGAAGAGTATCTTGAGAAGATGGATATCAAAGATAGAGCGGCTTTGAAATTTGAAGAGGGGAAAATAATAGTTGAGCCCCCTAATAAAGATTAGTTTTCTGTGTCTTCAATATTTTCCGCTGTTTTATCATTTAGATTATTTGCAGTCCCCTCTGTATCGTCTGTATCATCTTTTCTGTGTTCTTTTATTTTGTTTTCAGTTTTGGCAAAGGATTTTTTTGCTCCCCAGGTGTTGAAAAAGGCCACCGAGCTGAGTCCCAAAAAGGGGATCAGGCTGGGTAATAACAGGAAAACAAGGCCAATAACAGCTGTACCGGCGATAATCATCAAAGTATATCCCGGGTTTAAAATGCAGATAAAAAGTGAATTTTTTAATAAATGATGCAGCTTTAATTCATAATTGGCCAGCAGGGGGAACAGATGAACCAGAGTAATACCGTAAAAAAAGACAAGGACCCAGCTTAAATAATAGAAATAAATATAAATTTGACCTGACTGCTGCTGGTAATATTGAATATTAAAAAACAAGAGATATCCCAGAAAAGCCATAATTATACCCAGCAGATTGGCTTTTATGAATTTTGCTCTGTATTCACGCCAGAAGGTTTTAAAAACGGGGAAGCTGGTAACACCATTATTCCATCTGCGGATGATTTCATATAGGGCTGCTGTGGCCGGCATAATACCCAGCACAACCAGGCCAACTAATGAAAACAGGATCCACAGCAGATTCACATAAACCAGCCGCTGAATCCACTCTGCAATTTTATAAAAAGTGCTGCCCGGCTGCAGAAATTTAAAATCCATAGTTTACAAACTCCCCTTTAAAATAAAAAAATTTATATTTTCAGCTGTGTTAGCTATTTTGAAAAACTTTAAAACAATTAACAGTCAGCAGCTATATTAGCTGTATTTACAGTTTATACAAGTATTGGATGTGGTTTTTATTTGCAAAAGTTAAATGAGCAAACCATTGGTTACATTCTATTATAATATAAAATCATGTGCAAATTGAATTTCAGGGAGGATATTTAATGATCTTCTAGAATTAACTAATTAGAGTATTTATGGAAGGAGATGCAGTCCTGTTATATGAATCTAAAAGCTGATTTACTGCGCATTTTTAAAATATTTTATGACCCCCACAGTGTGTTCCGCAGTATTCGTGATAAAGATGAAGGTATAGTCTGGTTAACGCCTTTTATCTTTATTATAATAGGTACAGTTCTTTATTCGCTTATTGTTGTTCCCCATGTTATAATTCCCGAACAAATTGAAAGAATGCAGCAGAATGACGATCTGGAGGAAGATGTTCTCAGTTCTCAGATTGGTTATCTGGAGACCTCCTATCATTTTTATACCTCAATTTTTGCAGAGGTGGGTAAACAGCTTTTTTATTATTTAATACTGGCTTTTATTTTAAGCAGTATGCAGATAATTCTGGGGGGCAAAAAAGCTTCCTATGGCCATTTTTTCTCTGGTGTTGTATATGTAGGAATAATTAAAACTGCAGGTCTTATAATTCAGGGTTATATGCAGTATCAGCAGTCTTCTTCTGCGGCCGGAACTCATCTGGCTGCTGTATTCACTGAAATAACAGGTTTTGGCAGGCATTTTTTACATACTCTTAATTTGTTCAGTTTATGGCAGGTTATTTTGCTGGCCATTATGCTGCAGGTAATTTATGGTTACAGCAAGAAAAAATCCTATATTGTAATGTTTTTCATCTGGTTTTCCTGGAATATTGTAATTGCTTATTTCAGCAACCTGGCTGAAATTGTCAGATCTGAATAAGGGGGTGTTATACAGGAACAGCCGGGCAATGATTTTTTTAATTTATTTTTTTACGGTAGTCCAGGTTTGTGATTAAACCAGAGATATGTACCAGTAAGAATGCAGGTTTGTGCAGGGTAGAATTTAATTATGTTGATTAAGTTTAATAATTTAATAATATCAACCAAGGGGGAACTAAAATGGATCAGGTCAGCAGTGATGGTTTTCTGGACAATGTTTTTGCACTTAGTGACAATAATACTGATGTAAAAACGGAAGTAGTTGCCGGGATAACAACATTTATGACTATGGCTTATATTGTTATAGTCAACCCGGCAATTTTAAGTGATGCAGGAATGCCTTTTGAGGGTGTGTTTATTGCTACTGTGGCCGGTATAATACTGGGAACACTCTGTATGGCTTTTCTTACCAATTATCCTTTTGCCCTGGCTTCAGGGATGGGCTTAAATGCCTTTTTTGCCTATACAGTAGTGGGCCAGATGGGTGTAGCCTGGCAGGTGGCCCTGGGTATTATTTTTATTGAAGGTATTTTGTTTATTATACTCAGTGTAACCAGGTTTAGAGAAATGGTGGTTAATTCTATTCCCATGTGTTTGAAAGCTGGTATAAGTACAGGGATTGGCCTTTTTATTGCTTTTATTGGATTTCAAAATGCCGGAATTATTCAGCCCTATGAAGCTACTATGGTGACACTGGGTGAAATTTTTTCCGGAGAAGGTCTGGTTGCAGCTGTAGGACTGGTAGCCGCCGGTATATTCTATGTACGTAAGGTAAAAGGAGCTTTACTGCTGGGGATTATCGTGGCCACCCTTTTTGGTTTTATTAATGGGGTTACCAGTCTTCCGGAAGGCATAGCAGCAGCACCTTCTATGGCCGACTGGTCAGAGGTTCTTTTTGAACTGGATATCGGCTCGGTTTTTCAGTTTGGCATGATTGCTGTTATAATTTCTTTCCTGTTTGTTGATCTATTTGATACAGCGGGGACCCTGGTGGGAGTAAGTCAGCAGGCGGGTTATCTTGATGAAGAAGGAAATCTGCCTAAAGCCAGCCGTGCTCTGCTTTCTGATGCGATTGGTACCACCGGAGGAGCTTTGTTTGGAACCAGTACAGTGACTACATATATTGAATCAGCTTCCGGTGTGGCTGAAGGCGGCAGAACCGGTTTGACGGGTGTGGTTGTTTCCGGACTGTTTTTCCTGACCCTGTTTTTCCGTCCTTTAGTAGAGATGGTACCCGGTGCTGCAACTGCTCCGGCCCTCATTCTTGTAGGTGCTTTGATGATGACCAATATTACAAAAATCGAATGGGATGATTTTTCAGAAGTACTGCCCGCCTTCTTGACCATGGTAGTAATGCCCTTTGCTTATTCTATTTCAGATGGGATTGCAGTTGGCTTTATAGTATACCCCCTGATTAAGCTCTTTACCGGTGAAGGGGATGAGGTCCACTGGTTGGTATATGTTCTGGGTATACTTTTTGTTACTTATTTTCTCTGGTTCAGGATATAGATTATAGACCAGGATCAGGATGAGATAGATATATTTTATAGATTACAATAGACTATGATTACTCCAATGTATTGCAGCCAAAAAAGGAGGGGCCTCAGGCCCCTCCTTTTTTGGTAAAAGTAGTTTACTCAATATTATTCCTGTAAATAAAAATATATTTTTTCTACTGATGTTATTTTTTGATAATAAGTAAGGAGCCAATGAACTCCGGACTGGTTAATGCCTTATGAATGTCTTATGTTAGAAAGGCTTTAGCAGAAGCTTTTCTTCAGATCAGCAGGACGAAAAAAAGTCGAATATAATACACCGGATTGTTATTCTATTCTTCTTCAGAAGTGGTTACTAAATAATCAGGTAAAAGGCCTGTCCTTCTCAAGATACCGAAACCAATAAACAGGATTAAACCGGCCAGAAAAGCTGCAAAAAACTGGGGAAAACCCAGGACCTGTCTCATCTCTTCTGTAACCTCTTCCATGTTATTAACGGCCAGAGCAACCGGAATAACCCGGAGTACTGCACCAACAAATACACCAATGATTATGCCCAGCAGGTTGTCAGGATTAAAAAGTTTTTGGTTAATAAGCATAAAGGAAACAACAAGCAGCACATTACCAATAACAAGATAAAGAAGTACTTCTGATAATTGGGGACTCAAAAAATCGAAGAGTCCGGCTATCAGAGGGGATAAAATACCGACGGCCAGTCCCCCGGTCAGCCCCCCGGCAAGTACAGAGATAAAATAGGTTAAGCTGGATAAAATATCTCCCAGATCCGGGGCAAAGGCTCTGTAAAAAATGACGGACAGGACAATTAAGATAATGGATGAGATTATTGTTCTTTTCTGATTTTTCTCCATTTTTCTCCCTCCAGAATAAATTAGTATATTTACTTTAGAAAATCAATTATATTATATCAGATATTAAATTAAATTCAAAAATAAATGCTAAAAATCTTCAGAAACTGTACTGGAAACGGAGTTTAATGGGATAAGGGGAATTATTCAGGAGGAAGTTTCACATTAAAATAAACAATTTTAAAAATGTAATGTTTTGTACAGGTTATATTGAAGGCAGAGTATAAGATTATATTGAGCACTATAATTTTATGTAAAAATAATACAAAAAATTAAATAAAAATTGAAAGATAGTTACAGAAAACATACCTTATAAAATTGAGTATAATAAAGTATATTAAAGTATTTAAGAAGATACAATGTTTAATAAGTTTTAATTAAATATAAAGCTAATTGAAGAACAACAAGAAATATTATATCATAAATTTACGTTGTATTAATATTTATTTATAATTTATTTTTTTGTTAGTGATAAAGAATTAGAATAAACTAACTTTAGTATTTCCTTATGTGAAAGGTGTTTTGAATGATTTATTGATTAGTTAATTTTTTTAAATATATTTTATTTGGAATACTGTTTATTAAGCTTTTATGGTTATCCTGTAGAAAGTGTTATTTTAAGATTTTTCAGTTTATGGCTGTTTTCATGACAGCAATCTTATTTCTAAAATTTAATTGGTTCTTTACAGAGCAGCTATTACTATTTTTTAAAAATTGGTAATTTAAAATTAGAGGTACTTCCGGAATTTTTATTTTAAGCGTACTTGGGGAGCAGATTAAGATAAAATTTAATGGATGTTTTTTTTTCAACGAAACCAGTTTCATAATTTGTATAATCAATTAATCAAAAAGACAATCGGAATAATAGGAATACGGTTTAACAGTTTACAGGTAGATAATAATAGGCAGATAATTACAGGTAATTACAGGGAGATAAAACAGGAATCTGAAAAAAAGGAGGTATTAATTTGGCTGACGGAGAAAATGATTTAATTCTTGATGTAAAAAATCTGGAAGTTAAATTTTATCATGATCAGGGAGTTGTTAGTGCGGTTAATGGGGTGGACTTTAATATAGGTGAGGGGCAGTCTATAGGTTTTGTGGGTGAAAGTGCCTGTGGTAAAACAGTTACTGCCAGTACAGTATTAAGAATTCTACCTCCTTCGGGAGATATTATCAATGGAACTATAAATTTTAGAGATACTTCCGGTCAGATAAAAGATTTAGCTCAATATGATTCTGATAGTTCTGAATTAAGGAAAATTCGCGGGAATGATATTGCAATGATTTTCCAGGAACCCATGACAGCCTTTAGCCCGGTTCACACTCTCTATAATCAGATCTCAGAAGCTATTTTGCTGCATCAGGATCTGCCCCAGAAAGAAGTCCGAGCCCGGGTAATTAATTTGCTGGATCAGGTGGGTATTCCCGAACCCGAAGAGAGAGTGGATGATTATTCATTTGAATTTAGTGGAGGTATGCGTCAGCGGGCAATGATTGCAATGGCTCTGGCCTGTGAGCCCAGAATTTTAATTGCCGATGAACCAACTACTGCTCTGGATGTGACAATCCAGGCTCAGGTCTTAAAGCTGATAAAAGATATGCAGCAGGATTATGGTCTCTCCCTCCATTTAATCACTCATGACCTGGGAGTTATTGCCCATATGGTGGATTATGTTTATATAATGTATCTGGGACGTATCGTGGAAAAAGGCCCTATTCAGGAGGTCTTTCTGGACCCAAAACATCCTTATACCAGAGATCTGCTGGGTTCTATTCCTTCCATAAAAGGGGTAGAAGGTAAAATTGCATCAATACAGGGTTCTGTTCCCGATGCTTATCACATGCCTCCCGGATGTTCTTTTCATCCCCGGTGTCGTGATGTTGTAGGGGATAAATGTTCTTCAGCAGTACCTCAGAGTGTAGAAATAGAACCTGAGCACTATACAAGCTGTTATAAATATACTGACAGGGGGGTTAAGGAGAATGTTAAACATGTCCGATAAGGAGCTGCTTAAGGTTAATAAGTTAAAGAAATATTTCCCCCAGAAGGAAGGTTTTTTACGTCGGGTGACAGGTTATGTTAAAGCTGTAGATGGTGTTAGCTTTTCGGTAGAAGAAGGCCGGACCATGGGGCTTGTAGGAGAAAGCGGCTGTGGGAAAACAACAACCGCCCGAGTGATCCTAAGGGCCTGGGAGCCAACTTCAGGAGATATATTATTTCGGAGCAATGGTCAGGTCTATAATATGGCTAATTTGGAAAAAGAAGAGCTGAAAAAAGTTAGACAAGATATTCAAATGATATTTCAGGATCCTTATTCATCATTAAATGGTCGGATGCCGGTGCTGGATATTGTGGCTGAACCACTTCAGGCCTATGGCTGGAAAAGATCTGAATATGAAGACAGAGTGAAAGAACTGCTTGATGTGGTCGGTCTGGACCCCAGCTATATTAAAAGATATCCCCATGCTTTCAGTGGCGGACAGCGACAGCGAATAGGAATAGCCAGGGCTCTGGCTCTTAATCCTTCCCTGGTGGTAGCAGATGAACCTGTTTCTGCACTGGATGTTTCAGTACAGGCCCAGGTTTTAAATCTGCTTGATGACCTTCAGGAGGAACTGGGGGTTACATATCTTTTCATTGCTCATGATCTAAGTGTTATACGATATATCTGTGATAAAGTTGCAGTTATGTATTTGGGGAATCTGGTTGAGGTTGCACCTAAAGATGAATTGTTTACCAATCCCCTCCACCCCTATACTGAATCTCTGATTTCTGCTGTTCCGGATACTGATCCTCGTGAAGAGTGGTTTACAAACATCATTGAAGGTGAAATTACCGAAATGACCGAAGATTCAGATGAAAAAGCTGGTTGTCCTTTTGCTCCACGCTGCAGCTATTCAACTGATAAATGTTTCACAGCAGAGATTGAACTGCAGGAGTGGAATTCAGATGGAGATCAAAAACATTCCACGGCCTGTATCCGTATTTCTGAATTAGCTGAAAAAGGATTGACCGGGGTAAAATAAGATTTTTTTATAAAGTCAGGACCTCAAACAAAAACTTAAAGAAATGGAAATCAGAATTTTAATTGAAATTTGCTACTATATAATATTCCCCATATCTTAATATAATTTTTTAATTTAATATTTTTTACTTCTGTTTTATTTATCTATAATTGGTCAAATATACATAAACAAAAGTTATAATTCATATAAGTCATATAAAAATATTATAAAAAGAAGGGGGGATTAAAAGAAGGAGCTAAGAAGCTGAAGAAAAAAGATTAGAAGAAAAAGATTATTACTAAATTGATCTG